>JALVTE010000021.1 GCA_027024155.1 Campylobacteraceae bacterium
GGGCACTAATTATTGGAGCAGTAGTTACAGCTATACTAGCAAGCACTTGTTGCTTGGCTCCCCTACTCTTTTTACTATTTGGTATAAGTGTCGGCTCGCTATCATTTTTACAATTTTTCGCTCCATATAAAGTATATTTTAGCATCGCAGCTGTGCTAATTATTGGCTATTTATGGAGCAACTACTTCTTTGTTTTAAGAAAAAGGGTAGTTTGCGAAGGTAGTATTTGCAAAAATTATCTGAAATATTTGAGTATTGGTACTGTTTTTGTGCTAATTATGCTAACATACCCATATTGGGCAGTTTATCTGTTGTAGTGGTGTGAGTGTGTAGTTGCAAGTTATAAGTTATAAGTTTGGGTGTTAATACACATTCACCATCTCAGTCATTCTGAGCGGATGCGAAGAATCTAGTTTAAGTGGCTGTAAAACTAAAAATTTATTTCGGCAGTTTGAGTTAGATTCTTCGCATCCGCTCAGAATGACGGCTATGGCAAATATTTTTATTGCTTTCAGCTTTTAGCCTTACTAATATTGGAGATTAAATGAAAAAATTAATTATATTAACTCTGCTTACACTTTTTTTGCAAGCAGAAGATACAAATGTAACTATTGATATAAAAGGTATGACTTGCCCGCTTTGCACAATGGCTATAAAAAAGAGTCTAAATAGCACTAAAGGGGTAAAAAAAGTAAAGGTTAGTCTGCCTAAAAATATGGCAAATGTAACTTTTGACAACAATGAAACAAACACTACAATACTGCTAAATGCTATTAAAAAAGCAGGATATAGCGGAATTATAAAGGAGAAAAAATGAAAATTTTATTTATATTTAATTCAGAGCCATACAATGGAACTGATGTGGCTTGGAATGGTTTGAGATTGGCTAAAAATCTTTTTGAACGAGACGAAGAGATTAGAATTTTTTTAATGAATGATTCGGTAGATTTAGCAAGAGATTGTAATAAAAAACCAGAAAATTACGACAACGATTTAGTAGCAATGCTTAAAGAGATGTTTAATAATGGCGTTAAATTAAAAGTATGCGGAACTTGCCAAGCAAGATGTGGTATTTATAAAAACGAGCCATATTTTGACCCAGAGATTAAATCTACAATGAATGATTTAGCCAACTGGGTGCAAGATAGCGACAAGATATTAACTTTTTAAGGCATTTTATGAATATGGATAACAGTTACAAATTAACAAAATTTGTCAAGGCAGCAGGTTGAGCCGCTAAATTAGCTCCGGCGGAGCTATCACAAGCAATTAGCGGTTTAACTTGTAGCAATGAAAATTTACTTATAGATTTGCACAGTAATGAAGATGCAGCAATTTTTAAAATAGATGAGAGCAGAGCACTTGTTCAGACAGTTGATATTATAACTCCTGTTGTTGATGACCCATACTACTATGGGCAAATTGCTGCGGCAAACTCTTTAAGTGATGTCTTTGCAATGGGTGGCGAAGTCTTAACAGCTATGAACATTGTAGGCTTTGATGGTTGCAACCAGCCAAAAGAGGCATTAAAACTTATCTTAGATGGTGCAAAAAGCAAAATAGAAGAGTGTGGTGGAACACTTGTCGGCGGGCACACTATCGAAACACCGGAGATGCTGTATGGCTTAAGTGTTACAGGTATTATTGAGCCGAACAAAATTTATAAAAACAACACTTTAAGAGTTGGAGATGTTATAATTTTAACAAAGCCTATCGGTGTAGGTATTTTAACAACTGCCCTTAAAGCTGATATGATAGATGATAATTTGGTTAAATATATAGCAAAACTTCTATCTCAACTAAATTATAAAGCATCGCAAATAATGAAGCGTTACGATACAAGTGCCTGCACAGATGTTACAGGATTTGGACTTTTAGGGCACTTATTAGAGATGGTAGCTAATAAGTTTACTATTAAAATAGATAAAAAGAGTGTGCCAATAATCGATGGGGCTTTTGATATGGCAGATATGGGTATTATTCCGGCAGGAACATACAATAATATGGAGTATTTGAGCGATAAAGTAGAGTTTATAAATAGCGGAAGCGATGATATTATACTCTACGATGCCCAAACTTCAGGTGGTTTATTAATTTCTGTATCGCAAAAAGATGCTCCTGCACTCTTACAAGAGTTAAAAGATAATGGTTATGAAAATAGTGCCATAATTGGCGAAGTTTTTACAAAAGATAAAAAGGCTATAAGTGTTATTTAAAATACCAAATTATGCAAATTTAGAGATAGAAAATATTGTTTTTGACTACAATGGCACAGTAGCAGTAAACGGAATAGTCAGCCCAAAGACTAAAGAGCTTTTAAACTCTCTTTGCAAAGAGTTTAAAGTTTATGTAATCACAGCCGACACCTTTGGCAGTGTAAAACAAGAGTTAGCAGGCTTTAATTTAGAAGTAATAGTTTTAAAAACTAGCAACCACACGCAAGAGAAAGCCGATTTTATACAAAGCTTAGGGGCTAAAAATACAGTAGCCCTTGGCAACGGCAATAATGATGCCAAAATGTTAGAGATTGCAGAGCCATCTATTGCAATAACCGGTAAAGAGGGTTGTGCAACTAAAACACTGCTCGCAAGCGACATAGTATGCCATAATATAGACGATGCAATAGAAC
>JALVTE010000022.1 GCA_027024155.1 Campylobacteraceae bacterium
AGCAGTCCAAAGCAGAAATATGTCGCAACGAAGGTAAAAGATGAAAATTAAATTTGACTCCAATTTAGAGTATCAGCAAGAAGCTATTAAATCTGTAACAGATATTTTTGAAGGGCAAGAGGTATGCAGTAGCAACTTCTCTGTGCCATCACTAGATACAAGTGGCTTAATGCAAAACGAAACTGAGCTTGGATATGGCAATAAGCTTCTTTTGCCTGATGATGAAATAGTTAAAAATCTAAATGCTATACAGTTGCAAAATGGCTTAAAACAATCTAAGCTATTGGCAAATAACAGATTAGATAAAAACTTTACCGTAGAGATGGAGACAGGAACAGGAAAGACATATGTCTATTTAAAAACTATTTTTGAGCTTAACAAACTGTATGGCTTTACTAAGTTTATTGTTGTTGTGCCATCTATTGCTATTAAAGAGGGCGTTAATAAAACTTTAGAGATCACAGAAAGTCACTTTAAGGCGTTGTATCAAAACACTCCGTATGACTACTTTACCTATAACTCTGCCAATCTTGAACAAGTAAGAAGTTTTGCAACAAATGACTATATACAAATAATGGTTATAAATATCGATGCATTCCGCCGAAGTTTTACAGACCCAAGCAAAGAGACAAAAGCTAATATTATTCACCGCTATAACGATAAACTAAGTGGATATAGACCTATTGAGTTTATTCAATCTACAAATCCTATTGTTATTATAGATGAGCCACAAAGTGTTGATACTACATCTAAATCTAAAGAAGCTATTGAGTCGCTAAATCCACTCTGCACTATTAGGTACTCTGCAACACATAAAGCGAAACACCATATGGTTTATAAACTTGACCCTGTAGATGCCTATAATAAGCAACTGGTTAAACAGATAGAGGTAGCAGAATTTAAATTAGAAGAGAGTAACAACAAAGCATATATAAAACTGCTATCTGTAGATAACAAAAAAAGCCCAATAACTGCCAAGATAGAGATAGATGTTATAAAAAGTGCTTCTGTATCGCGTAAAAAAGTGACTGTAAAGCAAGGCGATGATTTGTTTGAGCGTTCGGGTGGAAGAGATGTTTACAGCGGTTACATAATTAACGATATATATTGTCAAGAGGGAGCTGAATATATAGACTTTACCTCTAAACCTGAAATATTAGAGCTAGGACAAGCTATTGGCGGTGTAGATGAAGATGAGATAAAACGCCTACAAATACGAAAAACTATAGAAGAGCATTTAGAGAAAGAGCTAAGACTCACAAAAAGAGGCATAAAAGTTTTGAGTCTATTTTTTATAGACAAGGTAGCAAATTATCGCTGGTACGATGATGAGGGCAATGCACAAAAAGGTAAATACGCACTTGTATTTGAAGAGGAGTATAACAAACTAATTCGCAAACCAAAATATAGAGTACTTTTTGAAGATGTAGATACAGACAGCATTGCTACCCAAGTACATAATGGGTACTTTTCTATAGATAAAAAAGGAAAATTAAAAGATACCAGCGGTAAAACTAAAGATGACGAAGATACATATAATCTTATTATGAAAGAAAAAGAGAAACTGCTTAGTCTCGATAATAATTTAAAATTTATCTTTTCACATTCAGCTTTAAGAGAGGGATGGGATAATCCTAATATTTTCCAAATTTGTACACTTAACGAGAGTAACTCAGTTATAAAAAAACGGCAAGAGATTGGTCGCGGGTTAAGGCTATGCGTAAACCAAGAGGGAGAGCGAGTATTTGGATTTGATGTTAATACACTTACAGTAATGGCAAATGAATCGTACGAAGAGTTTGCCAAGCAGTTGCAAAAAGAGATAGAAGAAGATACAGGTATAAAATTTGGGCTAATAGAAGAGCATACATTTGCAAATATAGTAACTGCTAATGATGGGGAAGAAGCTTATCTTGGAATTGAAAAATCAGAAAAGCTTTGGAGTTACCTATTAGAGAAAAAATATATAGACAGCAAAGGGAAAGTGCAAGATAGATTAAAGTTAGATTTAAAAGCAAATAACTTAATATTACCAGATGGCTACAAATCAGTCTCTACACAAATTATTGCACTACTTAAAAAAGTGGCAGGAAATCTTAATATTAAAGATGCAAGCAATAGAAAAGTTGTTACTTTAAATAAAGAAGTCTATTTAAGCGAAGATTTTACAGAACTTTGGAATAGAATTAAATATAAAACAACATATCGAGTAAAATTTGATGAATCTTCTTTAATAGATACTTGTGCAAAAGAGATACACGACCATCTAATTGTTGGCAAGGCAAGGTTTCGCTACAATAAAGCAGGTATAGAGATAACCCAAGGTGGTGTCCAAGCCGATGTTTTAGAAGACTCTAGCTTTGTCTATAACGCTAACGATTTTGAACTGCCAGATATTGTTACATATCTTCAAAACGAAACAAATCTTACTCGTCGTGCAATAGTCGAAATATTAACAAAAAGCAGAAAACTAGAACAGTTTAAGAATAATCCACAAAAGTTTATAGAACAGTCTGTTGAAATTATAAAAAGAACTATGAGACAATTTATAGTAGATGGAATTAAATACCAAAAAATAGGTGAAGATAACTACTATGCACAAGAGATATT
>JALVTE010000023.1 GCA_027024155.1 Campylobacteraceae bacterium
ATAAAATCACTAGAGTAGGGCATAGAGTAGGCGAGCTATTAAATCCAGAAAAACTTTGTGATGGCATTATGAGTTACTTTAAAATAAATAAGCCAATTTTCGATGCAATGGGTGTATCTACTCCAAATGCAGAGGAGCTTTTAGCAGAGTTAAAGAGTTATAAAGAGGCTTTAGGCTCGTATATTACAGATACTACACTAATGGCTTGGGATGCACTAGATAGCAATAAAAGAGTTCTATTAGAGGGTGCACAAGGTACTATGTTAGATATAGACCATGGAACTTACCCTTATGTAACAAGCTCTACAACAATTAGTGCAGGTGCTTGTAGCGGTTTAGGTATTGCTCCACATCAAATTGGTAATGTAATCGGCATTGCAAAGGCTTACTGTACTCGTGTTGGTAATGGTCCTTTCCCTAGCGAAGATTTGGGTGAAAAAGGTAAGTATTTAAGAGAAAAAGGGCACGAATTTGGCACAACAACAGGGCGTCCTAGAAGATGTGGCTGGTTCGATGCTGTAGCTATGCGTCACGCTGTTAGATTAAATGGTGTTAGCAATATCTCACTTATGAAGCTAGATGTTTTAGATGGATTAGATGAAGTAAAAGTGTGTGTTGGCTATGAGTTTGAAGGTAAAGAGATAGATTATGTGCCATACACTTTAGAGGATATTAAGCCAATATATAAAAGCTTTAAAGGTTGGGAAAAAAGCGAAGGTGTTAGAGAGTTTAGCAAGTTGCCAAAAGAGGCACAAGATTACATTTTAGAATTAGAAAAGCTATGCGGTGCAAAAGTGGGTATAATCTCTACATCGCCAGATAGAGACGATACTATAATTAGAGACTAAGGAGTAGTTATGAGACTAAAGCCAAACCAGAGTGAATTTGTAGCTAGAAAGATAGCTGTAGACTTAATTAATGCTCCATTTGTAAAGTTGCTAAAAGGCAAAGATGATGTTGTTGCCGCTGCAAAAGAGATTATACTAGATAACTTAAAGCAAGAGAGAGAGTTAGATGGTAAAGTGCAAGATATTTTAGAAGAGAATTATGAAGATATTGAAGTACAAAGAGCAGACGAGAGACAGTTATTCTTTATGATAAAAAAGCGTCTTGCACCTGAATTTGGTATTATTATGAATTATGACGATAGGTATAGTGATATTTCTCATAAAATTTTAGATGAACTTTACGAAGAGTATTTAATTGAGTACGAAGTAAACGATAACCAAGTAAAAAATGTAATTTTTAACTCATTTAAAGAGTTTGCTAAGAGTTACGAAGAGATAGATGATGTGGTATATAACAAAATTAGAAGCCTAGAGAAAGAGGTTATGCCAGGAAGTGAAGAGTATGAAATTCTTTATGAGAGATATTTCCAAGAAGAGCTAACTCGTCGCGGTTTAATATAAGGGTGTTGCAATGAAAAAAGTATGGCTATATTTCGAAAATGGACTATTTATAGAGGCTAAAAGTTTTGGAGCAGAGGGTACAGCTGTTGGAGAAGTTGTATTTAATACCTCTTTAACAGGATACCAAGAGATAATTACAGACCCAAGTTATGCAGGGCAGTTTATTACCTTTACAATGCCAGAGATTGGAAATGTTGGTGTAAATAGCGAAGATTATGAAAACTTAAACAATAAAGCTTACTGCAAAGGTGTAATTGTAAGAAATTATCAAGATAGACCATCTAACTTTAGATGTGAACATGCGTTAAGTAAACTTTTAAAAGATAACAACACTATCGGTATTTGCGAAGTAGATACAAGATACTTAACAAAAATGTTAAGAGATCAAGGTGCAATGGAGATGGTGGCTTCTACAGAGATTAGCTCTAAAGAGGAGCTTGAAAAAGTTTTAGAGAGTAGTCCTAAAATAGGAGATATTAACTATATAAAAGAGGTTACAACTAAAGAGCCATATACTCACACTACTGGTAAATATGATGCTTCTAAATTTGAGTATACAAAACCACTTACATCTAAAAAAGTTGTAGCTTACGACTTTGGAATAAAAAGAAATATTTTAAATGAGTTAGTAACTGCTGGCTTAGAGGTAGAGGTTGTTCCAGCCGATACAGATGCACAAATTGTTATAGATAAGTTTGAAGCTGGTGAAATTGGCGGAGTCTTCCTATCAAATGGTCCTGGTGACCCATTGGTTTTAGAGGAGCAAAAAGAGATTACTCAAAAACTGTTAAGTGCAAATATCCCAATGTTTGCAATCTGCCTTGGGCACCAAATGCTCTCTATCGCTAACGGTTACGATACTTACAAGCTAAAGTTTGGACACCATGGCGGTAACCACCCAGTTAAAAATGCAGAGGGCAAAGTAGAGATAACAGCACAAAACCATAACTATAATGTTCCAGATAACATTACAGAAGTAGCAGAGGTGACTCATGTAAATCTATTTGATAACACAATAGAGGGTATAAAGTATAAAAATAGAGAAGTATTTTCAGTACAGCACCACCCCGAAGCAAGCCCCGGACCACATGAGAGTGCTTATGTGTTTAAAGAGTTTGCTAGCAGAGTTAAGTAAAATGTAGGTGCGGTAGTACCGCACAATTGAATTAAAAATTAAAAATTAAGAATTAAGAGTTAAGAGTTTTAGGAATATTTGAAGAGTTGGAAGTTGGAAACCGTTTTCTATTTTCCATATTCCGTCATCCTAATCTAGGTGAGGATGTGCCGCACAATAAGAATGACAGCAATGAGTAATTACAAATATAAATAAAAAGGTAAAAAATGAAAATAGCAATAGTTTTTGGTGGGTCAAGTTATGAGCATGAGATTAGTATTGTAAGTGCGATTACAGTAAAGAATGTTCTTAAGAAGCATACTCCACTATTCATATTTGTAGATGCAAATAGAGATTTCTATCTTATAGATAGTGAAAATATGAAATCTAAATTTTTTAGCTCAAAAGAGTACCTTAAGAAGAGTAAAAAATTAAATATAGAGCATGGTGGTTTTTCTGCTAGTGGTGTGTTTGGTTCTAAAAAAGTAGAATATGATGTAGTGCTTAACCTAATTCATGGAAGAGATGGCGAAGATGGAAAGTTAGCTTCTATATTTGAATTTTTCGATATTAAATTTATTGGACCTAGATTAGAAGGGGCAGTTTTAAGCTTTAATAAACTTTATACTAAATTTTTAGCTGAGAGTATAAATGTTAAGACATTAGATTATCAATTAATAAATAGAAGTGGTAGTAGAGAGTGCAGTTTAGAGTTTCCAGTAATTGTAAAGCCACTTAGACTTGGTAGCTCTATTGGAGTTAGCGTAGTTAAAAGTCAAGAGGAGTTTGATTACGCTTTAGATGTTGCTTTTGAATTTGATACACAAGTTTTAATAGAACCATTTATAGATGGTATTAAAGAGTATAACCAAGCGGGTGCTAAAGGTAAAGATTGGATACTATCTATTATAGAAGAGCCTCAGAAAGAGGAGTTTTTAGATTTTGATAAAAAGTATATGGACTTTAGTAGAGATGAGAGAGTTAGTGAAGCTACTATAGATGATAACTTAAAGTCTAAAATAGAAGAGACATTTAAGAAGATATACGACCCTCTTTTTATGGGTGCAATTATTAGATGTGATTTCTTTGTAGTAGATAATGAAGTTTACTTAAATGAGATAAATCCAATACCTGGTTCGATGGCAAATTATCTTTTTGAAGATTTTGATAAAGTACTATCTGAAGTTGCTACAAATTTACCCAAAGAGAAAAAAATTAATATAGAGTATTTATATATTAATAATATTCAAAAAGCTAAGGGTAAAGCCTAATAAATTACACTATTTATACATAAAATAACACTATTTAGAGAAAAATTATCCTTTTTCTCTAAAATAAACTACAAACATAGAACTTTCTTAATTTAAACTTAGAAAAAAAAATTAAAAATATATTTATGATTTTAAGTTGATATATATCAATTCTAGCATATAATCACATTGTTACTGTTACTCTGTAACAAAATTTAATTATTTAGGAGGGCTATATGCAGTCTAACGCAACTTTGGAATATGATTATACCATTGCTAAGTTATATATGTGGACAGCTGTCATTTTTGGTATTGTTGGTATGACAATAGGGGTATTAATTGCTTCTCAGTTGGCATTCCCAGATTTAAACTATTTATTTGGTGAATATGGTACTTTTTCGAGATTAAGACCTATGCACACGAATGTAGTTATTTATGGTTTTACTGTTAGTGGTATTTTTTCTACATTTTATTATGTATCACAAAGAGTATTAAAAGTTTCGATGGGTGAATCTAAACTTTTAATGGGATTAGGTAAATTACAATTTGGTTTATACTTAATAGCGGCTACAGGTATGGTAGTAAGTTTAGCTATGGGTATTACTGCAAGTAAAGAGTATGCTCAAATGGAGTGGCCATTAGATGCTCTAATCGTTGTTATTTGGGTAATTTGGGGTGTAATTATGTTTGGACTTATTGGTCTAAGACGTGAAAAAACACTTTATATTTCTCTATGGTACTATATTGCTACTTTCTTAGGTGTTGCTATGCTTTACCTATTTAACAATGCAGAAGTACCTACAATATTCTTCTCTGGTGGACTTGGTGCTTGGTATCACTCTGTATCTATGTATGCTGGTACTAACGACGCTCTTGTTCAATGGTGGTGGGGACATAATGCAGTTGCATTCGTATTTACTGTTCCTATTATTGCAATTATTTACTATTTCTTGCCTAAAGAGTCTGGTCAAGCTATTTATTCATATAAATTGTCTTTACTATCTTTCTGGGGATTAATGTTTGTTTACCTTTGGGCTGGTGGTCACCACTTATTATGGTCTACAGTTCCTGATTGGATGCAAACTATGGGTTCAGTATTCTCAGTTATCTTAATTTTGCCATCTTGGGGAAGTGCTATCAACATGCTTCTTACAATGAAAGGTGAGTGGAATCAATTAACAAAGAATCCATTAGTTAAGTTTATGGTACTTGCTTCAACATTCTATATGTTAAGTACACTTGAAGGTCCAATTCAAGCAGTTAAATCTGTAAACGCTATTGCGCACTTTACAGACTGGATTCCAGGTCACGTTCACGATGGTGTTCTTGGTTGGGTTGCATTTATGATTTTTGCAGCTATTATGCATATGGCACCAAGAGTATTTAAAAGAGAGATTTACTCTAAATCTTTACTTGAATCTCAATTCTGGATTCAAACTATAGGTGTTGTTTTATACTTTACATCTATGTGGATTGCAGGTATTACTCAAGGTATGATGTGGAGAGCAGTTGATGAGTATGGTAACTTAGTATATAGCTTTATCGATACTGTTTCAGTACTTCACCCATATTATGCTCTTAGAGCACTTGGTGGATTGTTGTATTTAATTGGTATGTTTATGTTCGCTTATAACTTCTTTAAAACTGCTACAGCAGGTAGAAGACTTGAGCAAGAGCCTAGATACAGATCACCTATGGCTTAAGGAGGTAGGATAATGTTTCATTGGTTAGAAAAAAACCCATTCTTCTTTGCAGTGGGTGTATTTATAGTAATTGCGTATGCAGGATTAATTGAAATTCTGCCAAACTTTGCAGAGGCAGCGCGCCCTGTAAAGGGTTTAAAACCTTATACTGTGTTACAACTTGCAGGTAAAGAAGTATATAAAAAAGACAACTGTATTGCTTGTCATTCTCAGTTAATTAGACCATTTAAAGCAGAGACTGATAGATATGGTCAATATTCACTATCTGGTGAGTATGCTTATGATAGACCATTCCTTTGGGGTTCTAAAAGAACTGGTCCAGATTTACACCGTGTAGGTAACTATAGAACTCCAGATTGGCATGCAAACCATATGTGGAATCCAAAATCTGTAGTTCCAGATTCTATTATGCCGGCATATAAGCATCAGTTTACTAATGTTGCTGATTTAGAGACTGCTTATGCAGAAGCTGTAACTGTTAAAAAAGTATTTGGTACTCCATATGGAGCTGACATTGCACCAGGTAAGGCAGCTTATGAAAAAGAGTTAAAAACTAAAATTTTACCAGAAGCTTTAAAAATTGCTACAGAAATGAAGCGAGATGATTTAATAAAAATGGTAAAAGCAGGTAAAGTACCTGAAGTAGTAGCTCTTGTAGCATATTTGGAAAAATTAAAATAAGGATTTAATGGTGACAACGGTAGAGATTGAACAATTAAGAATTTATATGTATGTAATTGGTACTGCATTGGCTGTAGGAATTTTTTATTACTACATTATCTATCTCTATCGGAGTGAGAAGAAGGGTGATAAAGATTATGAAAAGTATTCTAATTTAGCTTTAGATGATGAGTTAGATAGTAAAATACTTGAAAAAAACCCTAAAATTGAGAATGACAAAAAGGAGTAGATTTATGAATGGTATGATAGTCAAAGCTCTAGTTATGGCAGGTGTTTTAATTGTTGGAACACTTGTTGTAGTTAAGCAAATGAATATCGATTTAAGCGATCCTATAAACATGATTACATTTATAGGTGCTGTTGCAATTGCTGTATTAGCATTTGGTGTTGCTGCAAAGTACATGGCTCAAATGAAAAATGATACTGCTACTGGTGAGCTTGCAGAAGATAATTGGGATGGTATTGGTGAGTATAAAAACCCACTACCATCTGGTTGGTCTTGGTCATTTGTTGGTACAATGATCTGGGCAATTTGGTATATGTTAATGGGATATCCTGTAAATGCTTATAGTCAAATTGGTGCTTGGAATAAAGAGACAAAAGAGTACAATAAAAAATTTCAAGCGAAGTTTAAAAATGCAGATAAAGAGACTTTAAAAGATATGGGTGAATCAATTTTCTTAGTACAGTGTGCACCTTGTCATGGTGATACTGGAGATGGTATGTCTGGTAAAGCACACGATTTAACACATAGAATAAGTAAAGCACAAGTTTTATATGTTATTAAGAATGGTTCACACTACTTTAAGTATCCAATAGGTGCAATGCCAGCTGGTATGGCACAAGGTAAAGCTGCTGAAGAAGTTGCGGCATATGTTGCTGGTGGCTTAAAAGGTAAAGCTCCTGCTGCTTGGGCTACATGTGCAGGTTGCCATGGTCAAGATGGTAAAGGTAATGGTGGTCAAGCTCCTGATTTAGCAAAGATTGATAGTACTTTAATTAATCAAGTATTAACTCATGGTAAGAAGGGTAGTATTGGTAGAATGCCATCATTTGCGAATAGATTTACTCCAGTTCAAGAGAAAGCACTTGCTGAGTATATTAAATCGTTATCAAGTAAGGAGTAGGATATGGCAGAAAATACAAGCAGAGGTTTATTTAAATTAAACGGTATCACTGGTATGCTTATAGCTACTTTGTTGCTGTTAAGTATTCTTGCATTTTTAGAGATGCATGCTATTAAAATAGAAAAAGCAGAGGCAAAACATTATTACGACCCTACACCAGTTGTTAGTAGTTTAGATAATGTTAAAGAGATTAGCACTGATAATGCTAAATTCGATATTAGCAAAAGATAGGGGGCTATTATGGATAAATTAATTACATTTCTTTTAGTAATGTGTGCAGCTATTACATTATGGGCTGTTATAACACCTAACCACCTATTTATATCTTAAAATGAGAGCAAAAGTGGGCTTAGGCTTACTTATGCTTTCTCTTTTCTTTAATTTCTTAAATGCAAAATTTCTTTTTAACGACCATTTAGTATCTCCTAAAGCTTCTGATTACATTGAGAAGATGGGTAGTGAGTTAAGTAATAAAACAGGTATTAATGCCTATTTAATTACAACTGATGATAAAATAAAAAGAGGTGTTAGTGTTTATGATTATCTTAAAAAGTATAAGGATAGCTTAAGTAAGCCATATGTAGGTATTGTTTTTGCTCCAAATTCTATGAGAATTCATGTTATGGCATCTAATAAAAAGTTGCTAAATTCTATAGATAAGGGTAAGGTTTTAGACTTTGCAATTAAAGTAATTGCTAGTAAAGATAGTAATTCTAAGCAGAGTAAGTATGATGTTGGATTGGTGCAAGCATATTCAGAATTAGCAGATGAAGTTGCTAACGCTAAGGGTATAAAGTTAAAAAGCACTATTAAAAGTAGTGGCAGTTGGGTATTAAAAATTGTAAATACTCTAATTATTGTCGGTTCTTTAATAGTAATTTGGATATATTTCATTGCACCAATTTTTAGAAAAAAGAGGAAACAATGAGTAAAAAAAACAATAGTGGCAAATTTTGGCCATATATGATTTTAGGTTTTTTAGCGATTGGTATTACCTTGGGGTATTGGACTATAAAAAATACAATATCTCTACCGGTACATAAATCTAATGAATTTATGCAAAAGTATCAGAGTGCAGATAAGAATGCAAATGAAATTTCTGATGCAGCAGCTAAATTTGATTCTAAATATAGCGTTGAATTAAGTGGCTTAGAGAGAAGTAATTTTAAGCCAAAAAATCTTAAACGAAAGCCACATAAATACTATAAGTTAAATAGTGTAAATGATATTAAAATTATAGTAAAATCAAAAGATGGTAGTAGTCTTAAGAATATTAAACTTATTGGGCTTTTGACTAGACCACAAACAGAGCTTGATGATGTACATATAAAAGGTATTCAAAGTAATGGTAATGGTACTTTTGATATAAAAGGATTAAAGGTTAAAAAGCCAGGTAGATATATTTTAAGATTAAAGCTATCGGATAAAGATGCAATTAAATATATAGACTATTACGGTTTTAAAGATATAAAGTAGATTTATGAGTAGCGAAAACTATTTGCATATTCTATCTACAAGTAGAGCAATTAGGGAAAAGAAGGCTTGTTTTTTAAAGCAAAACTCTTTTTTGCCTAAAATGCTAACTATTTCTGATTTTGAGGCAAAGGCTATAACTCTTGGTAGTAGCATGCTTATAGATAAAATGCAAAGAGCTCTATATCTTAAAGAAGCAACAAATTTTAGTAACTTTACATTAATAAAAAAAGATATAAATTTAGTAAAATTTTATACCAATGCCGAAGATTTTTTTAGATTTTTTGAAGAGGTAGGTGCAGAGGGTGTTAAGATAGAAGAGCTATATTTAGCCGATATGTATGCAGAGTTTGACAAAGATTTAGAATTGTTAGATAAAACTTTAGCAAATTACAGAGAGTTACTAAATCAGCATGGCTTAAATGATAGAATTTTTATTCCTACAGAGTTTAGATTAAATGAAGCTTTTATAAATAGCTTTGATGGTTTTGTTTTGGAATTAGAGGGTTATTTAACTAAGTTTGAGTTAGAGTTGTTTAGAGAAATAGCTAAGTTAAAACCTTTTATTATTCGCCTTAAAACTACACCTTTTAATCAAAAAATTATAGATAGCTTTAGAGAGTTAAATATTGATTTAGCAGATAATTCTATAGTAGAGTTTGATTTAAATAGTAAAAAAATAATCAAAAATAAATTAGAACCAATCAGTATAAATTGTGAAGTTGTTGAAGTAGGTGAACATTTAGAGCAAATTGCAGTAGCTTTTGCAAAGATAGAAGAGTTTGTTCAGAGTGGAATAAAGCCAGAGCGTATTGCGTTAATAGTACCAGATGAATCTATAGTGCCTGCAATTAGGGCGTTTGATAGATTAAACAATTTAAACTTTGCAATGGGTCGAAGCTACCGTGAGTATAAGAGTTATAAATTTTTAGAGCAGATAAACAGGTTTTTAAGTGGTGACGACATTGCAAAAGAGTTTTTAATACATAATAAATTTGATGTTAAAAAACTTCCTGCTTCTAGTCCAATTAAAGTAGATACTTTTTTTGCAATATTAAAAGAGTTGGAACTTCCACTCTATAGAAATAAAGATTTATTAAAAGCATTAGATAAGTTAAATTTGCTACAGACATTTTATGATTTTAATAGAGCATTTAAAGAGAGTGAATTTGATTTTAAGAGTTGGCTTTTTTTGTGGCTTAATGAGATAAAAGAGCATAGTATCGATGATGTAGACGGTGGTAAAGTTACTGTAATGGGGCTTTTGGAGAGTCGCGGAATTGCTTTTGATGGAGTAATGATAATCGATTTTAACGATGGCGTTGTACCGGCAATTTCAAATAAAGATAGGTTTCTAAATACTACAGTTAGAGCTAACGCTAAATTACCAACTAAAAGCGATAGAGAAAATTTGCAAAAACATTACTATGCAAGATTACTAGAGCGAGCAAAATCTTCTGTAGTTATTTATTGTAGTAATGATAATATGCAAGCTTCTAAATTTTTATATGAACTTGGTGTTGCTGATAATATTAGTAGATACAAAACTCCATTGAATTTAATTTTTGATTTAGAAAGTAGTTACAAGACATATGCACACTTAGACGATATAGAGGTAGAGTTTAATGCAACTTCTACTACTTGGTCTGCACATAAACTAAAAACATTTTTAGAGTGTCGAAGAAAGTTCTACTACCGATACATTAAAAAGATAGAGCAGGCAAGTGACGATGAGATAAACGAGGGTAGAATACTTCATGATGTTATCTCTAAAGTGATAACTCCAAAAGTAAAATTTTCTAGTATAGAAGAGTTGCAAAAAGCTCTTATGATGCAGATTGATTTATATAGTAAAGACAGTGCAGAGTTACTATACAAAAAGCCATTGTGGAGTAGCGTATTAAATGGATTTGTACAAAAACAGATAGAACATTTTAAAAAGGGTTACGAAGTTGCTGGGTGCGAGTTTACTCTTAATGGAGAGATTGCTGGTTTAAAATTTACTGGGCGTGTAGATAGAATGGATATTAAAGATGGTTTTAACTTAGTTATAGATTATAAGAGTGGCTCTATTGCAAAGGCAAATAGTAGCGATAGTGAGAAAATAGATGATTTTCAAATGAGTATATATTCAAAACTTTTAGATAAGCCAGCAAATAGTATAGATTTTATGTTTATAGAGATTTTAAACAGTGGTAAAGAGAGTTATTTAGAAAAGCCAGAAGAGAAAGAGGCGAAGTTAATGGAGCATATAGAGTATTTAAAAAGTATAAAAAGCTTCAATGCAGAGCGTTGTGAAGATTTACAAAAGTGTAGATACTGTTCATATCAGTTGTTATGCCATCGTGGGGAGTATTTGTAGTAGGTTGTGCTTAATAGTTTATGGTTACTGAGTTTAGAGTATGATTTTACTTGCAACAGCTACAACTGCACTTTCGCTTCTTAGGATTGTTGGGGTGTTTAAGCCTACTGTTTTTTCTTGAGTAAATAGTTTTATCTCATCTTTGCTTAGTCCACCTTCGCATCCTACTACAATAGAGTCTATATCTTGATTTGCTGATACCTTATTTGGGCTAAAATTTAAAAGGTGGCTTTGTGGATATTTGTTTAAAAAATCTTGCAGAGATTGAGAAAACTCTATCTGCATAAGTGAACTACGCCCACACTGTTGGCTAGAGTTTACTAATATCTTCTCTAGTCTTTCTTTTTTAATTTTGAAATTTGCTTGTGTATAGGCACAGCGGATAAATACTATTTTAGCAACGCCTATTTCATTAAGGCTAGGTAGAGTTTTTTCTATATTTTTGGGGTCGATTATGCACCAGCCAATAGTTAAATCTTTTGTTGGAAGCACAGGCTTACTCTCGCCATAAATTAACTCTAAAGAGGCACTTTTTTTATCTATTGACATAACTTTATAACTGTAGAGTTTATCATCTTGAAGATTTCTAAAATCTATGATATCACCTAGCTTTTTTCGGCGTGCTCTAAATAGATATTTATATGTTTCATCTTCTACTATTAGTATAGGAGATGAAGCATCTTTATCGTAAACAAATTGCATATTTTAATTACTTTGCCATAACTGTATAGACAATAGTTGCAGCTATTATAACAATCTCTGCAAGCATAATAGTTATAGATAACTTTATGCCTTTACTGTTTTCTCGCCAAAGTTTGCCCAATTTAATTGCTCTGTATCCATCTAATATAGGTAGCAATATGGCGCTAATAATCATAACTATAACAATATTACTTAATAGACCCCTTTGGAAGGCAAAAACAACTAAACCACTAAAAACAACCATCGCCCAAAATGCCCAAAATGTAAAGTAGCCAATACGAGTAAATTTTACAAAACGCTCAAAGTTATCTTTAAAAACAAGTTGAACCACAATATTGGCAACAATTACAAAAAGCAGTATCTCTACTAAATATTTATGATAAGCTATTAAGTAATTCATATATTATTGAATACCTAAAAAGTCTTTTAATTTTGCGCCAAAACTTACTTTCTCTTCTTCTGTCTTGTCGTTTTCTTTACTTTTTTTATCTTCGTTTAAATACTTTGCTGTTCTTTTGGGTTGTAGTTCACCTTCAATAATAAATCTTAAAGCATTTAATCTAATAAAGCCCTCTGCATCTTTTTGGTTATATACTTCATCCTCTTCAAATGTAGAGTGTGCTGGTGAGTATAGAGAGTTTTTAGAGTCTCTACCAACAACTATTACATTACCTTTGTAAAGCTTTAATCTAACATCGCCGTTTACATTCTCTTGAGTCTTATCGATTGCAGCTTGCATCATTTCACGCTCTGGAGAGAACCAGTAACCGTTATAGATTAAACTTGCATATTTTGGCATTAACTCATCTTTTAAGTGAGCCTCTTCTCTATCTAGTGTAATAGATTCGATTGCTCTGTGAGCTTTTAATAAAATTGTACCACCTGGAGTTTCATAGCAACCTCTGGCTTTCATACCAACATAGCGGTTCTCTACTATATCTATTCTTCCAATTCCATGCTTGTTGCCATACTCGTTTAGAGTTCTTAAAATTGTTGCAGGGCTTAACTTTTCGCCATTAATTGCAACTGCATCTCCATTTTCAAAACTAATTGTAATATACTCAGGTGTATCTGGTGCCTCTTCTGGAGAGTTTGTCCATAACCACATATCAGCCTCTGGCTCAGCATTCGGGTCTTCTAATACTTGACCTTCGTAAGAGATGTGTAGCAAGTTAGCATCCATAGAGTATGGAGACTTTTTACCCTTTTTAGCAATAGGAATTTCGTGTTTCTCTGCATAAGCTAATAGCTTTTCACGGCTATTTAAATCCCACTCTCTCCAAGGTGCAATTACTTTAATCTCTGGATTTAAGCTTAATGCTCCAATTTCAAAACGAACTTGGTCGTTACCCTTACCAGTTGCTCCGTGAGCTACCGCATCTGCACCAGTCTCTTTTGCAATCTCTACTAATCTTTTTGCAATTAGTGGTCTTGCGATTGATGTACCTAGCAGATACTCACCCTCATAAATTGTGTTTGCTCTAAACATTGGGAATACAAAATCTTTTACAAACTCTTCTTGTAAATCATCTATAAAGATATTTTCAGGTTTAATACCTAGCTTAAGAGCCTTCTCTCTTGCTGGTTCAACCTCTTCACCTTGCCCAATATCGGCTGTAAATGTTACAACTTCACAGTTATATTCATCTTGTAGCCACTTTAAAATAATACTTGTATCTAATCCGCCAGAGTATGCTAAAACTACTTTTTTAACCTCTTTTTTATTCATTATCTTACCTTATATAAAAATTATCTGTATTTTAACATAAAGCTTATAAGAAATGTTATAATTATACAAAAATTTATGGAAGCGGAAAGCGGAAAGCGGAAAGCTGAAAGCTAATAATGAAGCTTCGCTTTTTTAAAAAGAGGCGAAGCCACACTATTAGCTTTGTGCTTTGTGCTTTGTGCTTTGTGCTTCCCCCAAAGGGGGAACCAGTGGATTTAGGTGTAAATATAGACCATATCGCAGTTTTGAGAGAGGCTCGAATGGTAAATAATCCAAACTTTATAGATGCTTTAAGCATTTGTGAGCGTGCGGGGGCGGAGCAGATAACTATTCATTTGCGAGAAGATAGACGACATATTCAAGATAAAGATGTAGCCGATGTGCTAGAACACTCAGTACTACCTGTAAATTTAGAGTGTGCTATTGAGCCTAGTATTATAGATATTGTTTGCAATCTACTGCCACACCGTGCTACTTTAGTGCCTGAAAAACGAGAAGAGGTTACAACAGAGGGTGGCTTGGCGATTAGTACAGATAATACTAGATTAACTAATGCGATAGAAAAATTGCACGATAATGAAATAGAGGTATCTCTATTTATCGACCCAACTATAGAGGCAGTAGAGACTTCTAAAGAGTTGGGTGTGGAGTGGATAGAATTACATACGGGCAGATACTCTAATTTATATGCAATGTTTTACTCTAATTTACCACACTCTAAGCATGCTGTAGAGGAACTTAGACTAAGTCGAAAAGAGTTAAAAGAGCAGTTGGCTAAAGAGTTGGAGCAGTTAAAAGAGGTATCGATTTTAGCTAAAAAGTTGGGGCTAAAAGTTGCAGCTGGGCATGGGCTAAATTATCAAAATGTAAAAGATATTGTAGCAATAGAGCAGATAGAGGAGCTAAATATTGGGCAAAGTATTGTTGCTCGCTCAATTTTTAGTGGATTATACAGAGCAATTATAGATATGAAAGAGTTGGTAAATGGCTAAAAAAAAGGTTGCAATAAGTATAGGTGATTTAAATGGTATAGGCATAGAGATAGCTTTAAGAGCCCATAAAGAGGTTGCAAAAATGGTTGAACCTTATTATATAATAGATAGAGTTATGCTAGATATTGCAAGTAGTAAACTTGGAATCAAAGTACCTAAAGGTTTTAATACTATTTCGGCAGATGAAGAGCCGTTTAAAATAGATGCTGGAAAAGTTAGTAAAAAGAGTGGAGCGTACTCATTTGCATCGTTTAAAAAAGCGATAGAGTTAGCAAAAAATGGAAAAGTAGATGCAATATGCACTTTGCCAATTCATAAAGAGGCGTGGAGTAAGGCAGGTATAAAATATAAAGGGCATACCGAAGTATTGCGAGATGCTTTTAAAAAAGATGCGATTATGATGCTAGGTTGCCCAAAAATGTATGTATCTCTATTTACCGAGCATATACCTTTAAAAAATATTGCTAAAAATATAAAAACAAAAAAGCTTTTAAGATTTTTGCTAGATTTACAAAAGAGTTTAAATACAGATGAACAGGTAGCAGTTTTAGCTCTAAACCCACACGCAGGTGATAATGGCGTCTTGGGTAAAGAGGAGAGTAAAATTACAAAAGCTATAAATTTAGCAAATAAAACTTTAGGAAGAGAGCAATTTGTTGGTCCAATAGTTCCAGATATTGCATTTACTTCAAATTTTAGAAAGAATTACAAACATTTTGTGGCAATGTATCACGACCAAGGCTTAGCACCACTTAAAGCTTTGTATTTTGAAGAGGGAATAAATGTATCACTAAATCTGCCAATTTTAAGAACATCAGTAGACCACGGAACAGCATTTGATATTGCTTATAAGGGTAAAGATATCAGTTTAAAAAGTTATTTGAATGCTATTAAGTATATTCAAGAGAGTTGAATTAAGCAACTGCTCTTAAATTATTAATTTTTTCTAGTGTTGGTTGATATATACTAAATTCTGAGTAGCTTGCTAATAATTTTTCTGCTTGTGTTAATTTCTCTTTTGGTAAACCAAACCACTCTACACCCATTAATAGTGTGTAGATGTAGTCAATGGCATAATACTCTTCGTATTGTATTAAAAGAGAGAATCTTAACTCTAATAACTCTTTAAATAAATCTTTTGCTTGCTGCTTTAACTCTTTTTTTGCTACAAGCATATTATTTAAAACAAGTGCTAACTCTACTTTATCATTATCCTGTTTTAATTGTGGATATAGCTTTTCATATATTTTTAATGCTTCTTGAGGTTCACCATTCTCTTGGTATTTTACAGCTTTGCTTATATTCTCATTATAATAGTTCTCTTTTGCTTCTTTATTAGAAACATTTTTTGATTTGAAAATATTTAATATATGGTTGAACATTTTGCTTTCCTACAATTAATACATATTTTAAAATATAGATATAGCCCATAATATGGAAAATATTATATTCTAATAAAAGATATTACATTTTAATGACATTTAACTTAAAAGATGATTAAAAGAGTGTGCATAGCATTAATTATAGATAAATTTTACTAAATTTATTTAATTAATTTGATGATAGAAAAAGGATATAAGGTTTTATCGAAGTTTTATTATCTGAAGTTATTATAGCCTATATCCCCGTTTATACGGGAATAAGGCAGTAATTAGTTTTATATTTTACCGTCTAAATGGTCTGCTAATCTTTGTAGTTTCTCTTTATAAGCTTCGATGTCGAAATCTTTAATTCTAGCTACACCATCTTCGATTGCAGCTTGTGCAACTGCTGATGCAACATATACAAGAACTCTTCTGTCAAATGGAGAAGGGATAATATAGTCTGGTCCAAACTCCATAGTTTCACGACCATGAGCTGCTTTTACATTATCAGGAACTGGCTCTTTTGCTAATGATGCTAGTGCACGAGAAGCTGCCATTTTCATATTTTCTGTAATTTTAGTTGCTCTAACATCTAAAGCACCTCTAAAGATTTGAGGGAATCCTAAAACATTGTTTACTTGGTTAGGGTAATCACTTCTACCTGTTCCAATAATTACATCTGGGCGTGCCTCTTTTGCAAGTGGAGGCTTAATTTCTGGATTTGGGTTTGCACAAGCAAAGATAATTGGACTCTCTGCCATAGATGCTACCATCTCTTTAGATATTAAATCTGGTTGGCTTAATCCTAGAATCATATCTGCACCTTTACATGCATCTTCTAGTGTTCTATCTGGTGTATCAAATGCAAATAGTTGCTTATATTCATTAAGGTCATCTCTTCCGCTATGTATTACCCCTTTAGAGTCTAGCATAGTAATATTTTTAACACCTAACTCTTTATACATACTAGCACAAGCAATTCCTGAAGCACCTGCACCAATTACTACAACTTTTAAATCTTCTGGCTTTTTACCGCTCATTTCGATAACATTAATTAAACCAGCTGTTGTAATAACTGCTGTTCCGTGTTGGTCGTCGTGGAATACTGGTACGTTACAAATCTCTTTTAATCTTTTTTCGATTTCAAAACATCTTGGAGCTGAAATATCTTCTAAGTTTACACCACCAAAACTGTCTGCCATTGCAGCAACAATTTTGATAATCTCTTCTGTATCTTTTGTGTTAAGCTCAATATCTACTGCATCTACATTTGCAAAGCTCTTAAATAGTACGCCTTTTCCTTCCATAACGGGCTTACCAGCTAAGTGTCCGATATCTCCAAGTCCTAAAACTGCTGTTCCGTCACTTACAACTGCTACTAAGTTACCTTTGTTTGTGTATTCGTAAGCTTTGTCGATATCTTTTTCTATCTCTAAACAGGGAAAAGCAACACCTGGGCTGTACGCCATTGATAACTCTTTTTCAGTGTTACAAGGCTTTGTTAAAAGTGTTCCTGTTTTTCCGTTTGTGTCAAACTCGCTCTGTGCTCTGTGGTACTCTAATGATTCTTGTTCGAAAGTGCTCATTAATACTCCTAATGGTTAATTTTGATAGGAATATTTTACACTTAGTGTGATTAATTTGAGAGCTTATCTCCTAAAATAGGAGTAAAAAAATATTGATTGTAACTTTTTGTATAGTTATTAATTAAATGAGAAGTTTTAGTGTTTCAAAATGAAACTATTATTAAAGGTATCCTATAACTATTACATCTCTAAAAGAGAGTAGCTTCGCTGTCGCATTCATCTAATAAGCACTCTTTATGTGTTTGTAACTCTTCGCTAATGCAACAAGCGCAATTTTTGCATAGGTAGTTGTAATTTTCTACATCGTAGTACAATAAATCTTCTTCGTTAAATTCATTGTAGCACTTAGAACAGTATTTTGTTACATTCTCTAAAATATTTCTATCTGCACTCTGCTCTAAAAAGATATCTCTATTAATTGTTACCATTTTTTAGCTCACTTATCATTTTTTTTGCTTCTTTTAAAGAGTGGTCAAAACTTAATGCTTTTTCATACATTGCTAATGCTTCATCTTTTTTACCTAAATCGTACAGAGTGTTAGCGTAGTTAAAGTAGTATGGAGCGTAAGATTTATCTAACTCTATTGCTCTTTTATGGTGCTTTATAGCTTCATCATCTTCACCTAGTTTATGTAGAGTATTTGCCAATAGATTGTGTGTTAAATCATCTTTTTCATCTAACTCTAAAATCTTTATAAAGCTCTCTTTTGCATTTGTATAATCGTTCATATTTAAATTTACAGTACCTTGCATACGAAGAGCCTCTATATTATTAGGCTCTAATATAAGTAAGGATTGAAGTGCTTTTTTTGCCTCTATGTTATCGCCTTTTTCTATGGAGCTTTCAGCTATATTTAGTAACTCTTCCTCTCTACTTTTTCGTTGCTCATCTGTATTCTCTTCTTTTGTAAATATTTTATCTGCTCTTGATACACCACCGATATTTTCATTAGGCAGTTTTGCTTCAAAATCAACTCCGCGTTTTGGATAGTTACCACTGAATAGTTGTTTAAAAAATATTATAAAAACAGTTAAAGCAATTATTGAAAGTAGTAGTTGAAATTCGTTCATATGAATCCTTCGGAAGTTGATGACTTGATTTGTCTTTTTAGTATAAAAGATTTTTTATAAGAGAGTGCTAAATATTATGATATAATTTTAAAAAAATTAGGAGAGTTCAATGAATTTAAAAGAGCAAATTAAAGCAGATATTAAAGATGCAATGAGAGCAAAAGATACAGCAAAACGAGATACTTTAAGAAATTTAAGTGCAGCAATAAAGCAGATAGAAGTAGATGAGAGAAAAGATTTAACAGATGCTGAAGTAGAGGCTATTTTAACAAAATATGCAAAACAGAGAGAGGATGCTTTAACTCAATTTAAAGAGGCTGGTAGAGATGATTTGGTAGCAAAAGAGCAAGCAGAGTTAGAAATTGTAAGAGCTTATCTGCCAGAGCCATTAACGGATGAAGAGTTAGAGAGTATGGTAAAAGAGATTATCGAACAAGTTGGTGCTACAAGTATGAAAGATATGGGTAAAATAATGGGAGCAGTTAAAGCAAAAGCAGGTTCTCGTGCAGATGGTGGAAAAGTAAATAAATTAGTTAAAGAAATTTTAAGTTAAACTGTAGTTTATGTTATATTTTTGCTTAAATTAAGCAACTCGTGGTAAGATTATCTTATAACTAAAATATAAGGAGAGTTGATGAAAAAATTTACAAGTATTGTAGCAACAATGGCGCTACTTGGTGGAATGGCATATGCAAAAGAGGTTAAAATTGGTGTAGTTTTACCATTAACTGGTAATATCGCTGCATTTGGTCAAACAAGTAAAGCTGGTTTAGATATTGCAGCAGCACAAAACAATAAACTTAGCAATGGCGACACTGTTAAATTAGTTGTTGTTGATGATAGAGGCGATAAAGTAGAAGCTGCAACAGCAGTAAAAAGATTGTTAGATAAAGATAAAGTATCTGTAATCTTAGGTGAAGTTGCATCTTCTAACTCTATGGCTATGGCTCCAGTTGCAGAAAAGGCTAAGACTCCTATGCTTACGCATGCATCTACAAATCCAAGAGTAACAAAGGGTAAAAAGTATGTAACAAGAGCATGTTTTATTGACCCATTCCAAGGTGCTGTTATGGCTAAATATGCATTAAATCAGGGGTTAAAAACAGCAGTTGTTGTAACAGATGCTAAACAAGATTACTCTGTAGGTCTATCAAAAGCATTTAAAAAAGCATATACAGCAGGTGGTGGTAAAATTTTAAAGACTATTTTAATTAACTCTGGCGATAAAGATTTTAATGCACAAGTAGCTGCATTAAAACAAGCTAATCCTGCTATTGTTGCATTTACAGGCTACTATCCAGAAGCTGCTCTAATGTTGAAACAAGCAAGAGATATGGGTGTAAAAACTCCATTCATTGGAGCAGATGGTACTGGATTCCCGCAATTAGTTAAAATTGCAGGTAAAGCAGCAGAAGGTTTTATGTACACAGACCACTTTAATGAAGCTGCGGTTAGTTCTCCAGAAGCAAAAGCATATGTTGCAGCTTATCATAAAAAATATAAGAAACCAGCAGATTCAATGGGGGCACTTGCAGCTGATGGCTATGGTATGATAATTCAAGCTATGAACAACTGTATAAAAGCAGGAAAAGCTAGTGATGATAAAGAGTGTATTAATAAAAACTTAAGAAACACAAAAGGATACAAAGGTATTACTGGTGTTATTACTATCGATAAAGACGGAAATGCTGTTAAATCTGCAGTTATAAATGAAGTTAAAGATGGTAAATTCACTTATAAAACCACTGTAAATCCATAATTTATTAAAAAATAAATTTAGTGTAGCCTTTGGGCTACATATAGCATATCTATAGTTATGCACTAAACTTATTTATAAGTGTATTGCTATAGGTGTTCTACAATCCTAATATAAAGGTAAAATATGGATATGCAAATATTTCTCCAACAACTTGTAAATGGTGCAAGCCTTGGAAGTATGTATGCACTAATAGCTATTGGTTATACAATGGTTTATGGAGTATTAAGGTTAATCAACTTTGCTCATGGCGATATTATGATGGTAGGAGCATATTTTACTTTTTTCGCAAAAGCAGCTGGTTTACCTTTTGAAGTAGCGGTTCTTATTGGAATTATTGGGGCAGCTATAGTTGGTATTTTAACCGATAAAATTGCCTATAAACCACTTAGAGATGCACCTAAAATTTCGCTTTTGATTACTGCTATTGGTATTAGTTTCTTTTTAGAGAACCTATTTACTGTACTATTTGGTAGTACACCAAAAGCTTTCAGTGCACCTGAATATTTAACTAAGATATTCCATATTCATGGTATCTACTTGCCAATATCTGTAATAATTATTCCGACAGTTACACTATTGATATTGGCAGTTGTACTTTGGATTCTCTATAAAACAAAATATGGTATGGCAATTAGAGCTTTAGCTTTCGATATTCAAACCGTTAAATTAATGGGTATAGATGCAGATAGAATCATTATGATAGTATTTGCTATTGGTTCAGCATTGGCAGCTATTGGGGGTATATTTTACGCTATTAGTTATCCATCAATTGACCCGTTAATGGGTATTATTGTTGGTCTAAAAGCCTTCGCTGCAGCGGTACTTGGTGGTATTGGTAGTGTTGGTGGTGCTGTTGTTGGTGGCTTTATTTTAGGCTTTACCGAAATATTTGTGGTTGCAATGTTCCCCGAACTTGGTGGCTATAAAGATGCCTTTGCATTCTTCTTCTTAATCTTAGTACTATTGTTTAAACCAACTGGTATTATGGGTCAAGATTTAGAACGCGGAAGATTTTAGGAGTGTGCGATGAATAAATTTATAAGAAATATTATATTAATTGCAATAGTAATTTACTTTATATATTATGCACAAAAGCATTTTGATTCTTACACTTTGAGTATTTTAGATAATATAGGAATATTTGCAATATTAGCACTTAGCTATAACTTAATAAATGGAATAGCTGGACAATTCTCGTTAGAGCCAAACGGATTTGTAGCAATAGGGGCATACTTTACTGCAATTTTGCTAATTCCTACCGATACAAAATTAGATATGTTTGCTTTGGTAGACCCAGCTCCAATTATTTTACAAATGAAAGCTCATTTTTTACCTGCTATACTAATTGGTGGTGTCGCAGCTTCATTTGTAGCTTTATTGCTATCGTTTCCTGTATTTAGAGTTAGAGGAGATTATTTAGCAATCGTAACATTGGGCTTTGGTTTTATTATTAGAATTTTTGCTATAAATAATCCAGCTTATACAAACGGTGCTATGGGTTTAAATGATATACCAGAAGAGGCAAATTTTCTCTGGATAGGTATACTCTGTGTAATCACATTTCTAGTAATGATACATGTAATATACTCAAAATTTGGTCGTGCAATGAAGTCAGTTAGAGATGACGAAGATGCAGCGAGTGCAATGGGTATAAATACTTTTAAAATGAAAACGTATGCATTTATGACAAGTGCATTTTTCGAAGGCGTCGGTGGAGGACTCTTAGCCTCTATGCTTACAACAATTACACCAGACCAGTTTAGTTTCTTGCTTACATTCCAGCTACTTATAATTATAGTTCTTGGTGGGCTTGGTAGTATGAGTGGTGCATTGATTGCGACTATTTTAGTAATGGGTGGAATGGAGTGGCTAAGATTCTTAGATGATGATATTAAAATATTTGGTATGGATTTAGGTGCACACCCAGGAATGAGAATGGTAGTATTTGCAATACTCTTAATTGTAATGATGCTATTTGCAAGACGCGGACTACTAGGCGATAGAGAATTAACAGAATTTTTTAAAAAGAAGAGTAAATAATGAGCGGTAATATTTTAAAAATCGACCATATTACAATGCAGTTTGGTGGTGTTACAGCAATAGATGATTTAAGCTTCGAGGTAGAGAAGGGTAGTATCTATGGGCTTATTGGTCCAAATGGTGCAGGTAAAACTACAATATTTAATATTATTACTGGAAATTTGTATCCAACAAAAGGTAAAGTTATCTTTGAAGGTAACGATATTACTGGTGTTAAACCAAATAAAGTGGTATATAAAGGAATTGCTAGAACTTTTCAAAATATTAGACTCTTTAAGAGTATGAGTGTATTAGATAATATACTTATAGGTTTCGATGCACAGGCAAACTATAGCTACTTTGAAGCGATTTTAAGACTGCCTAGATACTTTAAGCACGAAAAGTTAATAAAAGAAAAAGCTTATGAACTTATGGATATATTTGGCATTACCCAATTTGCCAACTCAAATGCAACTGCTTTAAGTTATGGAAACCAGAGAAAGGTAGAGATTGCAAGAGCTTTAGCAACTAATCCAAAGCTTTTATTACTAGATGAGCCAGCAGCTGGAATGAACCCAAATGAAACAGCAGAGCTATCGGAGATTATTCATAAAATAAAAAAAGATTTCAACCTTAGCATTTTGTTAATAGAACACGATATGAAATTTGTAAATGCAATGTGTGATAATCTTACAGTGCTAGATTATGGAGAAAAAATATTCGAAGGTAAACCAGCAGATGCTATAGTAGATAAAAGAGTAATATCTGCATATTTAGGAGATTTTACAAATGCTTAAAGTTAGAGATTTAGAGGTAAAATATGGTGTTATATTAGCTGTAAGGGGCATAAATATGCATGTAGAACAGGGCAGTTTGGTTACACTAATTGGTGCAAATGGAGCAGGCAAAACCTCTACACTAAATGCTATTGTAAATTCTGTTAAAAAGAGTGGATATGTAGAGTTTAATGGCAAAGATATTAGTAAAACTCCTACACACAAAATTATAAAAAGCGGACTAGCTCTAGTACCAGAGGGAAGAAAGATTTTTATAAACTTAACAGTAGACGAAAACCTAAGAATGGGAGCATTTAATAACGACGAGCAGTTTGAAACCCTAAGAGCCCATGTATACGAAAAATTTCCAAGACTAAAACAAAAAATCAACCAAATGGGCGGAACCCTAAGCGGAGGTGAGCAACAAATGCTAGCAATAGGAAGAGCTTTAATGAGCCAACCAAAAATGCTAATGCTAGACGAACCAAGCTTAGGCTTAGCCCCAAAAATAATAGGCGAAGTTTTTGAAATTATTACAGAGTTAAAAAAAGATATTCCAATACTACTAATCGAACAAAACGCTTTTGCAGCATTAAAAATTGCAGATTACGGCTATGTTTTAGAGAACGGCTCAATAGACTTAGAAGGCAAAGCTTCTAACTTGTTGGGTAATGATGAGGTTAGAGCTAAGTATTTAGGTGGGTGATTACTACTTAATTATCATATTGCAAATCCCGTCTTTAAACACTATAGATTGTGAAAAAACTTAGGTTACAAAGGAAATGGGACTCTCTCAAAGAGAGTGCAAGCACATTAGTCTCATCTTGTTACTGCCATTTATTGTTATTACTTTTGTGAGACTAAAGTCTCACTTCCAAGAAGTAGCAAATTTTCTTACAGTCTTATATCTTCTAGCAACTATATCTTATTTAAATCTAGCAACTCTTTTATCTCATCTAAATGGAGTTTAAAGTGACGAGGGTAATCTATTATCATCTCCTCTAGCGTGTATTCCTCTTTTAGTGCACTTATCCATACATTTTGTAATTTTGTTGTGTCAATTTTTTTAATTACATTTGCAATGTGAATGTTTGTGTACTTCATTAAATTTATTAAATCGTCCATATCGTAATTATAGTAATCTTGTATCGCTATCCACTTATCATTTACTCCTAAGTTTGCATAGTCCGGAAATATTAGCGGACTTGGTTGGTACTGCAAATGGATAATTCTGTGTGTATTGTTAGATGCAGAATCAACTAAATGACCTACAATTTGCTTAACAGTTTTATTTTGGCTATTTGTTTTAGTTGCAACAACTTTTCTATCTGCACTTTTTAGTATCTCTTCTAATTCTATAACTTGCTTTAATATATCACTGCTAATATTGTCTAATAATTCCATATATTCTCCTTGTTTTGGTCATGATTATATCGTTTTATTAAGGATTCCAAATATTAATATTATCTTTACTATCAACTGAAACCAGTATAAATTGTTGTCGCCAGTCAACAAGAATTAGATTTTTCTCTCTATTTAGTTTATTAAAAACCTTAGTTAGGCTTATGTTATCTGTATTTGATTCTAATATAGAGCATAAACTCTTAATTTTGCCATTACTTTCTATTCCATATAGCAACACACCACTTTTTGTTCTTAAACTAAATCCATCTTTAACTTGTCCTAAAGGCTTAGATGATGTGGTCAGTATTGGAGGTGGAGTAGTTTTTGTAGATAATATTTGAGTAAGTTCCACCATTGATATATGAATATTGTCAATATTAACTTTTCTTACATAAATATCACTCCATCCATATTTTCTACGGTGTGATAACTCAAATTTTTTATACTCACTAAGGATGCTTTTTATATCTTCTAACTGACTTTTATGAAAGAATTGAAGTTGACACCATTCATCTTCATGGAATTGCGGAGCATTTGTAAATGATTTACGAGTAGGCATTACATAAGTAATCTTGTTGCCAGATATTGTTGGCATTGAATAGAGAATATTATCTGTATTTATAGTTTCCATTTTGCAATACCCTTTTGAAACAGTAGAAGTTAAGATAGATAATAAAATTACTACTGTTTTTATCACTAGTTTACTAAGCCTTTTACTCTATTAATAGTAACAAAATTTTACTATATAATTAGAGTCAATGTGCTTAATCTTCTAAATACTCGGTAATAATATCTACAACTAAAAGTTCATCTTCATTGAGGTTTTTACGCATATCAACAGAGAAAAACCATTCATCGAAAGAGAGTATCTCTTCTTCATCCATTTTCTCTAAAGCTTCACCGACTATACCTATGAGTTCATCTTTAGCAGCAGGGTGATCTTTGTGTTTAGTGTAAAATTCTGTAGCTTCTTTAATAATATTTATAAAGTTATTTGACATTTCGCTCTCCTTTGTAGCTGCTAGGCAAAAGAAGATTAGCTCTCTACTTTTGCTTCTTTTTGTCTGACTTGTTCTATCTTAGTACCCTCTTTTTGGTAAGCTATCTCACCCATAACTTCGGCTTGTTTAAGTACAATTCCGTTTGGAACTTTTTGCGAATGTAATTGTACGGCACACTGTTTATAATTTGGCTCAAACGATTTTGCATCGAACTCTGGTAATGTGATGGCATTAATTAACTGCTCATTAAAGTGGAAGGGTACGAATATGTTGCCTTCTCTTACTGTGTTGGCTACTTTTACTACTACATTATCTACTCTGCCTCTGTTTCCACTTATTGAGATTCTCTCGCCACTTTTAACTTTTAGTTTTTGTGCGTCTAATTCGTTCATCTCTATCCATGCTTCTGGGGCTAGGGCGTCTAGTATTCCTATTGTTCCTGTTTTTGTACGGGTATGGAACTGCTCTACTGTTCTGCCTGTGTTTAGAATGAGCGGGAAGCTCTCACAGACATTCTCGCTTAGGGGCTTCCAATCTAGTGGTAGTAACTTAGCTTTTCCGTCACTTGTTGGGCATGGCATCTCTTCGGTGTAGAGGCGTTTTTTGCCTTTTGGGTACTGCTCATTACATGGCCACTGTATTCCGCCTAACTCCTCCATTAGTTCGTAACTCATACCGCTATAGTCGCATAGGCGGCCTTTGCTAACATGACCCATCTCTTCGAAAGCATCTCTTGGGGTTTCGATATTTCTGTATAGTATATCGTGTACACCCTCAAAGTGTTTAGAGAACTCTTTAATTATATTAAAATCGCTCATGGTATCTTCGTATGGCTCTACTGCTTGCTTCGCCCAGTTACAACGGCGTTCGCTGTTTGTGTATGTTCCCTCTTTTTCGCTCCATGTGGCAGCTCCAAATACTACATCTGCAATTTTTGCTGTGTCGCTTAAGAAGGCATCTTGCACTACTAAAATGTCTAGCTTTTTTAATGCACTTCGTAAGCGGTTTTGGTCTGGGTAGCTAACAAGTGGATTGGTTGCTACAACCCATAGGGCTTTTATTTCGCCTCTATCTATTGCATCTATAATTTGTGGGTAAGCATAGCCACGCTCTGTTGGTACTAAATTAACATCTACACCAACAATATTTGCAAACTCTTCTCTATCTTTATCGTTTTTGTAGTCGCGATATCCAGGGATTGAGCTTGTAAATCCAAACTCTCTTGTTCCCATAGCGTTACACTGCCCAGTTATAGACATTGGCGAGCCACCCTCTTTACCTAAATTCCCTGTAATTAGGGCTAAGTTGTTAATTGCACTTACTGTATCGGTTCCAATAGCACTTTGGTTAACGCCCATAGTCCATGCACTCATGGCACTTTTCGCCATTGCGTAATCTCTTGCTACAGTGTAGAGTGTTTTAACATCTATACCTGTAATTTCGGCTACATCTTGCGGTTTATAGTTTGCTAAAATATGCTTTTTAAACTCTTTAAAGCCTGTTGTTCGCTCGTTTATAAACTTCTCATCTTCCCAGCCTTGCTCTAAAATAATGTAGCAAAGTCCATTAATTAGTGCCAAATCGCTTCGCGGTTTTATTGGTAAAAAGGTATCTGCCATTTGGGCTGTTTTACATTTTCTTGGGTCTACTACAATAATTTTTTTATTCTTTTTATTTTTCATTAAGTGTAGTTTTAAAATAGGGTGGTTATCTGCAATATTTGCACCTATTAGCATAATAACATCTGCTTTTTCAAAATCTTCGTAACAGCCAACTGGTCCATCGCTTCCAAATGTCTGCTTGTAACCCATAACGGCACTTGCCATACATAGAGTTGTGTTACCGTCGTAATTGTTGGTTTGTAAGCCTAGCTGTACAAATTTACCTAAAGTATAAAACTCCTCTGTTAGCAGTTGCCCCGTCGAAATTACACTTATAGCTTTGCTTCCATATTTTGCACTTATCTCTTTAAATTTTTTAGCAACTGTAGAGAAAGCTTCGTCCCACTGGACTTGCCTTAAAACACCGTCTTTTCGAATTAAAGCCCCCTTAGCTCGGCTTGGGGCTGTAACCATTTTATGCTCGCTAAGCCCTTTTGGGCAAAGTGTTCCTTGGTTTACTGGATGTAGAGGGTCGCCTTTAGAGTAAACACCCTTGCCATCTTTAACCCCAACATACATACCACACCCAACACCACAATAACCGCAAGTTGTTCTAACCCACTTATCTGGTGCTTTAGATTTAGCAACTTTCCCAAAAATTGGGTCGTCAACTAGTGCGTATTCATCCTCTTTTATATCTTTGTCTAAAAAGTTTTTGAGTTTTTTTATAAAATCCATTGTTTTTCTCCCTTTGGTTCGAAAAAAGCTGAGAGCTTAGAGCCTAGAGCTCAGAGCTAAAGGCGGCTTCGCTTCTTTTTTTGTGGCAAAGCCACATATTTAAAACGCGACGAAGTCGCACCACTAGCTCTTAGCTCTTAGCTCTGTGCTCTAAGCTCCAAAGATAGCCTCACGGCTATCTTTGGTTCCCTGCAAAAAAGTTTCCTGCTAATCCTAATGGCACTACTGTTGTGTAGAATAGGTATCTACCCATTATCTCGCTTGCGAATGCTCCGATTGTTGCGATTGTTACTACAAATAGTGCTAAGCCACTCTGTCCGCTAGATGCGAAAACTATAGCAAGCAGTGGCAAGGCGACAGCAAATAGTCTTAAACTGTGCACTCTTGCTGTTTTTACTTTTTTAAATCTATCATCTAGTAGAGTTTTTGTTCTATTTAGCTGATAGTATAGAGGGTTATCCTTGCTTAGATATTTGTAAAAATTAACCTCATCATTTATAATTAAATGTTGCAGTGCACCTGCTAGTAGAGTTACACTAAGTAGTACTACCGCACCGTTTGAACCACTGCTAGCTAAAAGCACAAGTGATATTAGTAAAAAGCCAACATAGCCACTTCCAAAGAAGCGTTTAGTTGTCGATTCTCTATTCCACGCGGGGCGAGCTTTGATTCTGTAAATCATAGATTGTGCATAAATACCATACACCCCAACGCCCACGCCAATAGCTTCGATTAACAGCTTAAAGAAGCCATTAAAATCAAACAGATATAGCAACCAAACAAGCCCCGCAACTGTTGCAAATGCCCCAAGGGCGATAGCCTCGCGACTTAGCCACGAAGTTTTGTAATTACGCATTGCCCAAATAGCTTTTGCCGGTCGCCCAAGGTGCAGTGCCGAGAGTGGCAAGCCGATACCTGCTGGAAGCAGCGCCATAAATGCCATAGTTGCATTTGGTTTTGGCAAGTTAAAGCCAAGCGAATAGAGCAGTTGCCCTAAAAAGAGTGCTACAAAAGCCCCTACCGAAATTTGTGTAAGAACTGTCATAAATACCAATGGCCACTCTGGATGGGCAGGCTTTAAAATATGTTCATCTGCTGGCTTAAACTCTGCACCCTCTGGCAACTCTGGAAGGGTGTAGCGAGTTGTTGGTTTTGTAATCTCTATATCTGGCAAGTGTGGAGCAACGCCCTCTTTAGCCATATCTTCATTTACCCATTGCTCAACATTTACCACTTCGATATTAATTGCATTACTAGGACAAGCCTGAACACAAGCAGGGGTTTGCCCCGCCTCTAACTTATCTACACACATATGGCACTTTGTAACTATGCCTCTATCCGCATTAAATGTTGGCACTTCGTAAGGGCAGTTCCATGTACAGTACTGACACCCAATACAGTTTGGGTCATCATGAAAAACTATTCCATTCTCTAACTTTGTATATGCATTTGTTGGGCAACCTTTTAGGCACTCTGGGTCTATACAGTGGTTACAACTCATCGAGTTAAATAGCTGTAGAGTATCTGGGAATTGCCCAGCCTCCATTTCGCCAACGCGACGCCACTTTATATCGTCTGGATTCGCATTTTGCTCGTTACAAGCCACTTCGCAACAGTGACACCCAACACAAGCCGTTGCATCAAAATGAAAACGATACTGTTCGCCCTCTTTAAGCTCTGGCAAGTCAATGCTGTAATTTCCACACTGCATACCAGTTTCATTTTTATGATTTATAAAACTCTCTAATGGAGTATTCTTTGTTAATGGTTCCATTTTCTCCCCTCTGTAATAAGCAAAAAGCTTTAAGCTTAAAGCAGAAAGCTAACAAGGTAGCTTCGCTTCTTATTTTTGTGGCAAAGCCACTTATTTTAAACGCGACGAAGTCGCACTGCAAGCTTTCAGCTTTCAGCCTTAAGCTTTTCGCTCTGAATTAAAAAGTCAAAAGACTTTTTAATTCAGTAAACACTTTAGCTCTTTTACTTCTATCTTCGTGTGTCATTAAGTATATTGCCTCACTTAAGCTTAAAGGTACTTTTGGATTAAGCTTAGTTACTTCATTCTCTTTTATCTTTCTAGGTTTTACCTTTATTGGCTCTAATCCATCAACTCCATCGAATCTATTTTCACCTGTTAGTAGCTTAAATAGTTTTAAGCCAAAGTAAAATACTTCGTGCTCTTCATCGCCTAAGCTTTTTGGCTCTTTCTCTAACTCGAACTCTACATTTAAATCGGCACTTTGCATATAAAAATTAACTTTTGTGAAAAATGCAATCGCTTGGTGGCTATAGTTGTTAAAGAAACGCTCTTCGAAACTCTCGAAGCTCTCATTTTCTTTTTTAAACTTAGCATATGTCTTTATTAAATATTTAATATGCTCTTTAGCCTCTGGTATAGGTAGAGATTTATGCAGTACATATGCCTCTTTTGCCTCTTTTGTAACTTTGCCACCAAAGAAGATATGCACACCATCTACACGATTGCCCTCAGAATCTTTTGCTTTGCAACCCTCTAGCCCAATATCTGCTACACCGTGTATTCCGCACCCTTTTGGACACGCTGACCAATTTATTCTAACAAGCCCATTTTCTAGTAGTATTTCTCTATTTAAGTAACTAGATAGCTCTATTGCATCTGGCTTATTTGGTATTACACCAAACGAGCAAGTAGCAGTTCCGGCACACGCTATCATATTATTAAAGTAGATATTGTTAAACTTTTTATACTTCTGTGCAAGAGGCGATTTTTCGAACTCTTTGCTCTCGCTAACTCCAAGTATCCATAAGTTTTGCCCAATATCTATACGCAAGTTGCCATCGCCAACAATTTCGCTAAGTTCGCTAGCGTTTATCATATCGCTTCCGCTAAATATTCCAGAAGGTACAGTTAGTTTCATCGCAAACTTGCCATCGCGAGTAAGTATTTTGTTACTTCCAAAATTAATAGGTTGCGACTGTACCATATTTACACCGGCACTCTTACGCTCTTTGCCAAGCAGGCTATATACCGCACTCATAAAACTATCATTCCCTACATCTTTTAATAGATAATGCAGGCGGTTTTTATTACGGTTATCACGGTATCCATACTTTTTATATGTGTTAATAATCGCTTCAAAAACTTCGGCTACCTCTTGTGTTTCAACAAATGTATTAGCACAAGTTGCTTGCTCTCCAACTTTTCCGCCAAGGTAGAGGTTAAAACCAAAGATACCATCTTTTTGAGCCAATACAAAAGAGCAGTCGTGCCCATAAATGTTACAACTATTAGAGAGCGAGCCTAAAATTGCACCATTAAATTTACGAGGCAAAGTACCAATATATTCGCTTCTTTTTAAAAAAACCTCTTGCATCTGCTCTAGCAAAGGTTGTGTGTGGATAATATTGTCGTGTGCATATCCATCCAATGGGTCTGTTGCTATATTTCTTAAATTGTCAATTCCAGTTTGGTAAGTTGTAATGCCTACACTATCCAACTCTTTAACAACTGTTGCAATATCTTCTATTTTTATGTAGCGAAGCTCTAATTGCATACGGGTTGTAAGGTCGATATAGTCATTACCATACTTTAGGGCAACTTCGCCAATTTTTTTAGCTTGCGTGTGCGTTAGCTTTCCACCTGGTACTCTAACACGAAGCATAAAATCGCTATCTTTAATAAAATAACCAAAGCACTTTAGATAAAACGAGATATCCTCTTTAGATAGATTCTCCCAACTGGCATTTGCTATCTCTTCTAATCTTTTATATGTATCTTGTGGTATAACTTCTGTTTTTATTGCTTCTATTTTATTTACTTTTTTACTTCTTGCCTCTTTGGCAGATTCTAAAGTTGTCATTTGTAACCTTTATATAATAGATTTATACGAAGTCTATTAAACTTTTCCCGAATTATACTAAGATTTTACGCACATCATTGCCTAAAAATTAAGCACCTAATATTGTAAAAATTAATCTATAATTCTACAACTACTTCATAAAAAGGATTTATCTATGGCAAAAGGCTTTAGTGTATTAAAAAAAGAGGGACATTTGCCAACACTCTTAATGGCATTTATCTATTTTGATATGAGTTTTATGGTCTGGACAATGTTAGGACCACTATCAACAGAGATTGCAGAGGCTTTAGCAAAGAATGGTTTTATGATTACACCATCACAAAAGGCAACTTTATTATCTCTACCAATACTTTCAGGGGCAATACTTAGAATACTGCTTGGTTTTCTAGTAGATAAAATAGGTCCTAAAAAGACAGCTTTAATAGCACAAGCTATAGTTATTGCATCGTTAGCTCTTGCCTTTATGCAAGGTAATAGCATTACATATAACCAACTCTTAATAGTTGCTTTAGGGCTTGGTTTTGCGGGGGCTAGCTTTGCGGTTGCTCTTCCACAAGCGGGGCAGTGGTATCCACCAAGTTTGCAAGGTGTGGTTATGGGTATTGCAGGGGCAGGAAATATCGGTGTGGTTTTAGATTTCTTGCTTGCTCCTAAAATTGCAGAGTATTGGGGTTGGAATGCCGTATTTGGAGTTGGTGCAGTGCTCGCTTCTATTGTGTGGGTTGCGTACCTATTCTTGGCAAAAGATGCACCAAGCACAGTATATAAAAAGAACCCTAAAAAGTTAAGAGATTATTTAAAACTACTAGGCGACAAAGATACATGGTGGTTTAGCCTATTTTATGCAGTAAGTTTTGGTGGCTTTGTTGGATTTGCAGGATATATGAAAGTTTATTTAATGAACTCTTATCAAGTAGATATGGCTGAGGTAGGAAAAGCCTTATTAAACGAAGATAATGTAAAAGTTGTAGCTGGTTACTTTGGTGCAATAACAATATTTGCAGGTGCAGTACTACGCCCTGTTGGTGGTGCTGTTGCAGATAAGTTAGGTGGTGTTAAGTCGTTATATATCTTTTTTGGTGTAGTAACTGCTCTTGCACTAATTACAGCATTTGCTAAGTTGCCATTCTGGATTGCCATTGCGGTTCTGTTTTTAATTATGGCAAACTTAGGTATGGCAAACGGAGCAGTATTCCAATTAGTACCACAAAGATTTGGTAAAGATATAGGTATTATGACAGGTCTAGTAGGCTGTGCCGGCGGACTTGGCGGAACAGCACTTATTAAGACTCTTGGCTGGTCTAAAGAGGCATTCAACGGATACAGCGTAGGATTTATGATATTCGCAGGCGTAGTTGTATTGGCAATTATTGGTATAAGCTTAGTAAAAACTCGCTGGAGAACAACTTGGGGTGTTAGTGCTGGAGGACGTATTTAGTGATTAGTTGTTAGGGGTTAGTGATTAGTGCTTTTTACAATAAAGCACTTCTTGCTATAATGTTGGTCAATTAAATCAAGAGGATTATTAATGCCAAATATACAAATAAGAGAAGCAACAGTGGAAGATGTACCTCTAATATTCAACTTTATCAAACAATTAGCAATCTACGAAAAAGCCGAAGATGCAGTAGTTGCGAACGAAACAGATATAAAAAACTCACTATTCTCAGACAGCTCAACTGCCTATGCACTTATAGCTTTATTAGACGATAAACCAGTAGGCTTTTCTGTATATTTTTTCAATTACTCCACATGGCTAGGAAAAAACGGTTTGTACTTAGAAGATTTATTCGTCTTACCAGAACACCGAGGAGCAGGCATAGGCAAAGCCCTACTAAAACACTTAGCCAAAATAGCAGTACAAAACAACTGCGGACACTTCGAATGGAGCGTACTAGACTGGAACCAACCAGCAATAGACTTCTACCAATCAATAGGAGCCAAACCACAAGATGAGTGGATAATTTATAGATTGACTGGGGATGCTCTTAAAGAGTTTGCAGAGGGTTAAGAGGTTTTTAAAGTTGGCAGAGCCTAATATTAAGTAGCAAAACTAGAGCTTCGCTACTAGAAAAGTTAAACTTCAATATATCCTTCAAGATACATAACAGCTTGTCCGAGTATTTCTACATTTTCTTTAGAAACATTACATAATAAAATACCACCTCTTTTTGAGGCTTGGTATGCTTTGAGTTTACTCTTATTTAATTTTTCTGCCCAATATGGTGCCAGCCCTGTATGTATAGAGCCTGTTACTGGGTCTTCTAATCCGCCATTTGCTGGCCAAAAATATCTTGAGATAAAGTCGTAATCATTGCCTTTAGCAGTAACAACAACATCATAAGGTGCTATTTTTTTTAACTCTTCAAGGTTTGGTTTAATTTTAATTATATCTTCTTCGTTATCATATATGGCAAAATATGCTTGTTGATTTAGCAGTATCTCTTTTGGTTTAATAGATAAACCTTTAATTAATTCAGTTGGTACAGACGAAACTTTTTTAGGCTTTCGGTTTGGAAATTGCATTTTAATATAGCTATCTTCTTCTTTGGTAATTTTAAAATTTCCAACACTTTTTGTTATAAATTCAATTTCGTTTAATTGTCTATTCTCTTTAAAAAGAACAAATGCAGAAGCTAAAGTGGCATGACCACAAAAATCTATCTCTTTTAAAGGAGAAAACCATCGAATTTCATAACTTATATCAGTTACCTTTTTAATAAAAGCAGTTTCAGAAAGATTATTTTCTGTTGCAATAGATTGCATTAAATCAGTAGATAGCCACTCTGTTAGTGGAACTACTGCTGCATAATTACCAGTAAAAACTTTATCTGTAAATGCATCCACTTGATATATTTTTAACTTCATAAACTACCTTTTTTAATATTATACTAAAAATTGCCTACATTTTAAACACCTACAATCTAAAACTTTCTCTGGTTACAAAATTGCATTTTGTAACCTTTTTTTAAGCAAGCCAATACGGTAAACTAGATTTAGCAACTATGCTACTCTTAAAGCCCACAACTCAAGCTCTCTTATTTGAAAGCCCCTCTTGTAAAAGCATTTTTATCAATGACTGATAAGGCACATCCATACTGTTTGCTTTTACTTTTAATGCATCTATCATGTCTACAGGAAGGCGGATAGAGATACTTTTGGTTGTTTTTTTTAAGTTTGGAAAGCGTACTTTTTTTACTTTTGATTTGTCAAAATAGTCTAAAGTGTCGTGATTTTCCCAAAACTCTCGCTCTTCATTTTCATTTTTAAATGTAGGGATTGTTTTTGTTGTTTTCATAAAACTTTTTCTCCTTTTTTGTCATTGTTCTTGCTGATATTACACAAATTAAGCCATCTCTTACGGTAAAAACTACCATAATTTTATTGTTGTTATTGTCTCGCCCGAAAGCGATACATCGACACTCTTCGTAAGAGTGTGAAAAATCTTCAACAATAAGAAGTGGTTCATTAAAAAATACCTCTTCAATTAGTTTATAGTTTAATCCATGTTTTTTTTCGTTTTTATAGACATTAGCATCGTCCCAGTCAAAACCAGTTATTGATTCTGTATCTAAACAATCAAATTCCATATTGCACCTCTTTTGTATATGTATATTATATACATATTTGTTTAAAAGAAGATAAAATATTAGGGGTAACAATTTGTTATTCTTTTTTAGGTTCTTGCTATTAACGGTTTAAAAACTGCCTACATTTTAAACACCCATAATCCCACAAATTTAGATAATATAGAGCAAATCAGGAGGGCTATCTATGTCTAAAAAAAATTTAGAGATTTCAGCATTTAACTTAGCAAAGGGTAAAGAGTTAAAGGGTGATGATTATTTTGCTTACAAGCAGTTGGATGATATTACTATAGCTGTTGTTTGTGATGGTGTGGGTAGTGCTAGGGCTGGGGCTAAGGCTGCTAAGAGAGCGGTAGAGTTTTTGATAAATGCTCTTAAGAATCGCCCTGTCTCTTGGAGTATGGAGAAGTCGATACTGCATTTTATTGAGAATATTAACCATATTTTGTATATGGAGTCACAGCAAGAGTATGAGAGTGTAGAGTATGTAACTACATTAGCAATGGTTGTTATAGAGGGTAATCGGCTTTATGGGGCTAATGTTGGGGATAGTAGAATTTATTTAAAAAGAGAGCAAGAGCTTACACAGCTCTCTACCGACCATTCGATGAGCGAAGAGAGTATGCAACATATTTTAATTTCGGCACTTGGGCTTGAGGAGAGTGTTACTCCACACTATTTTGAGAATAATTTGCACATTAATGATAAGTTGCTTCTATGTAGTGACGGTTTATATAATGAACTAACAGAGCAAGAGTTAAGCGATGGAATAGATATAAATGCCTCTTTTTTAGTTAGAAAGGCGAGCAAAAAGCATAATGATAATTTGCCAGATGATACAACAGCTATTGTAATTAAGGTAAAAGAGCTTGACCCAAGGTTGCATTTTAAACAGAAAAATTTGATTGTTCAAGATAAATACTCAAAGGGTGAAGTTATAGATGGCTATACACTTATAAAACCATTAGCCATTCATAGACGAGTTTGGAAAGCAAGTAAAAGAGGACAAAATTATGTAATTAAATTTGCCCCTTACGATGCAATAGATGACCCAAAAGCTTTGGATATGTTTGTTAAAGAGGTGTGGAATGCAAAACGACTTAAAGCTGGATTCTTTGTAAAAGCGGTTGTGCCAACCAATAGAACACACCGCTACTATATAATGCAATATATAGATGGAGTCGAGTTAAAAGAGCAGATAAAAAAGCGACCTATTAGCGTAGATAGCGGGGTGGAGTTAGCTAAGTTTACATTAAAGATGTCACAATATTTAATACGGCAAGATTTAGTGCATGGCGATATAAAGCCAGAGAATATTATGATTTATGAGCGAAAAGGAAAAGAGGCTTTTAAATTTGTGGATTTTGGCTCTATTACTGAAGCGTATAGTAATGTTAGCCGTGCAGGAACACCAAGCTATCTGGCACCAGAGCGTTTTGAAGGTTTACCAATAACAGAGCAGAGCGAAATATTTGCAATAGGTGTTACACTATACGAAGCACTTACTGGAAAGTTCCCATATGGAGAGATAGAGCCGTTTCAGAGCCCTACATTTAAGACAGCTAAAAGACCAAGCACCTTAAACCCAAAAGTTCCAAAGTGGCTTGATAGTATTATAATGAAAGCTATCGAAGTGGATACTAAAAGACGATACACCCACTATTCTAATATGCTTTATGAACTAAATAACCCGCAAAAGGTTGAGCCATACTATGCAAGTGAAGAGAATCTTTTAAGTAAAAATCCTCTTACAGTATGTAGAGTGGCGTTGGTTTTGTCGCTTCTTGCGAATTTTGCGTTTATGATTTTTGGTTAGTGGTGTGCGTAACTTCAGTTAAATAAACTGCAATTTCGTAGGTATGACCATGTCACACATTAAATAAAGCTTTTCGCGTAGGGTTGGTTTATCGACCATAAAATAGGCATTCATTCGAATAATTGGTCGATAAATCGACCCTACGCATATATGAATATTTTAAACTCCATAATATTGAGGTTTTAATCCTTAGGTTGATGTGTATACTACATGGTCACACCTACAGTTAAATTATAGAGTAATATAATACCCAATTATGCAAGAAAATCTAAATTGCCTATTTTTTAGGCAACTCTATTAACTACTTTTAATATATAATGGTAAGATAAATTTTATTTTAAGGATGAGAAATGAAGATTAAACTTCTTGCGCTTTTAGCGTTGATGCTTCCAGCTTTAGCTTTTGCTGGTGATGCTCCAAAATTAGATAGTGGTGATACTGCGTGGATGATGATATCTACAGCTTTAGTATTATTAATGACTCCAGCTGGTCTTGCACTATTTTATTCAGGTATGACTAGAAGTAAAAACTCACTTAACACATATGCTATGGTTGTTGGTGCGTTTGTAGTAGCTATGATTGTATGGATTGTAGCAGGTTACTCAATAGCATTTGGTGCTAATGCAGATGCAGGTATGCAAAAGTTCTTTGGTGGTTTTGCAAATGTTATGTTAAATGGTATTAAGTGGACAGACCTTAGTGGTACTTACCCAACATATGTATTTGTTGCATTCCAAGGTACATTTGCAGCAATTACTGTTGCGATTGCTAGTGGTTCTGTAATTGAGAGAATTAAATTCTCTACTTGGATTGTTATTGTAATTCTTTGGGGTTTAATTGTTTATGCTCCTGTCGCTCATATGGTATGGGGTGGAGGAATACTAATGGGTAAAGGTGCTCTTGACTTTGCAGGTGGTACAGTTGTACATATGAATGGCGGTCTTGCTGGTTTAGTACTTGCTATTTTAGTTGGTAAAAGAGCTAACTATCCAAAAATTGCTGTTAAACCTATGAGTGTAATGCTTACTGCACTTGGTGCTGCACTATTGTGGTTTGGCTGGTATGGATTTAACGCAGGTAGTGCATTTGGTGCAAATGCGATTGCTGGTTTGGCACTTTTAACAACTACTATTGCAACTGCATTAGCTGGTATTGTATGGATGCTTTTAGAGTGGATTATCTATAAAAAGCCTACATTACTTGGTTTAGCTTCTGGTATTGTTGCAGGTCTTGTTGCTATTACTCCAGCAGCTGGTTTTGTTAATGTAGAGGGTTCTATGATTGTTGGTGCAGTTGGTTCGCTAGTTGGATTCTTTGGTGTTGTTTCTTTAAAGAAAATCTTTAAATACGATGATAGTTTAGATGCATTTGGTATTCACTTTATAGCTGGTCTATGGGGTGCATTAGCAACTGGTTTACTAGCTGTAAAAGATAACGATTTATTATGGGATGGTCCTTTAAAAGCTAGTGGTGATAGAATGGGTCAATTTATGGTTCAGTTAGAGTCTGTTGGCGTTACTATTGCATGGGTAATTGTTGGTACAGTTGTTGTTTACTTTATTGCATCTGCAGTAACTGGTGGTGGTAGAGTAGATAAAGAGACTGAAGAGATGGGTCTTGATGAAGCAACTCACGGAGAAAAGAGTTTTAACCTATAATTTATCTCTAAATTAAGATATAATTATAAACACAATAGCTAGGTTCCTACTAGCTAAATAAAGGAGAATAAAAAATGAAAAAAATCGAAGCAATTATTAAGCCTTTTAAACTAGATGAAGTTAAAGAGGCTCTAGTAGAGGCAGGAATTGAGGGTATGACAGTTTCTGAAGTAAAAGGTTACGGTCGTCAGCAAGGACATAGTGAACTTTATAGAGGAAATGAGTATGTTATTGACTTTATTCCAAAAGTAAAAATAGAAATTGTAGTAAGTAACGAAGAGTTTGCAAATACAGCAGTAAATGTTATTAAAGAGGCTGCAAGTACTGGTAAAATCGGTGATGGTAAAATCTTTGTTAGCTCAATCGAGAGTGTATTAAGAATTAGAACAGGCGAGACTGACGAAGACGCACTGTAAGAAAGCAATAAGCTAAAAGCATAAAGCTGAAAGCTCATTGTGTGGCTTCGCCACTTTTAAAGTAAGCGAAGCTACATCTGAAACTATTAGCTATTGACCATTAACCATCAACTAAACAACTCTCCACTCACAATTTAATATCTCTTTACCTTTTTCATAAATAATAGCACTAAATCTGTCACCTATTTTGTAACTGCCTACACCTTTTGGAGTTCCGCTCATTATTATGTCGTTATCTTCTAAGCTTAAAAAGCTCTCTATCTCTTCTACTATAGTAAGTGGCTTGTATATCATTAAGTCAAAATTTGCCTCTTGTTGAAGCTTGCCATTTATAAATAGTTTGAAAGATAAATCTTCTAAATTTCCGTTAAAGTCTATAAAGTGGCTCATTACAGCAGAGCCATTAAATGCTTTTGCTCTCTCCCATGGTAAGCCTTTGGCTTTTGCGTAAGCTTGTGCATCTGCATTTGTTAAATCTAACCCAAAGCCTATACCTGCTATTTTTTTATCTTTAATAAGGAAGCAAAGTTCACCCTCGAAGCGATGTGTATCGCTAAAAAATTTAAGCTCATTTGTAATTGCAGAGTTTGGCTTGTTAAAAAGCACCATTTGGCTAGGTGTTTCATTGTTTAACTCTTTTATATGCTCTACATAGTTTCGTCCCACACAGACTACTTTTGATGGATAAACTAACTCTTTATTATATTTTATGCTATTCATAATTTTCCTTTCAGTTTTTTTAAGTATTATAACTAAAAAACTCAAAGGAATAGATATGCCATTACTAGATAGCTTTTTAGTAGACCATACAATTATGCCAGCGCCTGCGGTTAGGGTAGCAAAAACAATGCAAAGCCCAAGTGGTGATACAATTACAGTTTTCGATTTACGCTTTTGTAAACCAAACAAAGAGATTATAGGCGAGAGAGGAATACATACGCTAGAGCACCTATTTGCAGGCTTTATGAGAGAGCATTTAAACAGTGATACGGTTGAAATTATAGATATTTCACCAATGGGGTGTAGAACAGGTTTTTATATGAGTCTTTTAGGTAATCCAAGCGAAGAAGAGGTTGCTAAAGCATGGGAAGCTTCTATGCAAGATGTGCTAGCAGTTAAAAGCCAAGATGATATTCCAGAGTTAAATGTTTACCAGTGTGGAACTTACACAATGCACTCATTAGATGAGGCTAAAGAGGTGGCTAAAAATGTTTTGGATAGAGGTATTGGCATTATGAATAACGAAGAATTAAAATTAGATTTATCTAAGGTAGAGGGTTAAAATGTATATAGCAATTCCACTAAACTCTAACGACTTTAAAAATGCAACAATATCAAATATGGCAGATGCAAAATCTTGGGCATTAATAGATTTTGATGAGGGTGTAGTAAAGAGTATAAAAGAGATACCAAGCTGGCAAGAGCATGGTACGGATTGGCTAGATTTTGTCGTTTTAGAGAACAAATACGAAAATATTATGGATTTTTTAAACGAAGGTACAACTGTGCTAGTTAGAAGAGAGGGGCAAGATAGCATAGATAATATAATCGAAGCCTTTAAATTTAAAGAGTTAGATGAAGCAGGATTTTAATGTTTTCTAAACTCTACAACCCAGCCCTAAGGGCTGAAAAAAAAGAGATGCTAACAAAAGATGGCACTACTACACTATACACTGCCGAGTTTGACGAATACTACCACTCTATAAAAGATGGTGCACTGCAAGAGAGTTTGCAAAAGCATATTATCCCTGCTTTTAAATTATGCAAAAAAGATAAATTAACAATATTAGACATATGTTTTGGTTTAGGCTACAATACTTTAAGTGCAATTTACTACTACAAAAAACATAGTCCAGATACAAAACTGCATATAATATCGCCAGAGATAGATGAAGAGTTGGTTCGTAGTTTAAAAAACTTTAAATATCCAAAAGAGTTTGATGAGTTCAAAGCAATTATAGAAGCTATTAGTGATAATTTTTACTATGAAGATGAGAAGCTTAAAATAGAAGTTTTAATAGGCGATGCAAGAGATAGTATAAAAGAGATAAAAGAGGCAGTAGATATAGTATATCAAGATGCTTTTAGCCCACGCACAAATCCAGCTCTTTGGAGTGTAGAGTACTTTAGCGACATTAAAAAAATCGCAAGCGAAGATATTATAATAACCACCTACTCCATAGCAACACCAGCAAGACTATCTATGCACGAAGCAGGCTTTAAAGTATATATTTTACCTAAAGATAAGGTGTTAAGCGGAACTATAGCCTCACTTAAAAAGCTAGATTTAGAAGAGGTAGATATGGAGCTTAAAAAGCAGAGAAACCCTAGTGCTAAGGCTTATAGAGATAGTGAGATTTTGGAAGTTTGAAGTTTGAAGATTTCGCTTTTTCTTCCAACTTCCAACTTCAAACTTGCTACAAGCTATCAATCAACTTAGAACACAAATCAAAGCGGTTATGGGTCATTAAGTGTACTTTTGGGTTTATTGCTACTATATCTTTTAAGATATTTTTAGAGATTTCAAAACCTACTTCTGCCTCTTTATCTTCTGAATCCATCGCAGCTAAGTTCATTTCGTCTATTATCTCTTTTGGTACCTTTATACCTGGTACTTTGTCGGCTATAAAGTTTACTGTGCGGGCTCTGACTGCGGGGAATTGTCCGAATATTATTTGTGCCTCTTTAGAGCTCTCTCTTATACTCTCTTTTTTCGCCTCTTCGAATATCTCTAAGAGTATTTTAGAATTCTCTATGTCGTAAACTGGTTGTGTTATTATTGCTCTTGTGCCGTAGTTTAGTTTTTTTAACATTCTTTTTTGCAAGGTTTTGTAATCTTTTGCATATGAGTTGCTAACTGCAAATGGGTATATCGGTTTTGGTGCTGGCTTTAGAGGTTTGTTAGAGTAATCTAAGCCATTATTTAAGCGGTATATTATGCTTAAAAGTAGGGTAGAGTCACGCTCTAGCACACCTTTTACCTCTGGTTGGTCACTAAATTTTGCAGGGTCGCCTGTTAGGGCTAAGATTAGTCTAATGTCAAAGTCGTTTGCACCCAAAAGGCTAGATTGTAGAGATAGTTTGTTTCTATCACGCATAGAAATTGTAGAGATTACCGGTTTATTAAATTTTTGTTGAACTTTTATAGCACTTAAAATAGAGGACATCTTAAGTTTTGCTAATGGATTATCGGTTACGCTAAAGCCATCTATTTTTTCGCAGATACCACTTTGTTCAATTTTATCTAATATTCCACTCATAGAAGCACCGTGAGGTGGTGTTATCTCTACTGTTATAAATGTATCGTTACTTTGTAGTTTTTTACAAAACTTTTTAAACATATCTTGCCTTTTAAAATGCACCTTACTAAGGTTTGTGTAAATTTAGATATAATTCTACCTAAAAAACTATAAGGGTATAGATGAAATTGGCAGTTTTTGATTTTGACTCTACATTAATGGATGGGGAGACAATCGACTTTTTAGCAAAAGAGCTAGGTTTCGAAGCTGAAGTAGCAGAGATTACAGAGCGTGCAATGGCGGGAGAGTTAGACTTTTTCGACTCTTTAGTTAGCAGGGTTTCACTATTAAAAGGGTTAGAGGTAGACAGAGTAAATAGCATTTGCCAAAACTTGCCACTAATTAACGGAGCAAAAGAGGCAGTAGAGTCGTTAAAGAGTCAAGGCTTTAGAGTTGTATGCTTCTCTGGCGGATTTAGAAATGCCACAGAGCCAGTTTGTGCAAGCTTAGGAATAGATGCCGATTTCTCTAACTATCTACACGAAAAAGATGGTATTCTAACTGGTTTAGTTGGCGGAGAGATGATGTTTAGTGACTCTAAGGGTAAAATGGTTAAAAGATTACAAAACTTACTTGGTGTTAGCAAAGCAAATACTTTAGTTGTTGGCGATGGAGCAAACGATATTAGTATGTTCAGACATGCAGGTGTAAGTGTTGCTTTTTGTGCAAAGCCGATACTTAAAGAGGCAGCTACCGATATTGTAGATGTTAAAGATTTAAGAGAAGTAGCAAAGATAGCTAGTGAGAAGCTATAATGTACCATCATTGTCATTAAGTTAAGGATTTTATATCAGTAAAATGACATGTTATAAAACAGTGCCATCTCCGTCATTCTGAGCGGATGCGAAGAATCTAGTTTAAACGGCTGTAAAGCCAAGAGTTAATTTAGGCAAATTGGGTTAGATTCTTCGCATCCGCTCAGAATGACAGCAATGGTAAATATTTTCATTGCTTCAGGCTTTATGCTTTTGGCTTTGAGCCAATAAATGGATATAAAATCCTTAACTTAATGGCAATGCAGGGCACCTCATACTATTGGTATTTTTGCTGAGGTAAGTGTACTGCACACTACGATAATGTGCAAGGTGAAGTGCTCTCGCTGCACCTTTATGCCAAGAACAACCTTTTAATTTGGAGAGAATAAATTGAATAGATGTAAAATAAAAGAGTTACTTTTAGAGATTGTTAAGTATAAAAAAGAGTTGTTTATTGGTAATGGCTTTGCTATTTTGGCAACTTTGCTAACTGTTACTATACCTCTGTTTATTCCAATGCTTATAGATGAGTTGTTGTTGCATAAAAAGCCAAAATTAACAGCTTTGGTTGCCGAGTATATAACCCCTATGAGCCTTGTTGGCTATGTGATATTCTTTTTATGTTTAACTATTCTTATGCGATTTTTGGGTGTAATTTTTGCCAATATGCAGGTAAAAATGTTGCTAAAAGTCTCTAAAGATATTACTTATAAATTGCGTATAAATGCGATAGAACATTTAAAAAGGGTAGCCCTAAAAGAGTATGAGCGTTTTAGCCCAGGGGCGATTACTTCGAAGCTTGTAACAGATATTAATACAGTAGATATATTTATTGGTACAACAGTAGGCAAACTTATTATCTCTACACTTATTTTGCTTTTTACATCTATAATTTTGTTTATTATAAATTGGAAGTTGGCTATTTTTATACTTGTAACTAACCCTGTAGTTGTATATTTTACAGCAAAATTAGCTAGACGAGTTGGTAAATTAAAGAGAGTAGAAAATAAAAGTGTAGAGGCGTTTCAAGAGTCTTTAAGTGATTCGTTAGAGCTGTTTAACCAGATAAAAGCTTCGAATAAAGAGGAGTACTTTTTTAGCAAAGTTGCCAACAAGGCAAAAGAGTTAAAAGATAAGAGTATAGAGTTCTCTTACAAGAGCGATAGAGCTATTAGAGTTTCGTTTTTTACATTTTTAAGTGGATATGAGCTATTTCGCTCTGTTAGTATTTTGGCTGTTGCATATAGTAACTTATCTATTGGGTTAATGCTTGCAATTTTTGGTTATCTTTGGATTATGATGACTCCTACACAAGATATTATAAACTTTCAGTATGCACTATTTAATGCTAAATCATCTTGCAATAGAGTAAACGAAATTTTTGAATTAGAGCAAGAGAGAAGTGTACAAAATGCTCAAAACCCTTTTAATAAAGAGGTTAGCATTGAATTTAAAGATATGTCGTTTGCCTACACAGATGGCAAAGATATTTTGCAAAATTTAACATTTAAAATAGAACCTTTAAGTAAAGTAGCAATAGTTGGACCAAGCGGTAGCGGAAAAAGCACACTTGCAAACTTAATAGCAGGATTTTATGAGCCAAGTGGCGGAGAGTTAAAATACAGTGATATTAGTTACAAATTGATATTACCACAAGTAATTCGGGAAAATATTTATCTAATTTTACAGCATCCTAAACTATTTAATGATACAATGCGGTTTAATTTAACCCTCGGTAAGAGTTATAGCGACGATGAGGTAGAGAGAGCTTTGCATATTGCACAGTTAGATAGCGTAATATCTAACTTAGAAGATGGGCTTGATACTGTTGTTGGTAAAGAGGGGGTTAAGTTAAGCGGTGGACAGAGACAACGCGTAGCAATAGCAAGAATGGTTTTAGAAGACCCACAAGTCGTTATTTTTGATGAATCAACTTCGGCACTAGATATACACACCGAAGCGAACCTCTTTAGAGATTTAAAAGAGTTTCTGAATAGAAAAACAGTTATTACTATTGCACATAGACTTAGCACAATAGAGCAAGCAGAAGTTATCTTTGTATTAGAAGATGGCAAACTAGCCGACAGCGGAAGCCCAAAAGAGCTTTTAGCAAAAGATAGCGGTTATTTTGCGAAAATGATATAGAAGCACAAAGCACAAAGCACAAAGCGCAAAGCTAACAAGGTGGCTTCGCCTTTTTTAAATAAGCGAAGCTACAATTAGCTTTAAGCTTTAGGCTTTTAGCTTTAAGCTTCCCAAAAAGGAAGAATTTGAATTTTACAGAATTTAACTTTCACCCAGATGTAGCAAAGGGTGTAAAGATTGCAGGTTTTAGAGAGCCTAGCCCAATACAGGAAGAGGCGATTCCTCTTATATTGGATGGAATAGATATTGTGGCACAAGCTCACACAGGTACAGGTAAAACAGCAGCATTTGGTTTGCCAATACTAGAGAAAATTGCAAATGGCGAGATAGAAAAAGCACTTGTAATTACACCAACAAGAGAGCTTGCAACACAAGTTAGCGACGAGCTTTACCACTTAGGGCGTTTTGCCGGTATTAGAACTTTAGCAGTTTATGGTGGTGTTGGATATGGGCGACAAATTGCACTTATAAACAAGGGTGTGCAAATTGTAGTAGCAACACCAGGGCGTTTAAAAGACCTTTATCAAAAAGGTAAAATAGATAGCTTTAACCCAGAGATTGTTGTACTAGATGAAGCAGATGAAATGCTAGATATGGGCTTTTTAGAGAGTGTAAAAGAGATTTTCGATTACATCCCTCAAAACCGTCAAACTCTACTTTTTTCAGCAACAATGCCAGAACCAATTAAAGATTTGGCAGAGACACTGCTTTATAATCCAGAGTATATATCGGTAGTTAGCGATGAAGATAGTACAACAAACAATAAAATCGAGCAACTCTACTATGTAATCGAAGAGGAGCAGAGAGATAATGCCATTGTAAACTTGTTAGAGAGCGAAAATTACAATAAAGCTTTGATTTTCTGTAGAATGAAGCGAGAAGTAGATAGATTAACCGAGCATCTACAAGCTTTGGGCTTTCATGTCGAGGGCTTGCATGGTGATATAGAGCAGATGCAAAGAGATGCCATAGTTAAAAACTACCGACGCGGAAATACAAAACTTTTAATTGCAACAGATGTTGCAGCTAGAGGACTAGATATTAAAGATGTTACGCATGTATTTAACTACCATATACCGTTTGACCCACAAAGCTATGTTCACCGAATCGGAAGAACAGGTCGTGCCGGCAAAGATGGTAGAGCAATTACTTTAGTTACAACTCAAGAGTTTAGAGAACTTGCTAGAATAAAAAAAGATGTAGGTGCCGATATGCACTTAACTACTTTAAAAATTGGTGGCTCAAAACTTAGCCAAGAAGATGTAGCAAAAGTTAAAAGCACAATAGAATCTGTAGATATTATCGAAGATGTAGATATGCTAATGCAAGGCTTATCAGAGTTTGAATTAAACGATTTACTAAAAAGATTGCTATCATATGTAGCTACCAAAGAGAACTTAGGCGGCAAAGACTCCATAGGCTACAACCAAAGCGAAACCGACGAAATGTATAAACTCTTTTTAAAAGAGGAGAAAGCTGCTAAGAGTAAGAAGAAGAAAAGAAGGTAAAAGGCTTTAGCCTTCTTTTATTAGGTAAGTTAAATTTAACAATCTTTAGTCAATCTATCATACTTGTCATGATTCATAATATCTTGAAAATAGACAATATTATCTTTATGAGTAAGTAAAATTCTATATCCACTATTTCCAAGAACTCGAATAGATTGCTTATGTTTGTCTCGTTTGCAGACAATATTTTTTAAATTTAATTTTGTATGTGAGGGATTGGATTTATAGAGTTCTTCAGTCTCTACAATAAGAGCTAAAGATATTTTTTTAGCGATTTTCTTTTTGCTTCGCTCATACTTAATATCAAATTTAAGAAGCATGGCGATGTTCGAGAATCAAATCTCCAATCTCCATTTCTAATTTTGCCATTTGTGCTAAAAGTTCATCAAGAATATTTTTTGTTTTTGCATCTTCGCTATTTTTAAAAATCTCTTCTACTACTTCATAGTTATCATCAAGGTTAAACTGCAAAGTGCGAAGTTTCTCTTCATCAAAATTAAGCTCGTCAAGAATTTCACGAAAACCTTTTACCATCATTAGAGCAATTTTAATAGCATTTTCTGTTTCAACACTTGTCAAACTATTTAATGACTTAAAATACTCAACATTAAGAAGAGGCATATAGTGTAACTCACTCATATGTATCCTTTTTAAAATTAATGTTTATTTACAATTATAGCAGAAAAATAGGAATTGTTAATTTTTAAAATATTAACTAGGGTAAATTTATTTAGCTTTGTATTTTATCAGAATCAAATACCCCATTATAATCTTCAAATTCTTTAATCCATAGTTCACCAGATATTTCAGGCATTAAACTTCTGTAGTTATCGTAATTAAATATGCGTATATTTTTAAATTCTTCTAATTTAGCTTTATCTCTACTAATTGTTAAAATATTGGAAGAGTTTCTTGCTGGTTCATGAGCAAATATAAGCATTTTTTCTGCAATATCTATCATTTTATCCCATATTTTTTCTGAGGGTGGTTGGTTTTTTGCGAATAATCTTCCAACATAAAATTTAATATTTTTATAATCAGCATTATACTCCCAAGCTTCTTGAGATAAGCGTTTAGCAAATGTTTGTCTTGCCGCTTGCCCGATGTAAAGTAGAACATCATTTCCATATATAGGATGAAAACCATAAACTTGATATATACCAAAATCTTTACATTCATCATTTAATATATCATCAAGTGTATATTTTCCTGTTTCTTCATTATATCCAATATCAATAAGGCTATATGGTCCATCCCATTCTATTCTAATATTCTCTATTTTTATATTCACTTTTTTATCCTAGTATAGAGTTTATTCATTTTTATACATTTAAAAACTATGAACGAAGCTTTTATTTAGCACAGCCTTAATGATGTTATCTAATGAATATAATAATATACACCTCTTATTCTTAATTCTCACCTAATTTAGACTTTCTCTTTCATTTTTTTAGAAAGAAATCGCACAAAAAATGAGATTTTCGCCAGATTGTTTAATTTACGTTAAAAATGCAAAACTTAGCCTATTGGCTTCAGACAGTTGCATTTTCTTAACACTACAATTAAATTAAATCTCAATTTCTTAAAATCTCAAATTGTGCAGGAATGCTCAATGAATTGAGCATAGTTTAAGAGTTTTATTTGTACCTATTGTCATAAAGTTGCTTGACTATTTCTATTATTTTTTTGTTGTGCATTAATCCTTCGATTAAATCATTGTCTATATTGTCAATTCCATAATAGGCACCAGCTATTGAGCCGTAAATTGCTCCTATTGTGTCGCTATCTTTTCCTAG
>JALVTE010000024.1 GCA_027024155.1 Campylobacteraceae bacterium
TTTTATTAACCAATGACAGCGACCTCTTTTATCTTCCTCTTTCTACTTTAGCACCCCTTAGTTTAACATGTTTTTTACATTGTCAAACTTTTTATTTCTTTGGGGTTTTGTATTATACGATGACGGCAATGGTAAATATTTTCATTGCTTCAGGCTTTATGCTTTTGGCTTTGAGCCAATAAATGGATATAAAGTCCTTAACATAATGGCATTCGAGGTGCCCTTTAGTTATTAAAAAGGAGAATAGATGAAACAAATAGAACAGAGTAAAGTGTTACTAAATCCGATTTTAACAAATAAGCAGTTTGCGTGGGGGTTAATTGCGGTTAGTTTAATACTTACGGTAATAGAGAACTTTTTAAAAATGCCACTGCTTGTGGGAGGCTGGCATATTGTGATGTATATTTTAATTTTAGCTCCACTTATATATTTGGCTTGGAGGGATGAGCTTAAGAATAGATACACAAAGTGGTTTTTGCCTTTTGCTTTTATTATGATTGTAGATATGTTTTATTACAATAACGATATGGTGCAGTATGTTTTGCCAATAATTTTTTATATTTATGTTTTGCTTTTATATGTTACATCTATGCAGAGAGTGGAGAATATTTATCAAACTATTTTGCCAAAAATATCTTTTAAAATTTCTATTTTAGAGTATATAAAAGAGTTTAGCTCTGTATTACCGCACCAAATAACTAACTTAAACTTTGAGATAACGAGACGGGGTGAGATGTGCATAAAGAAATCTGTAGGACTAGCCAAAGCTAATGCAAAGATTTTTTTATGTGCAGATTGCCCCGTATCGTTATCCCCAAAGGGTGTAGCACTTTCGCCCAAATGCTGCGTTAGATTTTCTTGAATTAGCCTCCGGCTAGTCCTGCGAAAATCTGCCTTGCCTTTGAACGAAATTGCTACATCAAAGTTTAAGTTAGTTACTTGGTGCGGTAATTATAACTTACAAGCAAGATAAAGAGATTTACAATCGTATTGTGATTGCTTTACTGATAACCCTGCCTTTTTTAGCTGTTTTTATACTACTTTTAACAAGTGCAGACAGCCACTATTCTAATATTTTATCTGGCATATTTAAATTACCGGAGCACTTTGATATTCATTATATATTAACTGTGCCTCTCTATTTTACAATTTATCTTTTGATGTTTATATATACACTATCTAATATTTCAGATAGAGTGGGGCATATAGAGACAAAAAAATTGGATATATTAATTTTAGGTATCTTTTTGGGTGTTATCAATTTGCTATTTTTTAGTTTTGTGTTGTTACAAATTCCATTTTTGTTATCGCAAAACTATGTACCACAAGGTGTCTCTATCTCTACTTTTGCACGAGAGGGATTTTTTCAGTTAATGCTTGTTTTGGGGTTGGTTTCGGTAATATTTCTGTTTATACTTAAGCGATACAGAGGTGAGAGGGTAATAACTTTACTATTAAGTGCTATGCTTGTGCAAACTGTTATTATAGGGTTGGTTTCTCTTAAAAAAATGCACCTATACCAATCTTTGATGGGTGCTACAGTTTTAAGATATTATGTTGAGTGGTTTGACTACTTTTTAATTATTATACTGCTTATGGGAGTTTGGTTTTTAATTAGAAAATTATCATTTGCAACTTTTTCTAATATCTTATCGATTCTCGCTATTGCATCTTTTACTTTAATTGTATCTTTAAATATCGATGCAATGGTGGCAAAAACAAATATAGAAAAATTTAAAGATAATCCTAAGAAATTGGATATAAGAGCTTTAAAGAGATTGTCTATAGATGCATTGCCTGTTATTAAGAGAGAAAAAATTAAATTTAAAGAGTATAAGTCTTGGTATATTATACCAGAGAGAAGTTGCTCTCATTTTAGTACTTATCACTATGGATATTGTGCTATTGTAAATAGTTAGCTCTCTTGAACTTCTGTATTTAATTGCTCATCCATCCACTTTTGCATCATTCCAAGTTGCATACCTATTAAGTCTATATCAGCTCTTTTTGCATTTGGTGATGGTTTCCATACGGCTGTGAAGTCGTCGCATAGTGAGCTGTTTACGCTCTCTACTAAATATTCAGCATAATCTCTTACATTATCTACTTCTAGTTTTTCACCTGTTTCACTATTTTTTATTTTTATAATAAATCCATCATCTTGAGATTCTATTTCAGCTTCGATTGTTAGTAGTGCTCTATTTTCTGACATTGATAAACCTTTTTTATTGGAAGTTTAATTATAAGTATAACAAAAATTATAGCGAATGTAGGTATAAAGCACTTACCGCCAAAGAATAATTGGGGTAAGTGTTACGATATTAGTAGCTGTTTATTAGTAAATTAACATCAACAGGTCCAATTTTTAAGTGTTTACGAATTGGTCTGTCCTCTCTGTATATTGGGCGTTCAATATGAATTTTACTCTTTGTAAAGTTAATTATTTGGCGGTTTGTCAAGCCTGTATTTATATTTTTAGCTTTTACATTTAATTGTAGTGTTCTGTATCTATTAATATGTGAGTTGTAATTTAACCCTTTAATAGTTGCATTTACTACTAAATTTCCTTTATACCATGTCATATGTAGAGCATTTCCATAATATTTAGCTTTTACTAAGCCTAATGCTTTTTGACCTCTTGGTGTATTTTTCCAAGCTCTTACATATAAACTACCATCTACATATCTAACAGTTAATTTAGATATTGCACTAAATGCATCTGTACTTTTCCAGTTTCCAACATATCTTTGTTTGATAGTTTTTAATTCAGAAGCTCTTTTTGCAAAGATAAAACTTCGACTAATGACAATGTGTCTATCTGTATCTATCTTTTTTTCATAAACTTTAATTTTGCTACTATTAATTGGCTTGATATATAATACAAGGTTTTTGGCTCCAAAGCCCCAAGCCTCGTATAATCCATTACCAGTATTTGTAGCATCTTTTGCTTTTAACTTTACTTGTGCATCTCCTCTTTTAATGTATGGGGAAATGGTAGTACCGCTTATTTTTAAAACTACTGGGTCATTATATTTAGATGTACTTTTATTAATCCAAGTACCGTTATAATTGTAACCAAATGCCGAAACAGCTAATGCTGATATCATTAATAAAACTCTTTTCATTTTGTCTCCTTTTGAGTTGTTATGTCGATATTATATATCAAAAGCGTGAATCAAAAGTGAAGGTAGTGTGAATAAATGGTGAATATTTGCCTATTTTATGCTAATATCTTTTTAATTAGCATAAAGATAGACAAAATTGTTGCCCCTACTATAATTATTGCTGCTCCTGATGTAATATCGAATTGATAGCTAATTGCTAAGCCTGTTATTGTAAATATAGATGCAATTATTGCAGATTTTATCATCATACCATATAGAGAATTGCTAATTTGTTCAGCTATATATGTTGGCATTGTCATTAGTGCAATTACCAATATTAAACCTACAACTTTAATAGCTACTACAACAGTTAGTGCGGATAGTATTAATATAAGAGTAAAGAAAAGCTTAGCATTAATTCCACGAAGTGTTGCATATTCGCTATCGTATGAGACTGCTAATATCTCTTTGTAGAAGCGGTGTATGAATATTAGCACAATTACCACAAGAGTTGCCATAAATATTAAATCTTCTTTGCTAACTGCTAGTATCGAGCCAAATAGGTAGCTCATTAAGTCTACATTGTATCCAGGTGTTAAATCTACAAAAATAATACCTATAGCCATACCTACAGCCCAAACTAGACCAATAAATATATCTAATCTGTGGCGTTGTTTAAAACTAATTAAAGCAATAATAATTGCACTAAAAACTGCAAATAACGATGCTCCAAAAAATATGGGTAAGCCAAAGTATATTGCTAAACCGATGCCACCATATGAGCTGTGTGCTATACCCCCTGCTAAAAATGTCATTTTGTTTACTAAAATTAAAGAGCCTATTATTCCAGCAACAATACTTACCATAATTGCTGCGAGTAGGGCATTTTGTACAAATGTGTAGTGTAAAGCTTCTATCATTAATTTAACCCTTCCATTAGTTTTGTCCACCATTTTTGCCTAGCATCTGCATTAGTTCTACTTCGCAGAAGTGTTCATCTTTGTTTACTCTAAATCTATCTTGTTTTAAGTTGTGTAAAAAGCCCTCTTGGTTTACATAAAGAACTCTATTTGCATAGTTAGAGATTACTGTTAAATCGTGAGTTACAACAAGTATTGTAATATCTCTGTTTAACTCTTTAAGTAGGCTATATATCTCTTTTTGTCCATTTATATCTATACTAGATGTTGGCTCATCTAGTATTAATAGTTTAGGGTGCGAACAGATAGCTCTTGCTATCATAACTCTCTGTCTCTGCCCACCTGAGAGGTTAGAGATTTTTGTATTTAAAAAGCCTTGCATTCCAACTTTTGCTAAAGAGTTTTTTGCACACTCTATCTCTAATTTTGTATAGTTAATGTTAAGTGCTCTTTTTAAAGTGTTATGTTTTGAACCATTGCCCATCATAGCAACATCTAAAACAGATATTGGAAAATCTAAATTTATATTTGTATTTTGAGGAACATAACCAATATCTAAAGAACTTTTAATAGAGTTATTTAATTCAATAGTGCCAAATTGAGGCTTTAGAATATTTAAAATTAGTTTTATTAGTGTAGATTTACCTCCACCATTAGGACCAGTAATTGCAAAAAAGTCTTTATCGTACAGTTCGAAGTTTATATCTTTTAATACATACTCTTTATCGTATTTAAATGATAAATTTTCAACCTTTAGTAGAGCTTTTTGCATCTACTCTCCTGCCAGTATATTTGTAAAGTTAGTTATGTTTTGTATAACATCTTTTTTAAGTGGTGATACTTTGACAACTTTTATATCTAATTCATTTGCAATAAGTTTAGCACTTTTTTGTGAAAATTCAGGTTGTGTAAATATAACTTTTACAGCAGTTTTTTTAGCTAATTTAATAACAGATATTAACTCTCTAGCCGAAGGCTCTTTGCCTTTTATCTCTACTGCAATCTGTTTTAAGTTGTAATCTCTAGCAAAATAGCCCCACGATGGATGAAAAATTAAGAAATTTCTATTTTTTAATTTAGATAATTTATCTTTAATTTTTTTATCTAATTTATCTAGCTTGGTAATAAATTGATTTAAATTATCTTTATACTCTTTTGTATGGTTTGAATCTACTTTTATTAAAGCATTTGCCATATTTTTGGCAATAACTTTTAAATTTTTAGGTGATAACCAAATATGTGGGTCTAGTTCTCCTGCCTCTTGCCCACTTGTTATTGGATATTTTTTTATATTTTTATCCGTATGAACAATCAGTAAATTACTATTTTGAGCTTTAAATTTAGGAAGCCAACTATTTTCGAACTCTACACCGATTGCAAAATATATTTTTGCTTTGCTTAAGGCTATCATTTGCGAAGGTTTTGGCTCGTAAGTGTGTGGTGAATTTCCAGGTTTTACAACTACTTCTGTATCTACTAAATTCGGAGCAATCTGCTCTAAAATATACTCTTGTGGTGGAATACTAACAGCTACATTAACTTTTGCAAAAGCAGATATTGTTAAAATTAGTAAAATTATATATTTCTTCATTTGAGAACCTTTAAAATTTTGTGTAATTATAGCATAATTAAATATCTAATTAACTCTGTTAAAGAGTATTAAGATAAAATTTAGGAAAAAATAGGATTAGTTTTTGAGTGATAATTTTAAAATAATAAAACAAGCTACTTTAGATATATCACCATTGGCACTTGCAGTAATTCCTTGGGGAATTTTGAGTGGAACTATTGCTATAAATATTGGGCTTACACTCTTTCAAGCACAAGCAATGTCGCTATTTATTTTTGCAGGGGCAGCACAGCTCTCTGCTATGACTCTGCTATCTAGTGGGGCTAGTATGTTATCTATTAGTGGTTCAGTTTTTGCTATAAGTTCGAGACATCTGCTTTACTCTATAGATTTAAGAAAAGAGGTTTACAAACTGCCACTTAAGTGGAAAATACCGCTAGCTTTCTTTTTAACAGATGAAATGTATGCAGTTACTAAGGCACATATGCTAAAAAGTGGAAAATTTTCAAAACTATATTCTCTGTGGGCAGGTATAGTGTTTTATATAGTATGGAATCTCTCTACATATATTGGTATAGTAATGGGTGAGAAGATTGATAACTTAGATAAGCTTGGCTTAGATTTTGCAATAGTTGCTGTATTTGTAGCAATTACAGTAGAGCATTTAAAATCTATGTCAATGCTTGTAACTACAGTAGTTAGTGGCTTGGCATCTATTTATTTTAAAAGTACATACCCAGATACATATGTAATTTTTTCTGCATTAATTGGTATGCTCTGTGGATATTTAGTAAGTAAGGTTGCTAAATGAATTCTACTTGGATTTTAATTATAATTTTGTCATTTATAACATTTATAAATAGATATACTTTTTTCTCTAAATTTGTTAAATATCATCCTGGTAAAGAGTTAAAAGAGTTTTTAAACTTCTCTCTGCAAGCAATTTTAACTGCATTGTGGGTGCCTATTGTTTTTAGATATGGCGAAAGTGGGGTGATTAGCTATACAGATATTAACTATCTAATTGCTACTATTTTTGTATTTATACTAGGAGTATTTAGATTAAATATGCTTTTAGTTGTATTTTTAGGATTATTACTATTTTTTTTGTTGAAGTTTAATTTGTTAGGTTTGTAAAAAAGAGTTGCTGGCGCGGTGGACGAGACTCGAACTCGCGACCCCCTGCGTGACAGGCAGGTATTCTAACCAGCTGAACTACCACCGCATATAACAATAGTGGTGGTCGCTATAAGACTCGAACTTATGACATCTACCTTGTAAGGGTAGCGCTCTACCAACTGAGCTAAGCGACCAATAGTGAAAACAAGTTTTTCGAGCTGTCTGCTGAAGACAACATGAAAAAAACGTGGTGACCCGTCTTGGATTCGAACCAAGGGCCCATTCCTTAAAAGGGAATTGCTCTACCAACTGAGCTAACGGGTCACGAAGAAGTAAATGCTACTTAAACTCTAAGAGTCTAAATAGTGGGGGTGGGGTTGGTGGAACCCCTATAATTTCTCTTTTTCTATATACTAAAGGAGGAGGATTAAAAATATTATAATCAATTAGAAAAAGTGGTGGCGCGGTGGACGGGACTCGAACCCGCGACCTCCTGCGTGACAGGCAGGCATTCTAACCAGCTGAACTACCACCGCATTACCAAAATTACTTTTAACAATGGTGGTCGCTATAAGACTCGAACTTATGACATCTACCTTGTAAGGGTAGCGCTCTACCAACTGAGCTAAGCGACCGATATTAAAGACTATTTAGGGTGGCGACCCTTAGAGGATTTGAACCTCTGTTTCTATGCGGAAAACATAGCATCCTTGGCCACTAGATGAAAGGGTCATCTAGTCCAAATAAGTCATTTATTAGTGGTGACCCGTCTTGGATTCGAACCAAGGGCCCATTCCTTAAAAGGGAATTGCTCTACCAACTGAGCTAACGGGTCGCACCCTTAAAGCATCTATGCGTTTAAGTGGCGTAATTATAGCTTGTAAACTTTTTAAAGTCAAGAGTTTTTTAGATATTTTGTAAAAAAAACTAAAAAAAGTCAAAAAACTCTGGTTCTGAATAGATTAGCATCTCTAAAGAGGCTCTTGCAGCTTGCTCTTGTATAAAACTTCGATCACCTTTAAAGTTAAATTTTTTAGTCATTATTAAATCGTCGTTTTTAATTCCTATATATACAGTGCCAACTGGTTTCTCTTTTGTTCCACCTGTTGGTCCAGCAATTCCACTAACTGCTATGGCAACATTACAGTTGCTTGCTTCTTTTATACCTATTAGCATCTCTTTTACTGTCTCTTCACTTACTGCACCATACTTTTTTAGTGTTTCTTCTTTAACGCCTAGCCACTCTTGTTTTATTCTGTTACTATAAGTAACCATTGTGCCCTCTATTACTTTTGAAGCACCACTAATAGCAGTAAGTTTTGAAGCAATTAATCCACCTGTGCAACTTTCGGCACACGAAATTGTTTTGCCTTTTTTACTGAAATACTCTATTATAGAGGCTCTTAAAGAGCGAATTGGCAGAAGATGGACATTTAACTCTTTAACCGTTTTTATAAGTAACTCTTCGCCTTCGTTATCTTTTATCTCTATATTATACCAAGTTGGAAGAACCTTAACAACAGATGCATGTTCTTGTAGTTTATCCTCTATAGCTTCTAAACAATTCTCTGGACCGAAGGCTTTAAAGTTAGCAATACTTCTGTTATTTATTTTAGTAGGTTTAGGAAGTTGAGAAAATATATCTATCTTTTTAACAACCAAGATAGTGCCATTAACTGTGTATATTTTGCTGTTGTCTTTATCTACCTCTTTAAATCCAGCATCTTGCAGAAGCTCATTTACTCTATCAAAATATTTAGCCAAGACAAACATTGCAGTTGGATATTTTCTGAATTTTAATATATTTAATGTTTCTTCTATGATATCATCTTTGTAAGTTGGGTATTTATCTACATGAATGGCATCTTTAATGTATGGATAAACTCTCTCTATGTGTCCTCGTATAACTAAATCTTTATATAAAGAGGACCCAATAAAAATTATATAATCTGGTTTCTGTAATTTAGACATTTTAAACTCCACTCTTTTTGCATTTGGCAACTATTATAACGAAATTGTAATAGAGTTTTAGTTATAATCTCCCAAATTTTTAAAGATTTATATAAATTCTTTTAAGGAAAAGCCAAAATGGATTATAAAGATACACTTCTGTTGCCAAAAACAACATTTCCGATGAGAGGTAATTTGCCTAACAACGAGCCTAAGAGATACGCTAAGTGGTTTGAGAATCAAAAAGCTTATAATAAAATGAAGCAAAAGAGAGAGGGTAGAGAGATGTTTACCCTTCATGATGGTCCTCCATACGCTAATGGAGTTTTGCATATTGGGCATGCACTAAATAAAACTTTAAAAGATATGATTGTTAAGTATAACTACTTTCAGGGTAAGGCTGTTCGTTTTACTCCGGGTTGGGATTGCCACGGTCTTCCGATTGAGCAAAAGGTAGAAGAGAAGATTGGTAAAGAAAAAAAAGAGGTAATAGGTGTAACAAAATTTAGAGACCTTTGTCGTCAGCACGCTGCAAAGCATGTTGAGCTTCAGAAAGAGGGCTTTAAATCTATGGGTATTGTTGCTGATTGGGAAGACCCATATTTAACTATGGATTTTAAATTTGAAGCAAATATCTATAGAGCACTTTGCCAAGTTGCAAATCGTGGGCTTTTGGTAGAGAGAAGCAAGCCAATTTTCTGGTCGTGGGCAGCAGAGACTGCACTAGCAGATGCAGAGATTGAGTATAAAGATAAAGAGGATTACTCTTTGTATGTAGCGTTTGAACTGAGCGACGAAGCTAAAGCAAAACTTGGAGTTGATGGTAAAGCTGCAATGGTTATCTGGACTACAACTCCTTGGACACTGCCGGCGAATGTTGGAATTGCACTTCATCCAGAAGAGACTTATGTGCTTACAAAAGATGGCTTTATTGTTGCACAAAGTAGAGTAGAGGCTTTAGTAAACGAGGGTGTTTTAAGCAGTGGTGAAGTTGTTAAAGAGATTCCATCGACTGAGTTAGAACACTTAAAAGCTGTTAATCCACTAAATGGTAGAGAATCTTACATAATTCTTGGCGACTTTGTTGAGTTAGACTCTGCAACTGGTGCTGTACACTCTGCTCCAGGACATGGAGAGGTGGATTATTTTGCATCGTTAAAGTATAACTTGCCAGTAATTATGCCAGTTGATGATAAGGGTTGTTACGACGAGAGTGTAGTAGGGCTAAATCTTTTACCAAATGCCGAGGAGTTTGTTGGAGAGCATGTATTTAGAGCGAATGAAAAGATAGTAGAGCTTTTAGGTGATAGTGTACTTAGCGTAGATAAATTTACTCACTCATATCCATTCTGTTGGAGAACAAAAAAGCCTGTAATCTATAGAGCTACAAAACAATTTTTTATTGCTGTAGATAAAAAGATGGATGGTAGTGAAAACACTCTAAGAGAGAGTGCTCTAAAGTCTATAAACGATGTTAAATTCTACCCAGAGTGGGGTGTAAACAGATTTAAACCTATGATAGAGGGGAGACCAGATTGGTGTATCTCTCGTCAAAGAAGTTGGGGCGTGCCGATAGCATTCTTTAGAGTAAAAGCTACTAAAGAGTTAATTTTAGATGAGAAAGTGCTAAACTTTGTGGCAATGATATTTGAACACAAAGGTTGTGATGCTTGGTACGATATGCCTATAGAAGAGCTTCTATACCCAGGTAGCGGATACAAAGCAGATGAATTAGAGAAAGTTACAGATGTACTTGATGTATGGTTCGATAGTGGTTCTACTTGGTTTAGTGTACTAAAGTCAAGAAATTACGATGCAGGGCAGTACCCAGCAGACCTTTACTTAGAGGGAACAGACCAGCACAGAGGATGGTTCCAAAGTTCTATGCTAGTTAGTTGTGCAATTAATGAGCATGCACCATATAAAGGGCTTTTAACTCACGGCTTTACAGTTGATGAGAAGGGCGAGAAGATGAGTAAATCTAAGGGTAATGTTGTTGCCCCTGACCAAGTTACTAAAGAGTTTGGCTCTGAAATCTTGCGTTTATGGGTTGCTCTTAGTGATTACCAAAGCGACTTAAAGATTAGTAAAGGCATTTTACAACAGACTGCCGAGCAGTATAGAAAAATTAGAAACAGCTTTAGATTCTTGCTATCTAACTTAAGCGGTTTAGAAGAGCTTTTAGAGGTAGAGAAGTTTGGTCAGATAGATAGATGGATTTTAGCAAAAGCAAAAGAGGTGTTCGATAACTTTAATAACGAAA
>JALVTE010000025.1 GCA_027024155.1 Campylobacteraceae bacterium
TTATACAACTCTTTATCAAACGGTAATGAGTCGTTTAACTCTTTTAATAGTTTAGAACTCTCTATATTTATTCTTGCACTTGCTATATTCTTTTTCAAAAAAATACTCCTAAAAAGTTTTGTAAAATTATATCTAAATTTATTTCTCTTTTTAATAATATAGAAGAAAAAGTCTAAATAATAATTTTTTTCTAATAGTTTCATTTTCTTTTAAGGAATGTTTAGTAATAATTCTCTAAGGAAAAAAATTTTCCTTTAAAAAATCATAAGGATTAAAAATGAGAGAGTATGAAAGTTACAAATGTAGCGTATGTGGTAATGAGGTAGAGGTAACAAATGTTGGAGGAGGAACACTTGTATGTTGCGGGCAAGAGATGGAGTGTATTACCAAAAACCTTACAGAGGTTAATTTAATGAAATCGTTCGCCGGTGAATCTATGGCAAGGAACAAATATGAGTTTTTTGCGGATGTTGCTAGAGAAGAGGGATTACATAGAATTGCTAGATTTTTCCAAGAGGCAGCAGATAACGAAAAGTACCATGCAATGGCAGAGTTTAAAGCTTATAATAAATTAGTAAATGGTATAGAGCTTGACACTACACAAAAGAATTTAACTTATGCAGCTGATGGCGAAAGATATGAGCACGAAGAGATGTATCCAAACTTTGCAAAAATTGCTAAAGAGGAGGGTTTAGACTCTATTGCAAGACTTTTTAGAGCTATTGGTAAAGTAGAAGTTGAGCACGAAAAAGAGTATTTAGAGTTAAAAGAGGCACTTGAAGCAGAAGGCTTTTTTGATAGTGAGAATAACGAAGAGTGGATTTGTGAAGTATGCGGACATGTACACAGAGGCAAAAAACCACCTAAGCAGTGCCCATTGTGCAAAGCTGGTAGTGAGTACTTTAAGAAAAAGTGCCAAGATGTAACAAGAGGCTAAAAATAAAACTAAAAGGAGGATATTATGGCAAGAGTGGGAAATTCAATAATTAAAGGTATAGAGGTTGAGGAGCTTATAAAGCTATTAAATAGAGCTTACGCAGATGAGTGGTTAGCTTATTATCAATACTATATAGAAGAGAAAGTGGTAAAAGGAATCATGAAAGATGCAGCTATAGCTGAGTTAAATCAACATGCACAAGATGAGCTTCGTCATGCCGATATGGTGGCACAGCGAATTTTGCAACTTGGAGGTACACCGCTACTTAATCCAAAAGAGTGGTTCGTACATACAAATTGTGGATATGAAGAGCCAAAAGATTTTGATGTATTAGCAATTTTAGAAGATGCTATAAAAGGTGAACAGTGTGCAATTAAGACATACTCTGACATCTTGGAAGTAACTCGTAATAAAGATATTGTAACTTACGATATTGTAAGCCAAATACTAGCCGACGAAGTAGAGCACGAAGAGGATTTAGTTGCTCTTCAAGAGGATATTAGCGAATTTATAGAGCTAGTTAGAGGAAAATAAGGATTTATTATGAAAAAGAAAATATCACTAAAGCATACCATTATTGGTGGGGATATGCTACATAAATGGTGGCCAAATAGACTAAATTTAAAAATTTTACAACAAAACAATGAAAAACTTATTCCTTTAAAAGATGATTACAGTTACAAGAAATCTTTTGCCGAGCTTGATTATAAAGCACTAAAAGATGATTTAAGAAAAATTATGAGAGAGTCAAAAGAGTGGTGGCCTGCAGATTATGGGCATTATGGTCCACTTTTTATAAGAATGGCTTGGCATAGTGCAGGAACTTATAGAGTTGTTGATGGTAAAGGTGGGGCTGGCAGTGCCTCTCAAAGATTTGCCCCATTAAACAGTTGGCCAGATAATGCAAACTTAGATAAAGCTAGAGAGCTGGTTTGGCCTATAAAAAAGAAGTATGGAAATAAAATATCATGGGCAGATTTACTAATTCTTGCAGGAAATGTAGCACTCGAAGATATGGGTTTTAAGACTTATGGTTTTGCTGCAGGACGAGAAGATAGCTGGGAGAGTGAAGTAGATACCTACTGGGGTGAAGAGAGTGAATGGCTAGGTGATAATCGACATAAAGATGGAAAGTTAGATAATAATCTTGCAGCCGTTCAAATGGGACTAATTTATGTTAATCCAGAAGGTCCAAATGGTGAACCAAATATTTTAGAAGCAGCCAAAGATATAAAAGAGAGTTTTTATAGAATGGGTGTAAATGATGAAGAGATAGTTGCTCTAATAGCAGGTGGTCATACATTTGGTAAAAACCATGGAGCAGCAGATCCATCTAAATATTTAGGTCCAGAGCCAGAAGCAGCACCTATTGAACAAAAAGGTTTTGGTTGGGAAAATAGTTATAAAAGTGGCAAAGGTGCAGATACTATTACAAGTGGCTTAGAGGGAGCTTGGACGCCAACACCTACAAAATGGGATAATAGCTTTTTAGAAATTCTGTTTAAATATGATTGGAATTTAACAAAAAGCCCAGCAGGAGCTTGGCAATGGGAGGCAGTTAGCCCAAATGAGAGTGATTTAGTAGAAGATG
>JALVTE010000026.1 GCA_027024155.1 Campylobacteraceae bacterium
CAATCCTCCAAGAATACAAAGATGTAATCCAACCTGCCAATAATCTTCCAATGACTGCTCCAAAACTTGTGGCTGCCATATAAATTCCCATACCTAAACCTCTATGTTTATCAGGATAAATATCTTGGACATAAGATAGCATAATGGCTGTGATACCTGGTATAAATATACCTTGTAAAATTCTACTAAATAACAAAATATAAAAATTTGTTGCAACTGCTGATATACTTACTGCAAGAAAAAGAAAAAAAGTTGAAAATATCATAATCTTTTTTCTTTGCCACTTATTTGAAGCCAAAATATAAAATGGTGTTGCTATCATCAAAGTAAATATCATGCCTGAAAGTAAAGTATTGGTCTTTGCAATATCAATATCAAAAACTTCTTTTAATGTGGGTAATATAGCTTGTGGAGTGTATATTGTTGAAAATATAATGGATACTACAAAGAAAAGAGTAATAGATATTTTTATCATGAGTGTTTGTCCTTTTGTAGTATAACTATTTATTCAAGGAATATTATAGCTAAAACTGTCCGATATTCTCAAATTGAAGGAATATTTTAAATGTACTGTTATTTTTTAAAAAGTATAAAAATGATAATTTTTAAGTCTAAAAGTAAGAATTTTTATATAATATAACTATTACATATGCCCTTTTAGGTGGTTATACCATTATTAATGGACATTTAGTGTTCCTTGATTTGTAATATTCTGGCATTAACGGACATTTTGTTAAAATTTGCCCTGTTTAGAAAGCTTGAGATTATATTTTTTATTTAGTTCTTAATTAGCTTTAGGAACTCATTTTCTAAATTATTACCAACCATAAACCCTTGTTTTTTTGCTTTATAAAAAATATCAAGAGTATCATCTTTAGTAAGCATCTCTTTTTTGTGGTTTAACACTAACAGACCAATAAAGCCAAAAATATTAATGCCTAAATTGCTTGCTATTTTGCGACCTTTTTTCTCGTCGATTATTAGTGATAGGTTCATCTCTTTGGCTAAAACAATAGCTTCAGACTCTCCTGCATCTAAACTTTTAGTAAGAAGAGTGTAGAGATTTTTATCGTTAATCTCTTTTACTACAAAGAAATTTTTATTTAAAGTAATTTTCTCTTCTATGACTATTTCATCGTAAACTTTTTTAGGTATATAGACTAAAGAGAAGATATTTTTTAGAACATCTAATCTGTTAATATTTAATAGGGTAATAATTGTAGTAGAGTCGCTGATGATTAACTTCATTACAAAAAGCTCTCTATTCCTTTTAAATCTTCTTCGAGTTTATAGTCAGTAACAGGGATATTGTGTAAGGCTAAAAGTTTCATAGTTTTGCCTTTGCTTAATTTAAGTGATTTTGAGAGTTGAGATAGTGAAATATCACCTCTTTCAAATGCTTTTAAAACTAAACTTTCTAAAAAACCATGTCGCAGTATATCATCTTCGAAAGAGGTCGCTACACCTAAAGGTTTTCCTCGTTTTGTAATCATAACAAATTCATTATTTTCTAATGATTTTGTAAAAACAGCTGGATTTATTTGTAAATCTCTTATGCCTACTGTTTGCATATTATTCCCCCTTGTACTATTAACTATAAGTATATAATAACATTTATATGTTAAAATACTCTTAATGTAGCTCTCTAGTTTTCTCTTATTTTTCTCTCGTCTCAAAGTTTCAGCTTTTGTGGATGCATATTAGAGCAATATGAAAAGTAAGGTTATTTTGATTTGGTATTAACTCTAATATAGGGTCACGATGTTGATGTAAAGTTTAAGAATATGATTGAGTTGATAGCTAAGGCTTTAAAAGAGAAGTAAAATGTTTTTAATTTTATGATATAATTAATAAAAATTAAGAATGAGGCACTTATGGAAGAGGCAAGAGTATTAAGAAATTACAGTTATGAAGATTATCTTGATATTGCTAATTCTACCCAAGAGAGGGTAGAGCTTATTTTTGGTGATATTTATATGATGGCGGGGGCTAGTGCTTCGCATCAGGATGTAGTTTTGAGTATTGCATATTTTTTAAAAAGTATTAGTAAAGAGAAAAAAATGTGCCTACCTAGGATTGCACCTTTTGATTTGAAGTTGGATGTTGATGGCAAAATTAATGTTGTGCAACCTGATATTATGCTATTTTGTGAAGATGAAAAGCCTTGTGCAGTTTTTGAGATTCTCTCGCCATCTACGGCATTAAAAGATAAAACAGTTAAAAAAGAGCTTTATGAAAAAAGCGGTATAAAAGAGTATTTTTTAGTAAATGCAGAGTATGGCGTGGTAGATAAATTTATGTTAATTGATGGTAAATATGAATATATAGGGGCATTTGGTGCCAAGGATGAGTTGCTAATTGAGTGTTTAGAGAGTAGTATTGAGCTGAAGGAGGTTTTTGAAATAGAAATAGTTGATTCTTAATTTATTTAACTAGCATTTAAGCATATTTTCTGTAAAATCGCAAAACTTTTCTAGTGAGTAGCTAGAAACCAAATTTAAATAAAGGCAATGAAAT
>JALVTE010000027.1 GCA_027024155.1 Campylobacteraceae bacterium
TTAACCAATGACAGCGACCTCTTTTATCTTCCTCTTTCTACTTTAGCACCCCTTAGTTTAACATGTTTTTTACATTGTCAAACTTTTTATTTCTTTGGGGTTTTGTATTATACGATGACGGCGATGGCATAGTTTTACATCATGCCATTTTACCGATATAAAATCCTTAACTTAATGGTAATGGAGGTGCCCTATAATTATTGTTATTTTTCTATAAATAAGATATAATCATTATATGGAAAATATTATAATAAAAATATTAAACTTTTTTAAGTTGAATAGTACAGCAATTTTTTTAATATTTACTTATGCTATCTTTTTGTATATACTTTATAAACTCTCTAAGGGTGTGAAAAAATATTTAAAGTTGTATCTTTTTAGAAATAGGAAAGATAGTTTTTATAGGTATCTATTTTTTAGAGTAGATAAAATTGCTAAACCTCTTTTATACTTAATAAATCTATATATTTTTACAAAACTTATTGACTATATCTATGGCTTAAATTATAGTAGTGATATTTATAAAATAGTATTTATTATAAATCTATTTTTGATACTTTGGCTACTTTATGAAATTGTTAAATTTCTTCTTTATTCTACATTACGCAATAAAATAAAGACGCAGAAGGGTGCTAGGCGTGAATTATTTAACCTTTTTCTAAATATTGCTAAAATTACAGTTGCTCTTATTGCTACTGTAGCTATTTTGTCTAAGTTTGGTGTAGATATTACTGCTCTTATTACATCTTTGGGTGTTGGTGGGGTGATTGTTGGTTTTAGTGCTAAAGATATGCTTGTAAACTTTTTTGACTCTATTCGTTTAATAAGCGAAGATGCTTTTAGGCAGGGCGACTGGATAGAGACAAGAGATTTAGAGGGCTTTGTAACAGAATTCGGTTTAACATCTACAAAAATTAGAACTTTCGATAATGCAATGGTTACAGTACCAAACTCTAAACTTGCAAATGACCATATAAAAAACTGGAGCAAAAGAGTAATAGGCAGAAGAATTAAATTCCACTTACCAATTAAATATACAAGCAACACAAAAGAGATAGATAGAGTCATTTACGAAATATACGAAATGCTACACTCTCACCCAGATATTGTAAATTTAAATAAAATAAGATATTTAATAAAGATGAAACGAACTTACGAAGATGGGCTATTTAATTTAGAAGATAAATATGGAGTTAGAAGAACGCTACTTGTCTATTTAGACGAGGTAGATAAGTACTCTCTAAATATTTTAGTATATGCTTTCTCTATATCAGTAAATTGGGAAGAGTGGCTCAGGGTAAAACAAGATGTTATAAAAAAGATAATTGTAATTATAGATAACTCTAAGTTAGAGTTTGCATATCCTACAAGTGAGATTTTGTTGCGAAATAGGGATGCTAACTTAAAATAAAACTTGATTATATAATGGAAAAGGTATAAGATTGCACACCATCGCCGTCATCTGAGTGAAGCGAAGAATCTAATCTTCATGGCTATAAACTAAGTGTTTGTATCGGCAGTTTGAGTTAGATCCTTCACATTCGTTCAGGATGACGGCGGTGGCACTCTTTAAGATTGCCTTATTTGGTATAAAATCTAAAGTTGCCCTATAAGTTAAAACAGAGAGTTATTATCCTCTTCTTTATTCAGTATATCTTCGGGCTTTAAATTATAGCAAAATGCGTAGTGGAAGAAGTTGTTTTTTAGTATCTCTTTTGCCTCTTGCTCATTTTGGTACCAGTTTGGTCTATCTACTGTATCTAGCTTAGATTTAGGTGGTGTTAAGACAATGCTTTTTATCCATTTTCCTTCTTCTCTTAAGTATTGAATTGCTCTATCTACTATTTTTAAATTGTTTACAAATATTAAAACTTTCTCTGTTGTGCCAATATTTGATGGAGTTAAGTCATCTTCTACATAGAATGGTCTAAACTCTTTTGTATATTTTAAGCGATTTATATCGTACTCTATATCCCAGTCTTGGCAAAATTTTACTACTTTCTTAATATTATCTATAAATAGTGGCGACATTTGAGCGTTTTGGTAAATGTATTTATCTATTTTAAATGTCGTTTTTAGCAAAGAGTCAGAAATTATATAACCATACGCTAACTCTTTTTGTGTTCTATAGTTTGGCGATAGCGACTCTGCTAACTCTTTAGAGTTTGTAATATATACTTCGTAATCAGAGTTTAAGACTGCTTCGAAACTCTTTTTCCAGTCGCTTGATATTATAGTGTATATACTAGAGCGTCTCGATACAATTTGTTTTAGAAAAGATATATCTATATCTTCAAAAAGATATATTTTAGACTCTTTTTGCAACACAATATAGCGTAAAAACTTTAGCGTAGCTTCTTTGATAGATTCTACTTTTATATATGCAATTTCGCTATCGGTAATCTCTAATTCAGCTTCGTAAACTATAGCAAATGCACCATTTTCTATAGCTTTTTGTGCACTCTCTTTATCGGTAGCAAAAAATAGGTCGCCACTATCTACTTTAGAGGGGTAGATTGTTGCAGACTCTACTCTATTTATTTTTGGTTCGTTTTGCAGTTCGCCACCGATTATATTTATTAAATTCTCTATTGTCATTAAGATACTTTTGTTCCTGCTGTTTTTGGTGTTTCTGGGCGAAGCAAGCTTAAGCCGTTTTCATCTTTTGCGGCAAGTAGCATACCTTCGCTTAACATACCCATTAGTTTAGCTGGCTTTAAGTTTGCTACAACACACGCTTGTGTACCTACTAAATCTTCAGGGCTATACCACTCTTTGATACCGGCAATAATTTGGCGTGGATTCTCTTCGCCTAAATCTACTTTTAGCTTTAGTAGTTTCTTGCTTTTTGGTACTTCCTCTGCTTCTACGATTGTTCCAATTTTTAACTCTGTTTGGAAGAATTGGTCTATTGTTATAACTCCGCTTGTGCTCACTGCTTTTTTATCCTCTTTTTTAGCTTTTGGTTCTGGTTTTGGAGGCTCTACCTCTTTTAATAACTGCTCTTCAACTCTTGGGAATAGTGGAGGAACTTTAGATATTGTAAACTCGTTTAATAAACCTTTGTTGTATATTAAATTTGTATAACTATCTAAGCCAATTTCAAAGCCTAGAGCTTGAGATATTTTATCTGTAGTCTTTGGCATTACAGGGTGTAGCATAATTGCAACTTTTGCTAAAATATTTGCTATTAAGCCATTTAGTGCGAATGCTTGCTCCTCTTTACCCTCTTTCATTAAGTTCCATGGCTGGTACTTATCTATTGCTTTGTTTGCAACACTTAGTGGACGCCATAACTCTTCTAAGTAGCGGTGTAGTTGCATATCGAAAAGTAGAGGCTCTAGTTTTGCTAAAGATTCATTTACTTCATCTAACTCCGCTTGGTAATGTTTTTCTACATTTTCACTATTTACCACACCTTTGCTGTATTTGCCACTCATACCAATAAGGCGGTTAAGCAGGTTTCCTAAGTCGTTACCTAAGTCTGAATTTATTCTATCTATCAAAGCTTTTTGACTAAAGTCGCCATCGCCACCAAAGGGTACTTCGCGAAGCATAAAGTAGCGGAAGTTCTCTATACCGTAAGCATCTGCAACCTCTTTAGGGTTTATAACATTGCCTTTAGATTTACTCATCTTCTCGCCGTTTCTTGTCCACCAGCCGTGTGCTGCTATATGCTTTGGTAGCGGTAAATCCAAGCTCATTAAGAATGCTGGCCAAAAGATTGCATGGAAACGCAAAATATCTTTACCAATTAAGTGTACTCTTGCTGGCCAATAGTCCATTTTTTCATTTGTAGTGCCATAACCTAGTGCTGTAACATAATTCATTAGGGCATCTAACCATACATACATTACATGTTTTGGGTCGTTTACGCTTTTCGGTAGTTTTACACCCCAATCGAAGCTTGTTCTTGTAATTGATAAATCCTCTAATCCACCCTCTACAAAACGCATAACTTCGTTTTTCTTTGTCTTTGGCAGAATACATTTTTCGTTCTCGTTATACCACTGGATTAATTTGTCTTGATATTTAGATAGTTTAAAGAAGTAACTCTCCTCTTCTACGATAGAGGTCTCTTTTCCACAATCTGGGCATAGCTCTCCATCTACAATTTGGGTATCTGTAAAGAATGTTTCGCAACTAATACAGTAGTGCCCTTTGTATGTACCTTTATATATATCACCCTTTTGAAGCATTTTTTCAAACGCTACTTGTACACCTGCTTTATGCTCTTGGTCTGTTGTTCTTATGTATTTATCGTAAGTTATGTCAAACTCATCCCAAAGTGCTTTGAATTTATAGCTAATCTCATCAGCATACTCTTGCGGGCTTTTACCTCTAGCAAGTGCAGCTTGCTCTATCTTTTGTCCGTGCTCATCTGTTCCTGTTAAAAAGAATGTATCTAATCCAACCATTCTTGAGTAAATTGCCAATGTATCTGCAATTATAGTAGTGTATGCGTGCCCAATATGTGGCACATCGTTTACATAATATATTGGTGTAGTAATATAAGCTTTTTTGCAACTATCGCCCATTTGTAACCTTCTTGTAAAAATATTTTTATTATTTTATCTAAAAATTAGTAAGTATCTTTTAAAAATGGTATAATTTTACAAATTATTAAAAGGAGTGCTAAAAGATGGATATTAAAAAATGCGAATCTTTAGAAGAGGCAAGAGAGCAGATAGATATTATAGATGACCAAATTGTAGAGTTAATTGCAGCAAGAAATGCATATATTAAGCAGTTGGCACACTTTAAGAACTCTATAGATGAGATAAAAGCAAAAGATAGAATAGACGATATAATAAACAGAATGCGTTCTCGCGCTATAGAGTTAGGTTTATCACCAAATTTAATAAACGACTTATATATAAGAATGATAGACTCTATGGTAGATACTGAAGTATCAGAGTTTCAAAATGCAAAAAATTATTAGCAAACTGTTAAATATTTATTAATATTAAAATCTTTTATTGGGTAACTCTACCCAATATAGCAATATTCTACACTAATTACGACTAAATTACTCCTATTTAATAATTTTTTTGCTAAAATCCTTGACATAGAGTTTAAACTTTGCTATAAAGTTATTAATACAATTTAAATAAAGGCTATAGATGGCACAAGAAGAAGTAAACAAAGCCATAACTGGCGAGTACAATCTTGGTTTCGAGATAGACATCGAGCAAGATACAGTACCACCAGGGCTAAATGATGATGTAATAAAGTTTATATCAGCTAAAAAAGATGAACCAGAGTGGATGTTAGAGCTTAGACTTAAAGCATACCACAAGTGGTTAGAGATGGAAGAGCCAGATTGGGGTAAATTAACTTACGAAAAGATAGATTATAACTCTATCTCTTACTTTTCTGCACCAAAGCAGGCACCAGAATCTTTAGACGAAGTTGACCCTAAAATTTTAGAGGCATATGAAAAGCTAGGTATTCCACTAGAAGAGCAAAAGCAACTACAAGGAATAGCAGTAGATGCTGTTGTGGATTCTGTTTCTGTAAAGACAACATATAGTGAAGAGCTTAAAAAACATGGCGTAATTTTCTGCTCTATCTCTGATGCTATAAAAGATTATCCAGAACTTGTAAAAAAGTATATGTTTAGTGTTGTACCAATGACAGATAATTACTTTGCAGCACTAAACTCGGCTGTATTTACAGATGGTACATTTGTTTATATTCCAAAAGGTGTGCGTTGCCCAATGGAGCTTAGTACTTATTTTAGAATTAATGCACTAAATACCGGACAGTTCGAGCGTACATTAATTGTTGCAGACGAGGGCAGTTATGTAAGTTATAACGAAGGATGTTCTGCACCTACTAGAGATGAAAACCAGCTACATGCCGCAGTTGTAGAGCTTGTTGCAATGAAAGATGCAGAGATTAAATACTCTACTATTCAAAACTGGTATCCAGGTGACGAAGAGGGCAAAGGTGGAATTTACAACTTTGTTACAAAGCGTGGAATTTGCGAAGGTGATAACTCTAAAATTTCATGGACACAGGTAGAAACGGGCTCTTCTATTACATGGAAATACCCAAGCTGTGTTTTAAAAGGGGATAACTCAGTAGGAGAGTTCTACTCTGTTGCAGTAACAACCCTTGCACAACAAGCCGATACAGGTACAAAGATGATACATTTAGGCAAAAACACAAGTTCAACTATTATCTCTAAAGGTATTTCGGCTATGAAGGGTCAAAATACATATAGAGGCTTGGTTAAAATTGGTGCAAAAGCAGAGGGTGCAAGAAACTTTAGCGAGTGTGACTCATTGTTAATTGGTAGCCAATGTGGTGCACACACTTTCCCTTATTTAGAGAGTAAAGATAGCATAGGGCAGGTTGAACATGAAGCAACAACTACAAAAATCAGCGACGAGCAACTATTTTACCTAAGACAAAGAGGTATAAACGAAGAGGATGCAGTAAGTATGATTGTACACGGTTTTTGTAAAGAGGTATTTTCGCAACTTCCTATGGAGTATGCGGTAGAGGCTAGAGCATTATTAGAATTAACATTAGAAGGAAGCGTTGGATGAGTAAAGTATTAGAAATTAAAGATTTAAAAGCAAAAATAGGCAATAAAGATATCTTAAAAGGTTTAAACCTAGATTTAGAAGAGGGTAAAGTACACGCAATTATGGGACCAAACGGTGCTGGTAAATCAACTTTATCTAAAGCAATAGTTGGTCATTACGATGTAGAGGTAACAGATGGTGAAATTATCTATAAGGGTAAAAATATCGTAGATGAAGAGCCAGAAGAGAGAGCATTAGACGGTATATTTTTGAGTTTCCAAAACCCTGTAGAGATACCAGGCGTAAATAATGCATACTTTTTAAGAACAGCAGTAAATGCAAGACGCAAGCACCTTGGTAAGCCAGAGCTAAATGCTGCAGAATTCTTAAGAGCAATGAAAGCAGATGTAGCAGAGCTAGGAATGAAGCCAGAACTAATTAACCGTAGTCTAAACGAGGGCTTTAGTGGTGGAGAGAAAAAGAGAAACGAAATCCTGCAAATGATGATGCTAGAGCCAGATGTTGTAATATTAGATGAAATCGACTCAGGACTAGATATCGATGCACTTAGAGCTGTAAGTGAAGGTATAAACAAAATGAAAGATGGCAAAAGAAGCTTTTTAGTAATTACACACTATAGCCGTATATTAGACTATATAGAGCCAGACTATATTCATGTACTAAAAGATGGGCAGATAGTACATACTGGAGGTTCTGAATTAGTAGAGCAACTAGAAAAAGAGGGTTATAGCTCTTTTGAGGAGAAGTAATGAAAAACTTAACAGTAAATATATTTGAAAAGAAAAAGTTTTTCATTCTCGCCAAAGGCGAAGCTTCAGTGAGAGGAATTTCTCTGAAGCTTGCTTTAGAGAAAGGAGATATAATATGAAATTAGACATTTTAAATACTCTCGATAGTAATGGTATTTTAAAAGAGCTTGGTGCTAGCAGTTCAAAAAGTGTAGCTGCTTCAGCTCTTGCAAAGTTAAAAGTGCCTAATAAAAAGACAGAGAAGTATAGATATTTCGATATTGAGCCTCTAGTTTCAAAAGATTGGAAACTTTGCGAAGTAAAAGAGCAAAATGTAGAAGCAAGTGGTAAAAAAATTGTTATAGAAGATGGTGCTCTGTTAAATAGTGGCGACATAGATGGCGTAAGTGTAGAAGTAGCAGAGTTTAGCGACATAGATGCCGAGCACTTTGATGGTTTATATTTTTTAAGTCACTTAATGGCACCAAAAGCTATTGTAATTAGATGTAGCAAAGATAGTAGCTTTGAGATAGAGCATAATTATACATCTAGCGAATGCCTAATAAATTATAGAGTAGTTATATTGGTAGATGCTAACATACACTGCCAAATATCAGACAGCTTTAAAGGTGAAGCAAAGAAAAGCTTTATACTTAGCGGTTACGATATATTTGTATCAAGAGATGCATCTCTAAAGTTTATAAAGACTCATACACTAAATAGTGCAAACTATACACCAATATTTACAAGCAGATATAAAGTAGATAGCAGTGCTAACTTAAAAATTAGTAGTTTTGATTTTTCATTTGATAATGGTTTAAATCTGTTTAGAGTTGAGTTAAAAGAGAATGCTAATTTAGATGCTTCTCATCTGTTATATGCAACAGATAGTGCAAAATATGGAATTGTATCAGAGATAGTACACGAGGGCAAAAGCTCAACATCTAGCCAAATTGCAAAATCTATATTAGATAAAAAAGCAAGAGGGATTTTTGATGCACTAATTCGTGTACAAAATAGTGCTAAGTGGACAAAAGCACATCAAAACTCTAAGTCTGTACTTCTAAATAGCGGTGCATATATGGCAAGCAAACCACAACTAGAGATATATATAGATGACTTAGAAGCAAGCCACGGCTCTACAACAGGTCAATTAGATAACAAACAACTATTCTATCTACAATCTCGTGGTATTGCAAAAGATGATGCTAGAAAAATGCTAATATTAGCATTTGCCCACGAAATTATTGCAACAGTAGATGATGAATACTTGGCAAACAAAATATACGCAGATTTTGAAACAGCATATTACGGTAAATATGAGCTAGATTGTATGAAAACTTGCGATAGTTGCGAAGAATCTATATTAGGAATTGAGTAATGAAAACAATAGAAGAAGTAGTAGCAGAGTACAAAAGCGATTTCGAACTTTTCGAAGATGCAAACTCTAAACTGGAGTATATTTTCGATTTAGGAAAACGCCATACAACACTTCCCCAAGAGGAGAAAAACGATAGCACATTTATAGTTGGCTGTGCCTCTCCTGCTTGGCTTGTTGGCGAGTGTAAAGATGGAGTGCTAATTCTAAGAGGCGAGGGCAGTAGCGAAATGGCTAAGGGTATGATAACTCTACTTATGGATATATTTGGCAACAAAAAAGCAGACGATATTTTAAATTTTAATCCAGAAAAACTAAACGAGTTAGGAATTGTAGAGTTGCTATCTCCTGTAAGACAGCAAAGCCTGCAATCATTCTTAGAAAAAGTATACAGCTATGCAAAAAGATGTAAAGAGGGAACACTATAATGGCAGATTTAAGAGATGTAACACCAGAACAAACTAAAGAGCGAGTAATAGAAGAGTTACAAAAAATATACGATCCAGAATTACCTGTAAATATTTATGATTTAGGATTAATTTACGATGTAGATTGCTGGAAAGATGAAGTTAGCAAACTTAATAAATGTAAAATAACAATGACACTAACATCAGCAACATGCTCTATGAGCGAAGTTATAGTAGACTTAGTAAAATCAATCCCAAGCCGAATGGATGGCGACTTACTAGATTTAGATGTAGAGTTAGTATTCGACCCACCATGGGACCAAAGCAAAATGACCGACGAAGCAAAACTAGCTATGGGGTTGCTGTAGTTGGTTGATGGTCAATAGTCGATAGTTTATAGTCGATAGTTTATAAAGTTTTTTATATTTACACCTTTATAGTCGTATATTTTTCTTAAAATTTTCCGCCTGTTCAAATATATCTTTATAAACCTCATCTCTCTCAACTGGCGGATAGCCGTGTTCATCTAGCAGTAAAATAAGCCCAACTTTTAGGGCAGATTTAATATCTTCTCTCTTGCTCCAATCAGGAAATCTAGCTTGTTCATCAACCAAATCTTTAACAGCCTTTGCTAAAGTAATAAGTTTCTCTTCTGGATAACTAAAATCATACTTAATGCACAAATCTTTTAAAATATCATAAAATGCTTTCTCTTCAAAATCTATTCCCATTTCTTCACCTGAGCTAAACTCTTTTTGCACTTCCCAAATCAGGTTTGTCAAATGTTCTGCCATCTCCTCATAAACTTCACTTCGCAAAACATCATCTTCTTTTCTTTCATTATATTTTTCAACTAAAGATTGCATTTTTTTAGAAAAATCGATACCTTTTACTCTATTTACTTTTTTAATTTCTCCAATAGCCTTAGCAAGAAGTTGTTGCAAAAGTTTAATTTTAGTATTGGGTAATTTTATCTTATTGATTTTTGCTATATAATCTTCATCAAAAATATCTTGCTTACTCTCTTCATCTCCAAGTTTAAAAATTTCTTGCACGCCATCACTCTCTAATGCGTCATTTATCATCTCTCTAACTTTAGCATTCATTTGTGCTGTATCGGGTGCATCTCCTTTAGTGAGTTTAAAAATAATAGAGCGGACAGCCAAATAAAAGTGTGTATAATCCCTTTCTTCTTGAGTAAGTTGTTCACTACCTGCACAAATATCATATGCTGCTTTTAAGCGTTTAACTAAGCCCATAAAACGAGCCTCTAACTCTTTGGTTAATTGCACATATTCTGCTGCCATATTTAAAGTATTCAACTGCTCTAATGTAGAACCGTTAAAATATTTTGAATCATCAAATTTATAAAAAAGTTTTGCCAATAAATCTAAATGATTTCTAACTACAATTAAAGACTCTTCAATATCTTCAAAATTTTCACTTTCTCCTTTATTGTATTTAGCTAAAGCCAAATTCATCTGTTTTTTAATACCGATATAATCTACAACCAACCCTTTATTTTTACCTTTAAACTTTCTATTTACTCGCGAAATTGTCTGAATCAAATTATGCTGTCTTATCGGCTTATCAATATAAATAGTATCTAAAAACGGAACATCAAAACCGGTTAGCCACATATCAACTACAATCGCTATTTTAAAGTTAGATTTTTCGTTTTTAAACTGCCTGTCTAACTCTTTTCTATACTCCTTTGTTCCCAATAAATCATACAGCTCTTTTGGGTCATCTTTCCCCCTGGTCATAATCATTTTGATACGTTCCATCGGTTTAATTTCCCTTTTTTCTTTGTCACTAAGAACTACACCATCTTCTGCAACTCTAACTTCTGCCCATTTTGGTCTAAGAGAAATTACATTTTTATATAATTCATAAGCTATTTGGCGATTAGAGCAAACAAACATCGCTTTGCCTTTTACCGTTACACCCTCTGAAACTCTTTTTTCATAATGCTTTACAAAATCTTCTGCCAATTTTTTCAAGCGGTCAGGGTTTCCCAAAATAGCATTCATTGTTGCAGTTGCTTTTTTACTCTCTTCTATCTGGTATTCATTCGCTTCCGCTTCTGCTGCTTCTTCATAATATTTCTCAATTTTTTCCAATTCACTATTGTGCAAAGCAACTCTAGCAGCTCGCCCCTCATAAACAATTCTTACCGTAATTTCATCTCTAACCGATTCTGTCATTGTATAGCTATCTACCACTTTTCCAAAAACATCTAAAGTAGCATCAATCGGTGTTCCCGTAAACCCTACAAAAGTTGCATTTGGTAAAGAATCATGCAAGTATTTAGCAAAGCCAAAACTCTTTTTAACACCTTTAGATGTGACTTTTACTTTTTGGTCTAAATTGGTTTGGCTTCTGTGTGCCTCATCCGAAATACAAATTACATTTGTTCTTTTAGTAAGCAGTTTTGTATCTTCTGTAAATTTTTGAATTGTAGTTAAAAACACTCCTCCGCTTTTTCTGCCTTGTAGCAAAGTTCCCAATTCATCTCTGCTCTCTACACTTTTTACATTTTCATCATCAATAAAAGTTTTGGCATTAGTAAATTGACCTGCAAGTTGGTCATCTAAATCTGTTCTGTCGGTTATAAGCACAATAGTAGGGCTTTCAAAATGCTTACTTTTCATCAGCAAACGGGTAAGATATAGCATTGTAAAACTCTTACCGCTTCCAGTTGCTCCAAAATATGTACCGCCCTTTCCATCTCCGTTAGGTTTCTCTGCTTTTTTGATATTTTCATATAATGCACGGGTGGCATAATATTGAGGATAACGGCAAACTATTTTTTCGTCTTTTTTTGAACTGTCTGGAATATATATAAAATTTTGAATTATATCTCGCAATCTATTTTGGTTTAGCATTCCTTGAATAAGGGTAAATATACTATCAATGCCATCAACATCTTTTGCTAATCCTGCGATTCTGCGCCATGCATAATAAAACTCATAAGGGGCAAAAAACGAACCGGCTTTATTATTTACACCATCGCTTATTATACAAAAAGCGTTATATTTAAAAAGTTCTGGAATATCTCTTTTGTAGCGAATAGTTAATTGTTCATAAGCATCGTGTATTGTGGCTTCTTCTCTAATAGCAGACTTAAATTCAAACACTACAACAGGCAAGCCGTTTATATAAATTATACCGTCAGGAATTCGCTTTTGCGCACCAACAATTTCTAATTGAGTTACAAATTTACAAATATTATAATTTTTGCCATATTTAGTTTTTGGTTCAGCTACTATACTATCTAAATTAGAACTTTGATTTTGTGGCGGAAGCCCTGAATAATCGATTAATTCTATATGAATATCTTTTTGCCCTCTATCTTCTCTTTTTAAAATAAAACCATCAGAAAGCCAACGCATTATTTTTTTATTACTCTCATAAAGGTCTGTAGAAGATAATGCTTTAAGTTGCAAAATAATAGATTGAGCTTCTGTCTGGGTTAATCGTTCTTTTTTATAACGATTAAGCAGATAATTTTTCAAATCCTCCTCAATCAATACTTCATCATTTTCTCTGGAGATAGTATTACCCAAAAAATGAGGATACCCCTCGTTTTCTAATAGTTCAATAAATACTTGCTCTAACTTTGATTCTGTGAATTTATTTTGTGCAATCAATTATTTCCCATCCTTTATTTTCATAACTTGCAATGTCATCTGTAATATTTTCCTTTAATACAGCAAAACACAATAAATGAGTTGGTCGAGAAAAGCCGACATATATCATTTTAAATGCTTGTTTTCCTCTTTTATCATTGTTATTAGCCAAATTAAAATTATGTTTTTCTTTTTTTAAAGCTTCATTAACTCTTTTCTTTTTGGTTTCATATTCATAATATGAAGTTTCAACATACATTGTAGCACAATGTGTCTGTCCTTTTACAGAATGAACGGTTTGAATTTCTATTTTTATATCATCTGTTTGTATCTCTTCACTCTCTTCTGTTTCGTAAATTAATTTTTTAAAATTTTCTCCAATAAAACTATTTGTTTTTTCTGTTATTTCAATATCTAACCACTCCTTAAAATCAGAATTAACAAACGATTTTATATCATTATAGACCTTTTCATATTTATTGTGTGCAACCAAATCAAATGACCATTTATAAAGTTTATTTTTAAAAGATTTGTAACTGTTTTGATTATTTTGAATATATTTTATTAGTTCTCTTTTTGTATAGTATTTATCTTTTTCAACTCCTCTAATAATCGCTTTATATGTTTTTCCTTCAATTCTTAAAATATGAATTAAAGCATTTAAAATAGCTTTTCTTGCTGCTTCTAATGTCTTTTTGTTTTTGTCAAAATACTGTAAATATTCACTTAATGTATTATAAGTCTCTTTTGAAGAAGAGTTTTCTTTCTTGTAATCGTCAAATATATTTTCCAATCTTAATTTTCCATTATGATTTTCATCATCATCCCACTTTGCATTCCAGCCTATTATCTTAAAACCATATTTTTTACTCTCAGGTATCTGATGTAAATTATATTTTTTAATCAATTCACTAAATTTATTTTTTAATAAATGTTTCGTATCTGCATCAAATAGTATTAAATATGGTTTTATTGGATTTTCTAATTTTCTTTTGCCATTAACAATAAATCTTGAATTTCCATCTTCATCTTGTTGTTTATCAAGAGTAAAAAAGTTTACAACTTCTGCTATTTCTTGTGTTAAACGATAAGAATCTTTTAAATACAAAATAGGTTCTCTAGGTTCCCAATCAGCATGCACGCTTTCTTTTTTGCTAGAATTATATATTGATTGGTTTATATCTCCGATTCTTTGAATAACTGTTGGTGAATTTTCCGAATAGAATATTTTATCTATAATATCAATTTGATATTTCTCTAAATCTTGCATTTCATCAATAAAAACATATTTGAAACGCTTTTGCAATAAAGTAATTATTTGTGGATTATTTGCAAGAAACCAATCAGCTAAACAAAAGGAATCTTTATAATTTAAGATACCTTTAGAAAACAAATCTGTTTTCCATTGTTCCAACTCTAAATAGTATTGTTGAGCACTTCCAGAATATTTATAAAATGTTTTATCATTGTAAATTATTTTTCGATTCTCTATATCAAATATGAAATATTTTAAAAATTTAATAACATTTTGTTCTTTTTCTATAAAAGAAAGTCTATTGTTCCCCCTATTTAATCTTCCAAATAATTTATTTTTTAATCCTTTAGGTTCTGTTCTTTTCCATTGCAAAGAATAGTAAAACTTTTCTGCCTCCTTTTCATAAATATCATTATCATTTTGCAATATATAGCTACCATATTTTTCAAAACAAGCAGGATTTGCCAAAAAATTATTTACAAAACTTTGAAGTGTCCCTACAAAATTAGGATATTCAAAAAGATTGGGAGCAACTTTTTTTAATTTCTTTTCTATCTCATAAACTGCTGCATTGGTATGAGATAAAACCAAAATTCCGGAACCATCTTTAAAAGGCAAATGTTTTGATAAACAGTAAAGCTTAGCAAGTAATGCAGTTGTTTTACCACTCCCCGGCACAGCCAATAAATCGCAAGAGTTTAAGTTTTGAATAAATGGGATGCGTTCAACAGTATCAAACTCATCCCCATTTATCAGCAATTGTTCTGCTTCTTTGATATGTTCTCTTTTTATTTCCATATTATACTCTGCAAGCGTGCTTTATAGCATCAATTATATATTTTAAATACTCATCATCTTCTTTAATTTCAAAAGCTTCATTTGTTGATATTTTTTCAGCTAGTGCACCGGCAATAGCAACTTTATCTATTGTAGAGGTTCCGGCTTTTTTTGCTAATTTATCAATAAATTTTGATTCAAATTCAGGCTTAAAACTATCATTGTCTTTTTTAAATTCAACAGTTCCTTTATGAATTTCAGAAACAGATTCTTTAAACAATTTTGAAATAGATTCAGATTTGTATAAACACCACTCTAATGTCCATTGTTTAGCAATAAATAACTTTACACGGCTATCGTTAAAATCAATAAAATTTGTTTTTATTCCATCTCTTTTATTGTTTTCTTCTTCGGTTTCAAATGCTCCATGATTATTTGGCTTAACATCTAAATCAGTAATAACAGAAACAGGAATATTTAACTCTTTTTTATCATTGCGTAAAAATATTTTTGCAAAGTGCAGATATGCTATAGAACCTACATTTACTATTGATACTTCATATTGAGTTAAGTCATATCCAAGTTTCTTTGCAATTATTGGTATAAGTATCTCTTCTGCCCATCCTTCAACAATAATAACACCTTTAGCAAAGAACAAATTTGATTTTGTTACATCTAGAAATCTCTCTAAAAATTTATAATTTTTTTTATCTAATTTCGTTTTGTCATCACTTAATGGATAAGCATCATTATTATGACAAATAATCAAATTATTAATTTGAACCTTTGATGCAAGATTTGGGCTGTGTGTAGTAAGAATAAATTGCACATCATTTTCTTTTTGCAATGCTTCAATAACTTTCATTTGTGCTTGTGGATGCAAATGAGCTTCTAGTTCTTCGATTAACCCTAGCTTCAAACCATCCCAATCTTTTTTAAGATGTAATAATTCAGTAGCCATATAGAGCCTATTCATTGTTCCTAAACCAAGATTTCTAGCACCTTCTATCCCCAATGATATTTTTTCTAAAATAGCTTTTAATTCAGGTTCAGACAATTCTAATTTTGAACTTATATCATTATCGATAAAAGATTTTAAAAATCTATCAACAACATCTTTGATTTGTTCTTTATTACTTTTAGATTCTCCCTCTTTTGATGAATCATTAAACCAATTTTTTATGTTATCATTTGTTTCATCAAGCCATTTTTCAAATTCATGTTTTTCCTCATTTTCTTTTTTAAATAATTCATGCCCTTGTAAAATTTGAGATAAACGAGAATTTTTTTTAGCGATTAATTCATTATTTGCATCTCGTAATGCTTTAAGGTAAGTTGATTTTAAATATTCTCTTGCTTCTGCATTTAAAGAATAACCATATTCATCCATACCCGCTTTAGTTTCGTATGGTAAAATTCTTTCATTCTTTTGTTCAACTTGAAAAATTAGCCGTAAAATTGGTTTGTATTCATTATTGTCATTTTGATTATCTTCATTTTGATTATCTTCATTATCATCATCATTATCTTTATACCAACCTAACCATTCTATAAAATTTTTTGCTTCATCATCTTTTAAATCTTTGAATATAATTTCTATGCGTAACTTACTAGAGTTCTTATAAAAGTCCTCTTTTTCAACTCTAATCCATTCATAAGCATGTGTTTTTAAAACTAATTTAATGGCATCTATAATTGCTGTTTTACCGGAATCATTTTCTCCAATTAAAACATTCGTGCCAGGATTAAAAGGAACAATAAGGTGTGGTTTTTCTAAATCCCATTCATCATTACCATATTTTCTAAAATTCCAAAGTCTTAATTCTGATATATACACTATTTTATCCTTTCCCCATCTCTTCCACAACCCCTCGCATCAAAATAGGGCAAAGTGGTTTTATGCTGTTTTTTAATTTCTCGTTTATCTTTTTGCGGGTTTCTAATGTGTGATAAATGGTAACTATTGCTTCTTGGATTTTTATGTCTGGGATAGGAACTTTAATATCGCAAAATCTTTCCCATTCTAAACTAGCTCTTACACTACTGTCACTAATAAACCAACCAAGCCTATTAAATTCTGGACGATAAAACCAAAGCATGAGAAATTCCGGTAATATATGCACATCTTCTTTTATTCTAAAGATACTGTATGCTGGTGATATAATAGCAGGTTTATTATCAGAGTATAGAACAACCCTTACAGTCTCATCTCTTCCAACTTGCATTGGAGAATATGCAAATTCTCCTTTATTAATAACCTTATAATTTATTAAATTATCTTTATTTATTTTTGCTTTTGATGGCATAAAAACCTTGTTTACATTTATTCCAAGAAGGTTAGTAACCAAACCTTTATTATTTCGATTATCAACTAATTCAATTAAGTCACTAATCGGTTTCAAATCCTTCTCTTTTAAAGAATCCATATACGTATCGCAAATTAGTTGTAAATCATCTAAACTCTTTTCGTAAGATTTTTGATTATTAAGAATACCATTGTATAGTGCTACATATTTTTTTTGGATTTTTATGTCTGGGATTGGGATTTCAATTTCACAAAATCTCTCCCACTCTAAACTTGCCCTTACACTGCTATCACTAATAAACCAACCATACCTGTCTGATTCAGGTCTCTGAAACCACATCATCATATATTCGGGAATCAATTTATTTTTATCTTTGCTTTCTATGACTAAATAAGCAGGAGAAATAATTGCTGGTTCATCATCTGTATAAAGTGCAAGTCGTATAGTTTTATCTCTACCAACTTGCATAGTAGAATATGCAAATTGTCCTTTTTTTATAACTTTATATTTTGACAAATCAGTACCAGAGACATTAGCAACAGAGGGCATAAAATTTTTAGTTATATTAATACCCAAAAGATTTGTGACAGCCAAATCTTTATTACGATTATCAACCAATCGTATATAATCACCCAAACGCTTATAGCTACCCATCTGTATCTCCGATTTGCTTAGACAAGAGGTTATTTGAAGTATCGCTAAGTAAAATTTTCATTTGACTTATTGCAATTTGATTAAGCTTTAAAAGTCGCTCACTTTGTTCTAAACCTTCATTGATAAAAACAGAATTTAAATTTTCTAAATTGGCTAAACAAACCAATTGTGCAACATTGGCATAATCGCGGATATTGCCTTTTTTGCCTGGGTTTTCATCTCGCCACTGCTTCGCTGTTTTTCCAAAGAGTGCCATATTTAAAATATCTGCTTCATTTGCATAGACAAAACTTATCTGTTTAGAAGTAAGATTTTTAGGTATTAGATTCTCTTTTACAGCATCAGTATGAATTCTATAATTTATTTTAGTAAGTTGCCGTTTTATATTCCATTCTAATTGTCCTTGTTCTTGTTCTTTTAGGCGCTGGAATTCTTTTATTAAGTAAAATTTAAACTCAACAGATACCCAAGAGGCAAATTCAAGGGCAATATCTTTGTGGGCATATGTTCCACCATATCTTCCGGATTTTGATTGCAAACCAATAGCATTTGTAGTTTCTATCCATTTTTTAGGGGATAATACAAAATGATTAAATCCGGCTTCATTTTTAAACTGGTCGAATTCGACCAGTTTAAAATTTGGATTATGCAATTTTTCCCAAAGTCCCAATAACTCAATAGTGTTTTTACTTCGTAACCAATTTTTAATAATATCGGCAGGTGCTTCTGGATTTTTATATTTGGCAATATCTGTAATGCTTATAAAATCTTCTTGTCTGGTTTTGATAAAACTGACACTAACACCTTTTATATCTACTTTTTTACTTTTGCTCATAATTCATAACCTAAAGTTTTAAAAGCATTTATTAACTCTTCTTGCGATTTTTTCTCTTCTTCTAAAAGTTTTTTAAAATCTTTTTGAATTCGTTTCATTTCGGTATCGAAATCTATTCCGCTGTCTCTATCGACAAATTCAATATATTTACTTGGCACTAGCGAAAAATCGTTAGCTTTTATCTCTTCGAAACTTGCAGATTTGCAAAATTCTGGAATATCTTTATAAGTAGTTTTGTAATCTATTTGTTGCCAATTATGATAAGTTAATGCAACTTTTTCAATATCTTCTTTTGTAAGCTCGATAAATTTCTTTTCGTATTCGCTTCCCCACTGTCTTAAATCCATAAAGAGAATCTCTTTTTCTCGATTGCGATACCTTTTTTGTCTATTATTTATTTCAACTGTTCGCTCTTTTTTGTTTTTATTGATAATCCAAAGAGTTACGCTAATATCTGTTGTATAAAATGTGTTTCTTGGAATAATTATAATAGCTTCGACTAAATTATTTTCTATAAGTTTTCTTCGGATTTTATACTCTTCTCCACCGCCAGATAAAGCTCCATTTGCAAGAATAAAACCTGCAACTCCATTTTCAGAAAGTTTAGAAACCATATTAAGAATCCAAGCATAATTGGCATTGCTTTTTGGCGGAACTTCATACCCCATCCATCTTGGGTCGTCTAATAATTCATCTTCGCCTCGCCAATCTTTTTGGTTAAAAGGCGGATTTGCCATAATATAATCTGCTTTTAAATCTTTATGTTGATCGTTATGAAAAGTATCAGCCGCCTTTTCACCCAAATTTGCACTAATTCCGCGAATAGCAAGGTTCATTTTAGCCAGTTTATAAGTGGTATTGGTATATTCCTGTCCATAAATAGAAACCTCTTTTTTGTTTCCTTGATGACTTTCGATAAATTTAACAGATTGAACAAACATCCCTCCTGCTCCACAAGCAGGGTCGTAAATAATCCCTTTATATGGTTCTATCAATTCAGCAATAAGATTAACAATAGTTTTTGGTGTATAGAACTCCCCTTTACCTTTACCCTCTTTAATAGCAAATTTTTTCAAAAAATACTCATAAACACGCCCGACAATATCACCTCCGCCATTGCTTAAAGTGTTAATATCGTTAATAGTATCAATTAGCGAAGCAAGTTTTGTTTTATCTAATCCTAATCTTGAAAAGTAATTATCTGGCAAAGCCCCTTTTAGGGCTTTATTGTTTTTCTCTATTGTATGCAAAGCAGTATCGATTTTAAGTGCAATATCATTTTGTTTGGCATTTTTTGTAATATAACTCCAGCGAGAAATATCTTCGAGAAAAAAGACATTTTTCATTGTATAAAAATCTTCCATCTCAATATATTTCTCTTTGCCTTCCGCTATTAACTCTTGTCTGCGTTCTTCAAATTTATCACTAGCAAATTTTAAAAAGATTAAGCTCAAAACTACATGTTTATATTCAGAAGGCTCAACAGAACCCCTTAGTTTATCGCACGATTGCCAAAGGGTTTCTTCTATAGATTTTTCTTTAGTACTATTTTTTTTAGCCATTTATAGTTATTATTCCCTCTATTCTTATTTTATATTGAATTATTATAGCGAAAGTAGCCTGATTATTACTAACTAAATACTTATGCATAAAATTTGTATTATTGGGTGTGCTTTAAAGATTAATTTCTAATCTCTAATAGATAGTTTAGGTATATTTTTATACCAATTTATCATTTAACAACTCTTCAAGTAAAACTGTTGCGTAACTACCTGCAGGCAGAGTAAATTTAAGTGTAGCGGTATTGTTCTCTTTATTAAACGATATATCAGTTTGCTGTGGCGATATCCATGCAGCTCTTCTAGCTCCTCTTAGAGCGTCGAAGTCGTAGTCTACAAATTCTCTCTCTATTTTTCCGGCTATAGATGTAGAGAATCTTACACTACTACCAAAGAGTACGCCGGTTGGGTAAAACTTTTTGTTATCAAAAAGCTCTATATACTTTTCTATATTATTAACAGTTTCAAAAATCTTTTTGCCCTTTTTGTAACTAAAACCTAAATCGCCAGGTAGAAGTTTAAAAGGTGTGCTAGATTTATTGATTAATTTTAGTAGAGTAGGGGAGATGCTACTTGTTATATTATCTTTTTTGCCATCTATTATATTTTTAGAAATCTCTAACCTTTTGTTTAGCCATTCGTTAAAATATTTTGCTTGGTATGCGGCTACTATAATTCTACTCTTTTGATTTTTGCTACCTTTTCCAAATTCGCTGATTTTTTTACCCTTTAGTGAGGCATCATCTAAAACACCAAATCTTTGGTATCCAAAAAAGTTTGCAAAACCGTTTTTCTTAATTGCATTAAATGCTCTCTCTATTTTATAGTACTCATCTTGGCTAACATCTTCTAAAACAATTTCGAAACTATTGCTTCTAAGCTCTCCAACTTTTATTGGTTTATCACAAAAACCTATCTCTTTAATATTGACTCTATCGCTATTTTTAAACTTTTTTACACTTATATTGCGTGGCAGGGTTAAATACTGTGTCGTAACTGCATGCTTATCTTTAAGCCCAGCGTAGCTTATCTCTTTCTCTTTTATCTTTAGCACACTTGCGATATATTCGATAAGTTCTATTGTAGATATAGAAGTTTTAGTAACCTCTAATAGTCTAAACTCTCCACGCTTTTGCGGTTTTACTAAAGTGTTCTCTACTACTTTAAATGTCTCTGGGCTTTGCTTAAAACTAAATTTAGTAGCCTCTTTATTACTTAAATATACTCTATTTGTCATTTTTTCTCTTTCTGTAGCCTCTTCTATTTTTACTGTAGCAATCATCGCATATCATAAATCTATAACTAATATCCAACTCTTTACCACAGCGTTTACACTCTTTATTAAAGTTAGCCTCTCTTAGCGATTTTTCTATGTATTTGTTTAAATTATCTCTTGTTGCTCTAGCTTTATCTACATCTAAAAACTTATCACTAAATTTAAAACTTAGCCATAGATACAAAGAGACCTCTTTTACCCTATCTTCTGCATTAAGTAGAGCGTTGTAACTAACTGCCTTTTTAGGTAAATTTTTAGTTTCGCTAAATGGCACAGCTTCGTCGTTTTCTATATGTTTAATGTATCTATGAAACACCTTTTGTAAGTATGGTGAATTAATCGATACAGGAGCACAAGCTAAGTGATATTTTGAGACTAAATCTAAATTGTACTCATCTACAATTTTAGAAACCTCTATCATAGAATCGATATTTGCAGCTACAAATGGTCCTTCGAACTCCATATTAGAAGCAAAAAAGTCTAATATCTCAAATAGATTATTTGTTTGCAAAATTTCGCCAATTAAGAGTACATGCTCTAAAGATGCCATTATCGAAATTGGTAACTTTAGAGGCTCTAACTTCTGTTTAAATTTACTTTTTATGGTTAGTAGGGTAGGGAAGTCGAGTGCACCAACTAACCCTTTTTCGTGCAAACCGTATCTACCTGCACGCCCTGCAATTTGTAAAATTTCAGAAGTAGTTAGCTCACGCCTTCTTAATCCATCAAACTTATTATCTCTTGCAAATAGTATAGTTTTTATTGGCAAGTTAAGCCCCATAGCGATAGCATCGGTTGCTATTAAAATTTGGCTCTCTCCCTCTCTAAATCGTCTTGCCTCTTCGCGTCTAACCTCTGGAGAGAGATTCCCATAAACTACCGACACATCAAAAAATGGTGATACCTTATTTTTAAGAGCCAAAACATCTTTACGAGAGAATGTTACTATAGCAGTATTTTTTTGCAATCTATTTATAGGAGTTGCTCTATCCATCACTTCTAACGGATTTTTTCTCTCAAACTCTACAATTTTTAATGGTTCATTTAAATATTTAGCAATCTCTTTAACTACCTCTAGTGCATCGCTAGAGCCTGTTAATATAACTTTTTTAGCAGGAGCTCCAATTAATGCGTTTGCCCATGCCCAACCACGGTCTCTGTCGCCAATCATCTGTATCTCGTCAATTACACAAACATCTACCTCTATATCTGGATTTATCATCTCTATAGTAGAGCTTATGTGTGTAGAGTCTTCATCTATTATTTCCTCTTCGCCAGTAATTAATGAACAGTTTACTCCACTTCTGTTTAAATCTTCGTAGCCCTCTAATGCAAGCAGCCTTAGTGGTGCTAAGTAAAATCCAGTCTCTGCACTCTTTAACTCTTGTAGGGCAGAGTAGGTTTTACCGCTATTAGTAGGACCGACATTAAAGATAATCTCTCTATTTAGACTTCTAGCTGTAGGGAAGAGTTGTTTAAAGTCACGAATAGTTTTTGCAAGCAACTCTTGTCGTTTGTGCTTATCTTTATCCTCTTTAATATCTTCATTAAAGTGGTACAGAACTCTTTTTGCAACTTTATTCTTTAAATTCAAAGAGCGGTTAGTCTCTACTACTGGTGCAATAAATCTAAAAATATACTCTTTTATATGGTTCAAATCGAACTCTAAAGGTTTTGCACTCTCTTGCATCTTCTCTATTAACTCTTCGATATAGAGTTTAAAATTCTCTTTTAACCTAGAGTTAATCTCATAAAAATCATCTAATATTGTAGCTATATTATTAGTCCAAATTGAACTATATAGTGCATTTTTCTCATAATCTAAAAGTACATCATACTCTAAATTCTCATCAAAAAGCCCTACAGTAAACTCTTTAGAGAGGATATAATTTAATCTATTATGCGAAACTTTTATCTCTTTATCTAAACTTTTAACAATTTTTTTAACAATTTTAGAGGGAATAGGGCAGTGGTAAAGGTTTCTAACTGGCTCTTTTAGAGCTTTTAGTATCTCTATAAGTCTATCTTGCCCTAAGTACTCTATTTTAGAGACCTTAGTTATAAACTCCTCTAACTCTCTAGCTTTATTAAGGGTTGCATACTCTTTTAAACTTTTTAAATGCTCAATAGCCTCTTTTTTCTCTTTTTTTACAAGTGTATTTAAAGAGATACCTAAAGATATTGAGTGAATCAAATTTATCTCTATATCAAAATCTTCTAATTTCGCAATATGTGGCTGAGTAAACTCTATTGTATCGTTACCTACAAACTCTATATCTAACTCTTTGGAGTACTCGTTTAAAATATCGTTCATTCTTAAGTATGCCAGTTTACTTAAAACTTTATCTTTTGTAATTTTGGCAACTTTTTTATCTATAAATTCCGATAAAATATACTCATCTTCTTGTGGAGTTGTCTGGGTATCGTTTAAAAACGAAAGAATTAACTCTACTTTATCTTTTTTCTCATTTTTCCTAAAGCTAAATTGCTCTTCTAAAAAATCTATAATATTTTTACGAATAGCGTAGTCACCCTCACTCCACAATCTTCTTATATATTTTATAATATCATTTCTCTCTAAAGAGCCTATATCCACCCCTATATGCATCATTAAGCCATATAGGGTATCATCATCAACACTCTCTATCGCTCTATCAAATGGAGTATCGTTAAATAGTGCTCTTACTCTATTATTTAACTTTATAAAATGCTTTCTCTTCTTTTTTGCCATAATTTTATTAACTTTTCTATATTTTTTGTAACTATATCATAAATTTGGTCTAAAGCAAAGAAGTACAGTTTTATTATAAGTGCCTCTAATTAATTAAGACTTAAAAAAGTTGGAGTAGGGTGCTACAATTTGTTCTTTTATAGGTGTTTTTTTGTTTTGCTCTACGAGTAGCACAAGAGTACACTTACTGAAAACAGTTTTTATAATTAAGTTCACAGAATTTATAGGGCACATCTAATAATACATTTTTGGTAAAAAAATGTATTAATTATATTAACTTAAGGGTGTTCCATATTTATTTCTTGGCTTTAAGCTTAAAGCTAGCCACTTTCGCCACTCTCATAAAAGTGGGAAATCTGCGATTTTAGTTTTCATGGGAATAACATGGTGACAAGCTTTTTGCCTTTGTGCTTTAAGCTTTTTATGGAGTTAAAATTCTTAACTTAATGGTATACTGTATGCACACACCCTCTATAAAGTAACTTACTTTCTTTAATTAATAAGCTTTATTATTAAAGAAGCAATAAACTTAATACTATATACTATAGAGAAAAATAGCAAAAAAAGATAAAATAGTTTATTTGATTAACATAATGTATATTATCTTTATAATATTTTTAGATGCTTTAATTGCTTATTAATAGCTAATTTAAGTCCTTTTTTATTTATTATTGTCTAAAATGAACTATTGATAAATTTTGAGGATAAAATTATGTATGATGTAAAAGATTTAATAGAGAAAATGAAATTAGTAGCAAAATTAAAAACTAATACAGATTTAGCAAAAGAACTAAATGTTAGTTATAATACATTAAATACATGGTTAAAACGCAAGAAATTACCACAAGAAGTTATTATAAACTTTGCTAACAAATATAATACATCTCTTGATTATCTATTATTAAAATCAAATCCATCTGATAACGTACAAATAAATTTATTTAATAATGAAGCAGAAATACCAATAGATAGTGGTACATTGCTACAATCTTTTGTATTTTATGGAGAATATGAGCCTTTGAATATAAAACCTGGAGATATATTAGAGTTAAATTCTACCCTATTACACTCTGATGCCCACTATCTATTGCATTATAATGATATATATTTTATAGCAAAAGTTATAATTAATATATTTTCAGATAGTGCAACAATTATAACTACTGATAACTACAAAAAAGAAATCAACATAAATAACTTTAAAGACCATAATATGGGTATGATAATAGGTAAGAATTAATATCAAATGAACAAATGTTCTAAATAAGAAGATTAGTAGCCTTATATATATGAACACTTATTCTTATATATAAGAGCCTACATATCTTCCATAAGAACAAATGTTCATACGGAATTACTTGACATAAGAACATTTGTTCTGTATAATATGTTTAAATTTCCTAAGGAGGGTATTTTGAATAAACTTTCTGGTACTAAAAAAAAGATATATGAAGCTGCACTTAAACTCTTTGCTCAAAAAGGTTATAAAGCAACCACCGTTAGAGAAATTGCAAGAGCTGTAGGAATCCAACAGAGTGCTATTTATAATCACTTTAAAAATAAAGAGGCAATTTTAGATGAAATAATAGATAACTTATCAAATAGTCATTTAATAAACCTATTTGAGGACAAAGACCCTAAAGATATATATAAAAAGGGCAAATCTATATTGAAACATATATCTAATATGTTTAAATTAATAAGTTACGATACTAAAACCGATTTACTTTTTAGATTTATGATGCAAGAGTTGTTTAATAATGAGAGACTTAGAATTTTTTATAATGAAGAGTTTTATCAAAAGAATGTAAAGAAGTTATCTATTGTCTTTTTTATGATGATGCAAGAGGAGATGATCGCCTCTATGGATCCATTGGTATTGGCAAATGAATTTTTCTCTCCCCTATTCTTTTACCAGCTTCAAATTGTAAGGTTAAAAGCTGATAATAAATCTACAGCAGTAGCAGCAACACTATTTGAAAAACATACAGATTTTTTCTGGGATAGAATTAGAATCAATAATGAAAGGAAAGAACAACTTTTTAATTAATGGTTCAATATGAACCATTAAATTTCTATTGGTTCTTTTAATAGTTTTGCTTCATATAAGAAAAGAGATGGTTGATATTGAGCTTTTTTGATTCTATCAAATTTTGCATAGGATAGATATAGTTTAGTTTTAGCTCTAGTTACAGCTACATAAAATAGTCGTCTCTCCTCGTCTAATCCACCATTTTTATTCATAAGTTTTCTATTTGGAAAACGGTTATCTGCTAAATCTACAATATATACATCTTCAAATTCTAACCCTTTGGAAGCATGAACTGTAAGTAAATTTACACCCTCACCTTCGCTTACTTCTCCGCCACCTAAAATCATAGCATTTAGGAAACGGCTTAAATCTTTATATGGACGAGAGAGTTCTAGTAACAATTTTGCTTTGTTGTATATTCTCTTTTTAGCTTCTTCTTTTTTATTTTGGTCTATTTCACCAGTTTTTAGCTTTGCTCGTTGAGTCGATAGATTCTCTACTAAATTAATGTACAATTTAGATTTTATAATTTTAGATACAACTTCGTGAGAGCTAGTAGAGTTTTTAAGAGTTTTTATTAATTCACTAAAATTTTCAAAAAATTGTAAAGACTCTTTCTCTATTTTTGATAATTTAACTATAGGGTGCTTCATTGTCTCTTTATTAAAACCCATATGTGCAAATCTCGAAGCTAAGCCAATTTCGTCACAATCATCAAAAAGTCCTAATTGTCTGCTGTTTACTCTTTGTAGTTTAGGCATCTCTTTAATTACTGGGTTTATTACTCCTCTTATTAAATCACCATTTCCAAAATGGGTTAAAGATATAAAAATATCTTTTGCTAATACTGCACCTACATTTTTGGCATATTCAAATATATGAATAAATGCCATTAAGTCTTTAGGATTAACAATAAGTGCTACAATATCTAAAATAAATTTAATCTCTTTTGCATCAAAAAAGCTAGTGCCCCCTTTTCTTTTGCAAGGTACATTTAACTCTCTTAAGCTAGCTTCTAAACCATCGGCACTAGAGTTGTTTCTAAATATAATTGCAATATCTTCGTATGATGTTTTGCTCTCTTTAATTTGCTGAGCTATCGATTGATATTGGTCGAACAGGTTTTCGTAAACCAATAACTTTGGAGGTATAGACTCCCCTACTTTTCCAACTCTTAACTCTTTTGGGTAAATTCTCTCGTTTTTACTAATTACTCTATTTGCCAAATTAAGTATATCTTTGCTAGAGCGGTAGTTTACAGACAAAGAGTAAACATTTGCACCCCTGTATCTATCTGCAAATGTAGAGATGTTTTCTATATTTGCTCCATTAAATGCATAAATACTTTGGTCATAGTCTCCTACACAAAATAGAGATTTTGGATTTAATGTATTTACAAGAGCCTCTTGTAAAGTATTTGTATCTTGATACTCATCTACTAATACTTCGTCAAACTCTATTGGTTCTTGCTTTATACTTTTTATTGCCAAAATTAGTAAGTCGTTAAACGAAGCAAATCCGTACTCCTCTTTTGCCTCTTCAAATTCATCCACTATATCTTGATATATATCCAATAGCGGAGTGTGCTCTTCATATCTATCTTCCATCCAACTACTAAATGTATCTAAGCATGAATTTTGATATAGAGAGTATAACTCATAAAGATAAATTGCAGAAAATGGTTTGACCCCTAAATCTAAGCGATGAAACTCTCTTTTCTCATAAACTGTACGAAAAAGTGTTTTTAATTCGCCTGGTTGCTTAAGTGTAAGCTTTGGGTTTCTTGCCTTTAACCATCGGTAAGATACAGCATGAAATGTGCCAGCTTCTATTTTATCGATAATTTTAGCATCGAAATATCGCTTTAGTCTAGCAACCATTTCAGCTGCTGCTTTGTTTGTAAAGGTTAAAAGCAAAATTCTATTGGGTTCGACACCTTTTTTTAATAAATTAGCAATTCTTCCAACTATTGTAGATGTTTTTCCGGTACCTGCACTTGCAATAATTAAGTTTTTACCAAAATCAGCAGTTGCAGCCTTAAGCTGCTGCTCATTTAGTTGGCTAAGTGGCATTAAGAGTTTTTGCCGATAATGTAGTAAGTATTTTTATTATCTACTTTTTGTAGTGTAACTTTAAATTTATCTGCCCAAAATTTAACAATTTCGTTAAATTTCTCTATTTCTGAATCTATTTTAGAGTTACTTTTCAGTTTTAAATAATCTTTAGAGTTAGATAGTGCAACAACAGCATTAACAGCTTTTAAATCATCACTTAAAGTAAAAAGGTGTTGTGCAAAATCAAAGAAGTTATTTGTGTTTTTTGTAATATTCTCTAATTGTTTAGTAGTAGCTTCATTAACCGGGTAGTTTAACTGAATTAAAATGTTCTCGATATTAGCTTTAATACTCATAAATTTCCTTATATAGTTTTTTGGCTGTTATTGTATCAAAAAAAATTTATGATAATCTTGCTAATAACACTCTGTAATGTTTTAAGTTTTGAAATGCTTTTTCGTAACGCCATCTTAAAACAAATTCTATAATTTCATTTTTAAAATCTTTATCTAATGTTTCAGCTTTTCCAAAGTAGCCTAAAGAGATATTTTTTGCTTTTTTCTTACCATTTTTATCTGGTTCATATGTAATTGCAATAATCTGCACATACTTACCCTCTCTAATCTCTCCAAAATCTTCCTCTTTTAAGCCTATACCACTAATATTCATAGCTTTATATACAAAAATTTCTGCTAAATTTGGGGCTTTTTTCTCTATATCTAACTTTTTGTAGAGCTCTAGCATTCTTACTATATTATCTAATCTTACACTATCAGATTTATCATTAATTTCAATAGCCTCTCTTAACTCTAGTGGTATCTGATTTAATAAATCTATATTGCTACTGGTACTTAAAGAATCATCAATAGTTTCAACATCAATAGTAAATAGTTTATCAGAGCTAGAAGATGTTTTTTGCTCTATCTTTCTTTTTAATCTATCATTAATGCTTCTTAGTCTCTCAACACTTACACCCATGGTGGCTCCCCAAAAAAAAACTATACATTTTTAATAATTTTATCAAACAATACTATATAATATGTTACGATAACAAGGTTAATATTAAAAAGTAATATACTTTCAATACAATATCAAATTTTTCATTAAATATATCTAAAAATATCAATGGTTTCATTACTTAATATAAAAATAATATTTATTAATTTATTGTTACTTAGTTCTTAATAACACTATTTTTATTACATTTTGTTGCTTTAATCATATTTTTTATATCGTTTAGATAGAATACTATACTTATAAATATAATAATATACGGACGGTTTTAAATGGATTATTTAGAGATAGAAGGCGGTTGTAAACTTAGCGGAAATGTTACAATTAGTGGGGCTAAAAACTCTGCTCTAGCAGTAATAGCAGCTACTATTTTAAGTGATAAAGAGGTAACATTAACAAACTTACCTAATGTTGTAGATATTAGAACTTTACTAAAACTATTAAAAATGCTAGGAGCAAAAGTTGAACATAATGATACAGTAGCTAAAATTGATTGTTCAACAATCTCATCAACAAGAGCAGTTTATGAAATTGTAGCTCAAATGAGAGCTTCTATTTTAGTTTTAGGTCCACTACTTAGCCGTTTTAAGCACTGCGAAGTAAGCTTACCAGGTGGTTGTGCTATTGGACAAAGACCAATAGATTTACATATTAAGGCTGTAGAAGCACTTGGTGCAGAAGTTACACTTGAGCAAGGGTATGTTGTAGCAAAAGCAGAAGATGGGCTCAAAGGCAATAAAATTATTTTTGATAAAATCACAGTTGGTGGTACAGAAAATGCGTTAATGGCAGCTGCTATGGCAGATGGTATAACAGAGATTGTAAATGCAGCAAAAGAGCCTGAAATTGTACAACTTGCCCAAATGTTAGATATGGGTGGAGCAAAAGTAGAAGGCATTGGCACAGGTCGCCTAAAAGTTCATGGTACAAATGGAAAGCCTTTAGATTTTAGTGAATCTGTAGAGATTATTCCTGATAGAATAGAGGCAGGAACTTACCTATGTGTTGGTGCAATTACAAACTCTGAAATCACACTAGATAAAATAAATGTAGAACATATTCAGACATCTATAGATAAATTAGAGGATATGGGTTGTAATTTCGATATAAAAAACGATTCTGTAACAATTAAACCTATAGATAATTTAAAGGGTGTAAATATAATTACGACTGAGTATCCAGGTTTCCCTACAGATATGCAAGCACAATTTATGGCAGTAGCTACATTGGCTAGTGAAGATAGTTTAATAGAAGAGAGACTGTTCGAAAATAGATTTATGCATGTTAGTGAGTTAAATAGACTAGGTGCAGACATTTGGTTAAAAGGTAATACTGCAGCTGTAAGACCAGTAAAAGAGCTTGTAGGCGCGGAAGTTATGGCAACAGACTTAAGAGCAAGTTCAGCACTTGTAATTGCAGCACTCGCTGCAAAAGGCACAACTAAAATTAGAAGAATATACCACTTAGATAGAGGTTATGATAGATTAGAAGAGAAACTATCTAACATCGGTGCAAAAATTGCAAGAAAAAAGAGCTAACTTTTAGCTCTGCACAACATATACACTATCCCCCTACTCTACTTTTTTATATATCTTTAGATATAATCGCATCAAATTTTAAGCATTAGGATTATGAAGTGAGAACACACTATTGTGCTAATATAAACGAAGAACATATCGGACAAGAGGTAACAGTTGCTGGTTGGGTACACAGCCGTAGAGACCATGGTGGTGTCATATTTATTGATATTAGAGATAATGACGAGATAGTACAGCTAGTTTGTGACCCAGCAGATAGCCAAGAGGCACACAAATTAGCTGAAGAGGTTAGAGACCAATTCGTACTTATTGCAACTGGTAAAGTAAGACCAAGAGGCGAAGGTTTAGAGAACCCAAGACTTAAAACTGGTAAAGTAGAGATTGTAGTAGATAAACTTATTATAGAAAATCGCTCTCTACCAATGCCATTTGAATTAGAAGACGAAAAAGTAAATGAAGAGATTAGACTTAAATATAGATATCTAGATTTAAGAACACAAAAAATGCACGACATTTTTAAACTAAGATCTACAGCTTCTATTGCTGCTAGAAATTCACTAGCAGAGCAAAACTGTTTAGAGGTAGAAACACCAATTCTAACAAAAAGCACACCAGAGGGAGCAAGAGACTACTTAGTACCTAGCCGTGTATTCCCTGGTGAGTTTTTTGCCCTGCCTCAGTCTCCACAGCTATTTAAACAGCTTTTAATGGTTTCTGGGTTTGACAGATACTTCCAAATTGCAAAATGCTTTAGAGACGAAGATTTAAGAGCCGATAGACAGCCAGAGTTTACGCAGATAGATGTTGAGCTAAGTTTTTGTACTCAAGACGATGTTATAGCAGTAGCTGAGAAATTAATTAAAGATGTATTTACAGCTTGTGGCAAAGGCGATAAAGTACCAGATACTTTCGAGCGTATGCCTTACGATGAAGCTATGGAAAAGTATGGTTCAGACAAGCCAGATTTACGTTTTGATATGGCTATGGTAGATGTTATAGACATTTTCGCAAAATCTAGCAATGAAATCTTTAGCGATATTGCAAAAGATACTAAAGCTAACAGAATTAAAGCTCTTAAAGTTCCAAATGGCGACAATATCTTTAGTAAACGCCAAATGAAAGGTTTCGAAGATTATGTTAGAAAATTCGGAGCAAAAGGTTTAGGTTACTTCCAGATGAAAGAAGATGGCTTAAAAGGTCCACTTACTAAATTCTTTACAGAAGAAGACCTGCAAACTATTATAGACAGATGCAATATTAAAGTTGGCGATGTTGTATTCTTTGGTGCAGGCGATAAGAAAACTGTACTAGATTATATGGGTAGATTTAGACTATACTTAGCAGAGCTTATGGATATAATCGACGAAGATGAATACCGCTTTGTATGGGTAGTAGATTTCCCAATGTTCGAAGTAGAAGATGGTAGAGTTAAAGCTCTGCACCATCCATTTACAATGCCTAAGTTAGATGAAAATGGCAACATTAGCTATGACGATATAGAAGATTTAAAATCTATCGCTTACGATATTGTACTTAACGGTACAGAGCTAGGCGGTGGTTCTATACGTATCCATAAAGAGGATATTCAAGAGCAAATCTTTAAACTATTAGGAATAGAAGAGGAGGAAGCACAAGAGAAATTTGGCTTCTTACTAGATGCTCTTAAATTTGGTGCACCACCACATGGTGGATTTGCAATCGGTTTAGATAGATTAATTATGCTGTTAGCAAAAACAGATAGTATTAGAGATGTAATTGCATTCCCTAAAACGCAAAAGAGCCAGTGTCTATTAACGCAAGCACCATCAGATATTGACGGTGAGCAGTTAAAAGATTTAGGTTTAAGAATTAGAAGAAATGTAAACAATTAAGGAGAAAGTTATGAAAAAACTATTTTTGATTATCGGAGCACCAGGAAGTGGTAAAACAACAGATGCAAGTATTATTGCAGAGAGAAATAGTGATAAAATAAATCACTACTCTACTGGTGATATGCTAAGAGCAGAAGTAGAGAGTGGAAGTGATTTAGGTAAAGAGATAGATAGTTATATCTCTAAAGGAGAATTAGTTCCTCTACAAATCGTATTAAATACAATTATTAATGCTATAAAAAATAGCGATAAAGATATTGTACTAATAGATGGTTTTCCAAGAAGTGTAGAACAGATGAGAGAGTTTGATAAACTTCTACAACAAGAAGATGATATAAAACTTGTATCTGTTATAGAAGTTAGAGTTAGTGAAGCTGTAGCAAAAGAGAGAATCTTAGGTAGGGCAGCCGAAGCCGCACCAGGCGAGCAAAGAAGTGATGATAAAGAAGATGTATTCTATCATAGAATGAAGATATACACAGAACCACTAGCAGAAATTGAAAAATTTTATACAGAAAAAAAATTGTTAAAAGTAATCAATGGAGAAAGAACTTTAGAAGAAGTTGTAGATGAAATGGAAAAATTTATAAAAGAGAGTGCAGGTATTTAACTCTAGTGTGCAGTAGTGCTACTGCACACTACTAATTTTCTATACTTTTAAAATTCATAAAGCTTATCTTGAAAATTTATAATATTACCATTATTATCTACTTCTATACCTTCATATTTTAGTAGTTCTATTTTTCTTGCCACTCCTTGTGGATGAGTATAGTTTCCTATTTTACCACTGCTTTGCACTACTCGATGACATGGTGTTTGTGGTGCATTTGGATTCTTTCCTACTGCTGTAGCTACTGCTCTTACTGCCCTACTCTCTAAAGCTTTAGCTAGTAGTTTATATGTAGTTATTTTTCCCGCCGGTATTTCATTTAATTTTTGCCATACTCTATTTTGTAGTTTAGTTGCCACTACAAATTACCCTTTTTATGGCTTTAAAATTCATATCTCTTTTAATTTTTTTTAACTTTTTATCAACATTTTTAATAATAGACTTTTTTAATTTTTTATCTATATTAATTCTCTCTATTATATAGATTGTCTCTTTATACCTATACTCTTTTTTTATTGTTTGAAAGTTACTATTTTTTATTTTAGAATTAAAAAATTTTGCTAAATATTTAATATTTTTAAATTTAGTATATATTAGTTTGATATCCTTACTCTTCTTAGAAATTTTTTCTAACTCTTTTAACTCTTTTTCTAAAATTACATATTTAGCATAGACAAAAGGTATTTTTGCACTACTCTTTAACTCTAATTTTTCAAGTGATAACTCTAGTTTTCTTATACTTTTATTAGAATAACTATTTGATAAGTTTTCTTTTTCTATTTTTAAATTCTGAGCTAAATTTATAAGTATCTTTAAAATTTCTTTCTGTTCTTTTTCTTTAAAAGTATATTTTATTTTTAATAATTCTTTAAAAGATATATCAAATTTTATTGTTTTATTAGACTCTAATAAAAATTTATTTATATTGAATAATATTTCCACATAGTCATTTTTATTAATATAATCATTAAAGCCAACTATTAGGCTTTTTATAGCTTTTATAGCTTTAAATGCCTTTTTTAAACTATCTATTTCTAAATTTTCTAAAAAAGCATTATAATTTAATTCAAAACTTGCAAAAAATCTCTGTAAATAGTTATTAAAAGCAAGAGAAGCATCTTCATATAAAGAGACATAAAGGTCAAATTTTGGTTCTATTACTTTACTAGATTCCAGCACTTCTTTTAATGAAATATAAGAATCATCTCTAAGAGGTATCTGCATAGATTTAGATAATGCACCATTTGTATATATTGGTTCATTTGTTATCTCTTTTATTACAAATGGAGTTAATACTTTTGGCATTTTGAAATTTTGTGCATCTTTTAAACTTATAAACTCTACTTCTAGGATAGATAATCCTTTTAATTTATCATGAAATATATCTAATTCAAATCTATTATTATCAATTATAAACTTTAGACGTTCTTTTTTAATTATTCCACCTAGATTTAAAGCTTTAGCTTCTTGATACTCCTCTTTAGATATCTCATTTTCTATCTCTTCTCGAACTAATCCAGTACCTTTTTTGATATTTTTGATATAAGTAAAATCCTCTTTCCTAAAGCGTAAAGTCTCTTCGCTTGTAGCTTTTAGGTAAAATTGTTCCATCTCTGAGATAATATAACTAATACCTTTTTGTTTCAATAATTTTTTAATTTTACAACTATTAAAGAGGTATCTTCTCTCTATCTCTAAATTTAACAAATTTAACACTAAACAACCTTTATTTTAAATACTACAATTCGTCTTTATGGCATTTACACATATACGGTAATGTATTATCAAAATTATAGTATAATCTGTTGAAAAATACAAAGGTTATACGATGAAAAAGTTAAATATAGCTCTAATGGCACTTTTTGTAGGTTTAACAGGTTGCGCAACAAGCAAACCACAGCCAAAAGTCTGTACAGCTAATATTCCAGACCCTGCAAAAACAGAGATTAACAAAACAAATACGGTAATTCCTAAGAAAGCTTGCCATAAGAGAAAACAGTTATGGAGTCAATTTGGCATCAAATAAAAATAGAGTAAAAATATTTACCACACCAATAATTGCAGGCAGATACAAAGGCAAAAAAATAGCAATACCAGCCATAGATACAACAAGAAGTTCTAAGTCTATTCTTAGAGAGTCGCTATTTAACTCTATTGCATATGATGTAGTCGATTCAAACTTTGTAGAGCTGTTCTCAGGCAGTGGTTCTGTTGGGCTAGAGGCACTTAGCCGTGGGGCTACTAAAAGCTACTTTTTAGAGCAAAACCCAACAGCATACAAAATTTTGCAAGATAATATTACAAATATTGCACCAGATAGCTCATATGTACTTAGAGGCGATGCTTTTGAACTATTTGGCTCTCTATACAAGCAGTTAAAAGAGGAAGGCAGAGATACATTTTTCTACTTCGACCCACCATTTAGCATAAGAAATGGTATGGAAGATATTTACGATAAGTGTATAAATCTAATAGCCCAAATTCAAGACCCATTCGCAAAAATGGTAATTGTAGAGCATATGACCAACATAGATATGCCAGCGAGTATTGGCAAATTAACAAAACAAAAGCGTAAAAAGTTTGGTAAAAGCTCACTAACTTACTATACCATAGAGGATTAAACTTGAACAAGCCAGCCCTGCCTAGAGTGTCGCTCTTTATTCTTGTAGCCATTATACTGCTGTCGTTTGTAGGACCATTTATATATACGGTTTCGCCTTACGAATTTAGCAAAGATGCAATACTACAAGCCCCAAGTGCCAGCCACCTGCTAGGAACCGACAGACTAGGCAGAGACTTGCTAGCAAGGGTAATAAAAGGCGGGCAAGTATCTATAGCCATAGGTGTTGGCTCAGCCCTTATAGCTTCACTAATTGGCTTAATATATGGCGTATTTGCAGGCTATTTAAAGGGACTTTGGGATAAAGGCTTTGTATTAGTTGTAGACCTATTCCTAACCTTCCCTACTTTCTTTTTACTACTAACTTTGGTTAGTTATATCGAAGCATCCTCACTAATTTTAGTAATAGTAATCGCCATAACAGGCTGGATGGGTACAGCAAGGCTAATTCGCTCTCAAGCATTCCAAATATCGAACCAACCATTTATAAAAGTGCTTAAAATATCTAATGTATCGAACTTTAAAATAGTATTTAAATACTTCCTACCCCTACTAGCCCCAATATTCTTTGTAAGTTTCTCATTTGGCGTAAGTGGTGCCATACTAGCAGAAAGCGGACTAAGCTACCTGGGACTGGGAATAACCCCACCAAACATGAGCTGGGGTAGCATACTAAGCAGCGGAAAACCAGTAATGGAGATAGCCTGGTGGGTAAGCTTTTTCCCTGGACTATTTATATTTTTAGTAACCTTTAGCCTTATTCAAATATCGGATTATCTGCAACAGTTGTCTAATTTGAAGGAGAGTGCTATAAATTAATGCTAAAAGCATTAATTTAGCTTAGAGCTTATAGTGTAGAGCCAACAAATTAGCTTAGTTTTTTATCTGTTAATATTAGGCTTACTTAGCTATAATATTATTTGAATAAAATTTACAAAGCATAAAGAAGTTATGGAGAAAAAAGATGTCTAATATCCTTAAAGCTGTTACGAATATAGTGCAAAATCCAATTATTAATCTAGTTGATTATTATCAAGGAAGAAACAGAATAAACAATAGTGGTAAAGCTTTAGAAAATTATATACAAGATATATTTGCAGGAACTTTAAATGAAAATGATGAAAATAGAAGATTACAAAGATTACAAGAGGTATTTTCATATCAAGGAAATCAAAATAATCCACCTGATTTGATTTTAAGAGATTCTGACGCAATAGAAGTTAAAAAATTACAATCGAAAAATTCTGCTATTGCCTTGAATAGCTCTTATCCTAAAGCAAAACTATATGCTTCTAGTCCTATGATAACAAATGCTTGTAGAACTTGTGAAGATTGGGAAGAGAAAGATATTATTTATGCTATTGGCTATACAGATGATAACTCTTTAAAATCTTTATGGCTAATTTATGGGGATTGTTTTTGTGCTGATAAAGAGATATATGAAAGAATAAAAAATATAATATCTGATGGTATAAATTCTATTCCTGATGTAGAATTTACACAAACAAATGAACTTGGAAAAGTTAAAAAAGTAGATCCGTTAGGTATTACAGATTTAAGAATTAGAGGGATGTGGCATATTGATAATCCAAATAAGATTTTTAATTATATTTATGAGTTTGATGAAGATGCCGCCTTTCAACTAATTTGTTTAATTAAATTAGATAAATATAACTCTATACCTCAAGCGGATAAAGTTATTTTAGAACAGCTTGATAATATTAATATTCAAGATATAAAAATTAAAAATCCTAATAATCCAATTCAGTTAATAGATGCAAAACTATTAACTTTTAAGGTGTAATAATGAAAATAATTTCACTATTTTCTGGTGCTGGAGGGTTGGATTTAGGTTTTGAAAAAGCTGGATTTAAAACTATTTGGGCAAACGAATATGATAAAGAGATATGGGAAACTTATGAAAAAAACTTTCCTAATACCTTTTTAGATAGACGAAGTATAAAAGATATACCATCATATGATATTCCTAACGCTATTGGATTAATTGGTGGACCACCTTGTCAAAGTTGGAGTGAAGCTGGAAAATTAAAAGGAATAGATGACCATAGAGGACAACTGTTTTTTGAATTTATACGGGTTTTAAGAGATAAAAAACCGCTATTCTTTTTGGCTGAAAATGTATCAGGAATGTTGGCTTCAAGACATAGTGAAGCACTTAAAAATATCAAAAAACATTTTACAGATAGCGGATATGATTTATATTTTAAATTATTAGATGCCAATGATTTTAAAGTAGCACAAAATAGAAAACGGGTATTTTTTATAGGATTTAGAAAAGATTTAAATATCAAATTTGATTTTCCTGCTCCATTTGAAAAAAAAAGAGTTTTAAAAGATGTAATTTGGGATTTAAAAGATAATGTAATTCCTGCAAAAGAGAAAAATTATACTAATGGCAATGATTGCAAGTTGCCAAATCATGAATATTTGCTTGGTAGTTTTTCATCTATTTTTATGTCAAGAAATAGAGTTAGAAGTTGGGACGAGCCATCTTTTACTATTCAAGCGGGTGGAAGGCATGCGCCACTTCATCCACAAGCACCCAAAATGCAATTTGTAGAACAAAATAAAAGAATATTTGTACCAAATTATGAGCATTTATATAGAAGGTTAAGTATAAGAGAGTGTGCTAGAATACAATCATTTCCAGACGAGCATATATTTTATTATAAAAATTTAACAGCAGGATATAAAATGGTCGGTAATGCTGTTCCTCCATATTTGGCATATTATTTAGCAAAAGAGATACGAAAGCAGCTGGTAAGTATTTATCCTAACAAATCCTTAGAACTAACAAATGAAAATGTTGATAAAAAAACAAAAATTAATGATATGGTATATTCACTTAACATAGTTGCTAAACAAACGGCTAATCTATAATTAATTTCTGTTGTGACTAAATAAAAAGGTCGTAGGTAACAATTTGCTACTTTTATGCTAAAATATTGATAAATGCAGAAAAGTATCTATTATTAAACTCTAAATTTAAAAGTAGAAAAAATAAGCGAAGCTACATTATAAGCCCTCTGCTCTTAGCTCCTACTTCTAAGCTTCTAAATGTTAAACTTCCGACGAATTAAAAAAAGGTTGATTTAATGTTTAATATTAAAAACTATAAAACTGACAATATTAAGAATGATATACTCTCTGGGCTTGTTGTAGCGGTAGCTTTGGTGCCAGAGGCTATTGCGTTTTCGTTTATTGTTGGTATTAACCCTATTGTGGGGCTTTATACTGCGTTTATTTTGGGGTTAATTACCTCTTTGCTTGGTGGTAAACCAGGGATGATTAGCGGGGCTACTGGTTCTGTTGCTGTTGTGCTTGTTGGGTTGGCTTTAGAGGCTACTCACTACCTGCAAACTCAGGGGCTAAGTGGTGACCAACTGGCTATGGGAGTTTTGCAATACATTGTTCTATCTGCAATTTTAGCTGGTGTTATACAGATGCTTTTTGGTATTTTTAAATTTGGTAAGTTTATCCGTCTTGTTCCTCTGCCTGCGATTTATGGTTTTGTAAATGGTTTGGCTATTGTGATTGCTATGGCTCAGTTTAAGTTTTTTAAGGGTGAGGGGTGGCAAATGTATGCTATTGTTATTGCATCTATGGCAATTATGTATTTTTTACCAAAATTCACAAAGGCTATTCCTGCTGGTTTGGTTGCTATTGTTAGTTTGACTCTGCTAGTATATTTTACTGGATTAGATACTAAAAATATTGGCGATTTAGCTAACCTTAGCCAATATAAAGGGCAGCTGCCACACTTCTCTATTCCAGATACACTATTTAGTTTAGACGCTATAAAGATGGTTCTGCCATATGCTGTAATTGCGGCACTTGTTGGGCTTATAGAGTCTTTGCTAACACTTGCTGTTTTAGATGAAATTAGTGGCACTCGTGGTAGTGGCAACAAGGAGTGTGTAGCTCTTGGTCTTGGTAACTTTACTTGTGGTTTCTTTGGTGGTATGCCTGGGTGTGCTATGATTGGGCAGTCTATTATTAACTATACCTCTGGTGGCTTGGGGCGTTTGTCATCGTTTACTGCGGCTGTTGGACTTATGGCTTTGGTTGCATTCTTTACAGATACATTACAACTAATACCTGTTGCGGTTTTGGTTGGTATTATGTTTATGGTAAGTATTGGGACATTCGAGTGGAGTAGCTTTGGACATTTAAAAAAGATGCCAAAAGAGGATGCATTTGTAATGGTAGCGGTAACAGTAATTACAATTTTCTTTGACTTGGCGGTTGCGGTTATTATTGGTGTAATTATCTCAGCCCTAGTATTTGCTTGGAAGCACGCAAGAATTTATGCGCAGACAAAAGAGATAGATAAAGATACAAAGCTGTACGAAATGAGTGGACCTCTATTTTTTGCTTCGGTTCAATCGTTTATGGATAGTTTCGATATAGAAAATGACCCTAAAAATATAGTAATAGATTTTAAAAATGCAAAAGTGTTAGATGCTTCTGGTGCAGATGCTATTGAAAATTTATATAGAAAATATAAAAAAGTAGCTAAGAATGTTACTCTTAAACATTTAAGTAAAGATTGTATTGCTATACTAAAACAAGCAAAATCTAGTGTTATAAAACAGAGTGATGACCCAGAGTATAAGATTGCAAGGGATTATTAAATAATGTATATAGTGTATAAGTTCAGGTATTAATTGTAAATTCATTGTATATAGTTCTAAACTAAAATAAAAATTATGTTAAAATTCTAAAAATTTTTTATGGAGAAAGAATATGGATATAAGTAAAATCGGTACTGGTAAATGCCCAGATGAAGTAAATGCAATTATAGAGGTACCATACGGTTCTAATATTAAATATGAATTAGATAAAGATAGTGGTGCTATAGAAGTAGATAGAGTAATCTTCTCAGCAATGTTTTACCCAGCAAATTACGGTTTTGTAGCAAATACATTATCTGACGATGGAGACCCTGTAGATGTTTTAGTACTTGGTGAGTATCCTTTAATTCCTGGATGTTTTATTAAGTGTAGATTAATTGGTGTACTTGTAATGGAAGATGAAAAAGGAATAGACGAAAAACTTTTAGCTGTTCCATATGAAAAAATCGACCCAACATTTAAAAATGTTAAAGAGATAGACGATGTACCAGAGCATACTTTAAACAAAATTAAAAATTTCTTCGAGACATATAAGATGTTAGAGCCAAATAAGTGGGTAAAAGTTACTGGCTTTAAAGGTAAAAAAGAGGCTACTGAAATTTTAGAGCAAGCTATAAAAAACTATAAGGCTTAATTAGATGAAATATATATTAGCGTTAATTGCCTCTTTATTTATTTTAGGTGGTTGTACACAAATTGTTACAGCACCTATATCTTTAGCAGGTAAAGCTGTAAGCACTACTTTAGATGTTGCAGGTTCTGCTGGTGGTGCTGTAGTAAATACAGTTACTGGTGGAAGTGACGACGATTAATAACACTATATGCAATATTTAACAAATCAAAAAAGTGACAGATATTAAAGAATAAATCTTCTCTACTAGCTGAAGCTAAGAGTGATAATTTTTCTTTTATAGGTGTTGCTTTTTTGTTTTGCCCTACGGGTAGTACAAGAGGGCATTTAACTTTAAACGGAATTTAGGACAAGTTAGCTTTTTGGCTAGCTTTTATTAAAAACTATATAACATTAAGCACCCTTTTGTGCTATTAAATGTTGAATATAGTGCGTAACATCAGTTATTAATTCTCTTTTTTTAAAGAGAATACTACTAAACTACTAAATATAGGTCACCTATAAAAATAGGTGATAATAAGCTAAACTAGGATTATAAATATGCTAAGATATTCAATATCTCCAAATGTGGATATAGACTTAAACAGTTTAACGGTTGCACTTTTAAACTATATTGTTTCACAACAAAAACAGTGTGCTTTCTTCATTAGAGTTGAAGATATAGAAAAAGATAAAATAGATGAATCTAAATTACAAGATAATATAAATCTTTTAAAAAAGTTTGCAATTAATACTGAAGTTGTAGTAAATCAGAGTAGTAATTTGAATATTTATGCTCAATTAGCTACCAATTTAATTAAAGAAAAAAAAGCTTTCGCATGCTTTTGTAATGAAAAATTACAAGAGTGCAGTCAAAATTGTAAAGAATTAGAAGCATCAAAAGTAGAAAGCAAAGTAAATAGTGGTGAAAAATATAGTATAAGAGTTATAGAACCAAATGAAAATATAGCTTTTAGAGATATAATTTTAGGTAGAATAGAAAGAACAGCAAAAGAGATAGGTAATATATTAATTTTAAATAAAAATGGTTTAGCATCTGAAGATTTTGCGAATTCAATCGATGATATGAGTGCCTCTATCGATACTGTAATTAATACAGAAAATAGTATAAATAGCACAATAAAACAAATTTATATTCATAAACTTTTAAATTATAATTGCAATATAGATTATGCACACTTGCCAAATATAAAAAATTTAGATAATATATCACTTAAGTGGTTGTTACAAGAGGGGTTTTTGCCCGATGCAATTATAAATTATTTATTGACTCTTGTGACTAGAGTGGATAAAGGGGTTTTTTATTTGCCCGATGCAATAACTTGGTTAGATATATCTAATATTAGCAATAAACCTATGGAGTTTAATTTAAATAAATTAAAAGAGTTAAATAGAGAGCATTTAAAAAATCTTGATAGTTTAAAATTATCAAAAATATTTGGTTTCGCAGATAGCGATATCGGAGAGCTATTAAAACTATATTTAGAAGATTCTAGCACTATAAAAGAGTTAGACCAACATATAGTAGCAACTTTTGCAGCAAAATCTTGTACAAAAGAGATACAAGAGATAGCTAATATTATAAAAGATGCTCCTTATATAGAAAATTTTGATGATTTTTTAGGATATATTGAAAAGCGAAGTTCACTAAATAGAAGTGATATTATAAAGGCAATAAGAGTATTATTAACAGGTAGCAATAAAAGCCCCAATTTAGAGTTAATATATAAATACATCAACCCATATATACTGGAGGTAGCAAAATGTCGTTAATATTCAATACATTAATAAATATGTCAGTGGCACTTATTCAAATATATATTTGGATAATAATTATAGCTGCATTAATGAGTTTGGTAAATCCAGACCCATATAATCAAATAGTACAAGTAATACGTAAATTGACAGAACCAGTTTTTAATTTCGTACGCTCTAAAATGCCCTTTGTGGTTATATCGGGAATTGACCTGTCACCTATTGTAATAATATTTGCATTAGATTTATTAATAAATATTTTATATAGTTTACGAATCAACTAATTTACTATTTAAGATTATCTGATATGAAACAAGATATTTTAAATAAACTCCCCTCCCCTTGTTGGCTTTTAGAAGAGAATAAGTTAAAAAACAACTTGGAGATATTAAAAAATATAAAAGATAAAACGGGTGTAAAAATACTACTAGCACTTAAAGGCTATGCTCTTTGGAAATCGTTTGATTTAGTATCTAAATATTTAGATGGCTGTTGTGCAAGTGGATTAAACGAAGCTATGTTAGCTAAAGAAGAGTTTAGAAAAGAGGTACATACATACTCTCCTGCTTTCAAAAATGAAGAGATAGAAAAAATTGCAAATATATCTAACCATTTAGTCTTTAATTCACGAAATCAGTTGGAAAAATTTGCGACAAAGGCTAAAGAGATAAACCCAAATATATCTATAGGTTTACGAGTAAACCCAGAGACTTCGCACGCACCTGTAGAGATTTATAACCCATGTGGTTTATACTCAAGACTTGGTATTAAAGAAAGCGATTTTAAAGAGGAATTTTTAGCTAAGATTGACGGCTTACACTTTCACGCTCTTTGCGAAGAGGATTCAAGTTCTTTACAAGCAGTCCTAGAAACTTTTGAAGATAAATTTGGAAAATTTTTGCATAAACTAAAATGGGTAAACTTTGGCGGTGGACACCACATAACAAAAAAAGGTTATAATGTAGAGCTTTTAATAGAGTTACTAACTAACTTTAAAAGAAAATACCAACATTTAGAGGTTTACTTAGAACCAGGTGAAGCTGTAGGCTGGGAAACAGGTACTTTAGTAACTACAGTATTAGATATTGTACACAATGGATTAGATATAGCCATATTAGATAGCTCTGCAGAAGCTCATATGCCAGATACTATAATTATGCCATACCGTGCAGAGGTTCAAGGTGCCAAAGAAGCAAATAAGTTACCTTATACCTATAGACTAGCAGGTAATACATGCTTAGCAGGTGATATAATGGGTGATTACAGTTTCGATAAACCATTACAAATAGGGGATAAAGTAGTATTTAAAGACCAAATGCACTACACAATGGTAAAAGCTACAACATTTAATGGAATAAACTTACCATCTATTGCAATATTAAGAGAAAATGGCAATATAGATGTAGTTAAAGAGTTTGGATACAGCGAGTTTAAAAATAGGCTTAGTTAATCAGTGCTATATAGGTTAAAAATCCATTCCTATATAGCTAATAAATCTACCACTACAGCCACACTCTTTTCTGTAACTAAAATAGTCACTATTTTTACAAGATGTGCATATACTACTTACTTCAATATTCTCTTCTTTTATATTTAAGTCCATCAACTGGGACTTATTCACAATAGATATATCTAAATGCCACTTTTTTTCACCAGTTTTAACTAAAGCATCACTATATTGATAAAAATTTTTAGCTACATCTTCGCCAACTTCATAACAACAAGATTTTATAGATGGCGAGAGAGCAACTTTAATATTTTCTATTTTTGCTCCCAATTTTTGCATCTTTTCTATTAAATTTTTTGCAATATTTTGCTTTGTTCCTCTCCATCCAGCGTGTGCTGCTCCTATAATTTTATTTTTACTATCATACGCTAAAAGCCCCAAACAATCGGCAGTTAGTATAGTTAGCATAACTCCTTTTTTATTAGTTACCATACCATCAGCCTCTATATTACTCTCTAGCCAACCATTAAAATTTTCATATTCGCTAACATCAATAATTTTACTACTATGAATTTGTAAAAAAGATATAAATTTAAAATTTTTTGGAAACTTTTTGGAAAATTCATCTCGGTTTAATTTTATTTTTTGAGCATTTTCACCAGTGTGAATAGCCAGTGAATAAGCGTAAGGATTTTTTAAGTTTTTAGTGGTAGTTCCAGCAAATAATCCATTTTCTTGGTTAAAAATTTTATATATGTTCCATTTTTTCATCGTCTAAACTTTTTTAGATATAATCATATCTAAATTACCTGATAATATATCATTTGTTATACTTAGGTAAGATACTAAACTTAAGGCAAGTAAATTTAATGAACGCAGAAAAAATCATAGACTACTTTTATCAAATAACTAAACGCTTTAACTATATATTAATTCTGCAAATTATCCCTATACTTGTAATTTCTTCAATGTTGATTAAAGAGATGAACCCTCACCTATTTCATAAGCAGATGGCATATTATATAGCTTCAGGAATTGTATTTTTAATTGCTGCATATATACCTTGGAAATATCTACTCTGGTTATTTGCACCACTTGCTTATATTATGAATATAGGCTTGCTTTTAGCTGTAGAAGTTGCAGGAAAAACAATTTTAGGAGCAAAACGTTGGCTTGTTGTTGGTGGTATGAGTCTTCAGCCTTCAGAGTTTATGAAATTAAGTATTTTACTATTCTTAGCTTTTTTAATAGGCAAACGACCCCCTAATAAAGAGAAGGGGTATGGATTTTTAGAGTTCGCTGTATTATCTATTATTATATTAATACCATCATTCCTAATTTTAAAAGAGCCAGATTTAGGAACTACTTTACTTTTGGTTTTAGCATCTTATGGTGCTTTACTAATTGTGGGTATTAATTGGAAAGTTATTACAACTATTCTACTATTCTTAGCTGTAGTTATACCCTTGTCTTATAATTTTGTATTAAAACCATACCAGAAAAAGAGAATTAATGATTTTTTAGGAAAACCTAGTTATCAAGTAAGACAAGCCTTAATTGCAATAGGTTCAGGTGGTATCGAGGGTAAAAGTAAAGATGAAGCAACACAAACACAGTTGAAGTTTCTGCCAGTATCAACAACAGACTTTATATTTGCATATTTGGGTGAGAGACATGGCTTTAAAGGGATGTTAATAGTTATTGTTCTTTATATATTATTAATTATCCACCTTTTAGTAATATCTCATATATATAGTGATGATTATCATATAGTTGTAATATCTAGTGGGTTAGCATTTCTGTTTTTTGTATATATGGGTGTAAATATTTATATGGTTATAGGTTTAGCTCCTGTAGTTGGTGCTCCTTTGCCTATGTTTAGCCACGGTGGAACATCGTTTATAATTTTTGCATTTCTTTTTGGGATTTTAGAGAATTTAATCTCTTTTAAAGGTTACACACATTATAATTCCGACACCAAAATCGAGATGATTAAAAAAGAGTCTTGATTTATACGGTTTTACTCACTTTTAAGAGGGTCTTTAGCTCAGCTGGTTAGAGCTCTCGGCTCATAACCGAGCGGTCCGGGGTTCGAGTCCCCGAGGACCCACCACTTAAACACAAACTATCTATTAGAACTAACAATCTTCAACAAATCATTTAGCTATATGTATTCATAAAAAACTTTAATTTTACTCCCCAATAATTCCATACCAAATTAGACAACAAGCCAACTTGCTCTATAATTAGGTACTTCAAAGCGAAAAAGTCACACTTCAAACTTTCACCTATTGGGTGCGACTTTTTCAACTAAGGATGGATA
>JALVTE010000028.1 GCA_027024155.1 Campylobacteraceae bacterium
AACTGTTACAATCGGTATCGTAGTGAGGTGGAATAAGAAAAGTTGTTTTACTGGTCTAGGAAAAAGAGAGCATTATATTATATTGTTTTATTGTCATATTTATATCTTCATCTGATAGGTTAGATATATCACTTTTAGAATATACATTAACCAATAAGATTTCATCTTGTGTAATCAGATAAGTTATAATCCTATATCCAGCACTTTTGCCTTTATGATTATCACTATTTTTTACACGCACCTTATAAACATCAGTAAATAGTTCCGAACCTTGTCTCGGATTATCTTTCAAACTATTGGTAAAAGTCTTCAAATCATTTTTTAAACTTTTATAACGTTTGGCTAATTTTTTAGCACTCTTCCTAAAATCGTCAGAGTAGATAATTTTCATTTTAGAGTTCATCCCACAATGTATCTATAAGGTATCCCTTCTTCTTTCCAGACTTTATAAGTTCTGCTTCGTCTAAAGAATGAAATACTTGCTCTTTAAATTCTGATAATTCTTGAAGTCTTAAAGCATCTTTCATCTTCTCATACTCATCTTTAGAAACAAGCACTGCTTCTATACGATTGTTTTTCAATACTGCTAGTTTATCTACAGTATGATCTTTTATCTGAGACAAATATGACCCAAACTTCTTAGCAAACTCTGAAGAGGGTATAAGCTCATCATTTTCATACGCTACCATACAAACTCCTTTTACGGAATATATTCCGTGTTATTTTGTGTATTATAGCATAAAACAAAAGAGATATTATTTTACTTCTCACATTTTTTTCATTATTCTATGTTATTTTTTTCTCATAATGCACAAAACATACGTAAGAATCTTCACGTTCAAAATATACTCTACAATCTTGAACCCATGTATGCCAATTTAGATAAACCTGCTTACCAATATCATTCAATATCCCAGAATGTGATTTTTTCAAAGCTTTATATCTAGTATCAGATTCAGGACTATAATGCTTATTACTTAATTTCTTAAAGTCAATAGATTTTGGGGTTCCACCTTCTCTTTCTATAAAGGCTATAATGCTCCCTATAAACTAGACCACTTAAATCAACTTTCTTATTCCAAATGATAGAATAGAAATAGAGAATCAAAGGAATGAGAATATGAGTAAGAAAAGAAAGAGTTTTAGTGCAGATTTTAAAGCTAAATTGGTTTTAGAAGTTTTAGAGGGAGAGAAGACAATCAATGAGATAGCCAGTAAATATGAAGTTTTACCAGTGAGTCTAAAAAACTGGAAAAAGCAGTTCTTGGAAAATATGAGTTTAGCCTTTGATAAAAGTACCGTCGTCAAAGAATATAAAGACGAGATTGAAGAGCTCAAAAAGTCAAAAGACTCCATTGCAAAAAAACTAGGAGAAACGATTGTTGAAAAGGATTTTCTTGTGGAAAAGCTCGTCAGCTTGGCATCCTCTAAAGAGCGAAAAACTCTATTGAATACCAAGCTTAACTTGTCGATGAATCAACAATGTAAATTGTTACAAATTAATAAATCATCTTTATATTATACAGCCAAGAAACCATTTGGTACAGGGAAAGAAATAAAGCTTTTAGATGCCATCAATAACATCTACTCGGACTTCCCAAGTTACGGCTACAGAAGAATACACAGTCAGCTACTGAGAGATGGGTACAACGTAGGAAAAAAGCTTGTGAAGAAAGCAATGAAGTATATGGGTATAGAAGCCTTGTACCCGAAGCCTAAGACCACTACCGCCAACAAAGAGCATTACAAGTACCCATACCTACTAAAAGACTTTAGAAACGATGCAGGTCAAGTAGTGATAGATAGAGTCAACAAAGTTTGGAGTACGGATATCACTTATATCAAACTTGAAAAAGGCTTTGTCTATTTGGCTGCCATTATTGACTGGCATAGCAAAAAAATACTCTCTTGGAAATTGTCCAATACTATGGATATTACTTTAGTCACAACCGTACTAAAAGAAGCTCTTATGCTTTATCCTAAACCAGAGATATTCAACACAGATCAAGGAAGTCAATATACTGCAAAAGCACATGTAAATATTTTAAAGAAACACGATATAAAAATCTCCATGGACGGAGTGGGTAGAGCTACAGATAATATCTGTATCGAAAGATTCTGGCGAAGTATCAAGTATGAAGAAATCTATCTCAATGAATACAAGAACATGAAAGTACTCAATAGAGCTATAAAAAAATACATGGATTCATACAACTCTAAAAGATTACACTCAGCAATTGGCTACAAAACACCAAATGAAGTCTATTATGACTACATCAATAATTTAGGCTTTAGAGGAGGAAAACTGTTACAATCGGTATCGTAGTGAGGTGGAATAAGAAAAGTTGTTTTACTGGTCTAGGAAAAAGAGAGCATTATACTAATCTCACATTTAACATTTTATACTCCTGTTTTCTTCTGTCATTTATATTTTCATATCCGTAACGGATAATAGTATCCTATACAATGTTATGTTTTT
>JALVTE010000029.1 GCA_027024155.1 Campylobacteraceae bacterium
TAAGAGAGTTTAAGACAGAACATTCTGAGCGGATGCGAAGAATCTAACTTAAAAAGCCGAGATAAACTATTAGCTTTACAGCCGTTTAAACTAGATTCTTCGCATCCGCTCAGAATGACTGCGATGGTGAGCTTTAAATTTACTATAATTTATAGAAGTAAATTCCTTAACTTAATGGCATTGAAGGGCACCTCTAAAAATAGGTGATACCCACAACATCTTTAGCTTTTCTCTAGGCTAGGCACTCTTTTGCAGTACTAGCTGGGCTAATTCCAGAAAGAGTAACGACGAATAGAGGAAAGCTAGAGATGCCCAAAGGGTGGGCAATGCAAACGCAATCTTGCACAAGATATTTAACTCATCTTAGCTTCGGCTAGGATTCATAAATCTCTTGTACAATCTTACATTTGCATTGCCCATTGCGGGTATTACCTATTATTAGAGGTGCCCTTAAGTATATACTTATACCTGATTTTACAAAAAATAGTTATTGTAAGTTTTAAATGAATAAAATTTGAAAGTGGCGGACAGTGAGGGATTCGAACCCTCGGTACCCTTTCGAGTACGCACCCTTAGCAGGGGTGTGGTTTCAGCCAACTCACCCAACTGTCCGTGTTTGTGTGGGCGTAATTCTACACAAGCTTAACTTAAAGTTTTATTAAATTACACCTTTCTTGAAATAAATATTGACATTTATTCTGATATTGGTAAAATAGGTTTTTAAATACTTGAGGATTAGAAAATGGCACAATTTTTAGAAGCACAAAATTTAGCACTGCAAAGTGTAAAAGTTACAGATAAAAAAGAGATTATAGATATAGAAGATGCATTAAAAAGAGTGGTAGCTCAAGATATAATTTGTGAGAAAGATTTACCAACTTATGACAATTCTGCAATGGATGGCTATGCATTTAAATATGATGATAGAAATAGAGATTTAAAAGTAGTAACAACAATAATGGCAGGTGATATACAAGAGCCCATTTTAAAAGAGGGTGAGTGTTATAAAATTATGACAGGAGCTAAAGTTCCAAAAGATGTAGATACAATCGCCCAAAGAGAGATTTGCGAAGAGATAGATGGTGTTATGCATTTAACTAGCGATGTAAAGCAAGGCAATGCAATAAGATTAAAAGGGGAAGAGCAGAAAAAGGGTTCTGTGCTTATGGAAAAAGGCGAGATATTAACAGGTGCAAAAATAGCCCTTTTAGCAACACAAGGTATAACCAAGGTAGAGGTGTATAAAAAGCTCTCTATAGCTATTGTATCTACAGGCAATGAGCTTAAAGAGCCACACGAAATTGCTAACGAAGACGAAGTCTATAATATAAATGCAATTAATATAAAAATGTTACTTAAAAACTACAATTTAGATTCTGAATATCTAGGCTCTATACCAGACAATTTAGAGCAGGGTGTTGAATTTATCTCTAAATTAAAAGAGTATGATTTAATAATAACTACAGGCGGTATAAGTAAAGGAGATGCCGATTTTACTAAACAGGCATTTGTGCAGAATGGTTTAAAAGAGCTATTTCATGGCATAAAAGTAAAACCTGGGCATCCAACAATGATGGGCATTATGGAGAATAGTTTTGTAATGGCAATGCCAGGTAATCCATTGGCGGCAATAGTAAATATTATTTTACTCTCTATGCCAATTATGTTTAAAATGCAAGGTGTTAAAAATTTTTATTATGAGCCAATAACAGTTAAAAATGGTGAAGAGTTAAAATTAAAGTCAGGAAGAGTAAATATTGTACTTGGTAATTTAGTAGAGGGTAAGTTTGTAGCTTATAAAAATAACAGATATGGTTCTGGAATGATAACCCCGCTTGTAGATAGTAATTATATAGCAATGTTTGATGAAGATACAAGTTTAATAGAGCAAAATGAAAGTATAGATATTATTAAATTATATTCACTGCCTTCTAAAGGGGACATTTAATGCCATCATATAAGTTAAAGGATCCTGAATCCATTTTTTGGCTTTAAACTCAAAGCCGAAAGCTCAAAGCTAACCATTGTGTCACTCCTTTGAGAGCGGGAGTCTACGATTTTAACTGCCTAGAAGTTTAAAAAGCATATTTTAGAATAATAAACCGTCGATTCCTGTTTTCACGGGAATGAAATGGTGGCAGGCTCTTAGCTTTAAGCTTATTGCATTTTATGTAGTTAAAATACTTAACTTTATGGTATTGGAAGTACTTCCTACAAATCTGTAATAGCCCAGAAGTTACAAGGGCTATTTATCTACTTACATTAAATCTGTAGCTTTTGTTACATTGAATTTTAAGCCTATCTCTTCTTTTGAACAACCAAGAGCTAGAGCTACCATTTGTGGCATATGTAGTACTGGAAGTTCTATATCTCTTCCTAATTGTTTACCTGCACTCTCTTGTTTTAAATCCATATTTAATTGGCAAAGTGGACATGGTGTTACCATTAGGTCTGCATTATTATCGATTGCATCTAGTAGAGCAGTACCACTTAATGCATTACTTGTCTCAGGTGCTTGTAAATCTACATGGAAACCACAGCACTTATTTTTACTTTCGTAATCTACACTCTTACCCTCTAGTGCTTCAATTAAACTATCTAAAGATGTTGGTGTATATGGGCTTTCGTGAGTATATTTTTCCATCAACTCAACTTCCTGAATTGAACTCTCTCCTCCACCTTCTCCAATTTCTGAATCTGGTGCTAATGGAGTGTTGTGTTTATAGTGTATATGGCTTGGTCTAAGGTTATGACAACCGTAGAATGGTGCAATATTAAAGTGGCTAAGTGGAACTTCTACTTTTTCTTTAATATTCTCTAAACCATAGTCATCTATAAGAGCATATAGGAAGTGTCTTACGCTACTTGTACCTTTATACTCTAAACCAACTTCTGCAAGCTTTTCGTTTACCTTTGCTTTCATCTCTGGGTCGTTATCTAATCTCTCTTTTGTCATTACAGTATTAAGTTGGCAAGTGTTACAAATTGTAATCATTGGTAAGCCTAATTTCTCTGCATAACAGATATTTCTAGCATTAAGTACTAACGATAAAAACTCATCGAAATCTTGTAAGTGGCTCGCTCCACAACAGCTTGCTTCATCTAACAGTACTATTTCAATACCTAACTTTTTAGCAACTGCTAATGTAGAAGATAGAAGCTCTGGTGTTGATTCTCTTGCTGTACATCCTGTATATAGTGCGTATTTTAATTGACTCATCTTCGCTTCCTTTATAGTTCGTTCTTTTGTGATATTTCGATAAGTTTTTGAATCTCATCTAAGTTTTTACTTCTTGGCATCTTTTTCTTCGCTATATCAAATGGATGCACTTTACCTGCTTTAATCATTTTAAATGCTTCGCTTAAGTGTTTAACTACACCTAAACCTTCTGAGTAAAGAACAATATCTTGCTCATCTAAATAACCAAATTTCTTGATAGAGCGTACAAAGCCCTCTGCGTGTTTAGTTGCAACATTTCTTTTTGCTACACCTTGTTCGAACTGCATATTGTGTAGTTTTGTTATCTTCTCTATTGGATTAACATCTTTAGGGCAAGCCTCAGCACACTCAAAGCACTTAACACAATCCCAAACACCGCTTCCTAGCTCTGCTGTTGTCTCTAATCTCTCTTTACCAGCGTCGTCTCTTGGGTCTACTGTAAATCTATAAGCTGCTGCAAATGCTGCAGGTCCTAAGTAGTCTTCGTTTACCTCTATAACAGGGCAAGCATAATGGCAAGCACCACACTGAATACAGTAATCTGCATCTAAGAAATTCTCTACTTGCTCTTTGCTCATAATTGTTTCGCTAGTTGGATGTGGATCTACATCTGCTTCTACAAATGGTTTAACTGCTGCGTGTTTCTCCCAGAAGTCACCTTTGTCTATAATCATATCTTTAACAGCTCTTTTTTGGCTTTGTGGCTCAAATACAAGTTCATCGCCAAACAACTCTACTAAATCCATTGCATTTTGTTTACAAGCAAGAGTAGCTTTACCATTTACTTTAATACCACAAGCACCACAAATACCATGACGACAACTTCTTCTATAAGAGAAAGAACCATCGTGTTCCCACTTAATACGGTTAAGAAGGTCTAAGATTAACTCATCTTTACCAACTTCCATCTCATACTTTTTGTAGTATGGTAGGTAGTCTGTCTCTGCATTAAATCTAAATGCTTTTATTGTTACTGTTTTTTTACTCATCCTAAACCCCTTAGTACTTTCTTTCTTGTGGTTCAAACTTACCTAAAACAACATCTCCATACGATAATTCTAACTCGTAATCTCCGCTAAATTTAGCATAAGTGTGTTTTAAGAAATTCTCATCGTCTCTTGTTGGATAATCTTCTCTAAAGTGTGCTCCACGGCTCTCTTTTCTAGCAAGTGCACAATCTACAATAAATAGAGAGAAATCTATTATATGCCCTAACTCAATAGCCTCTTGTAAGTCTGTATTGAATGTATTAGATTTATCATCTATTCTAATGTTTTGGTATCGGTTATAAATCTCTTTTAATTTCTCTTTTTGTCTTGCAAGTGACTCTTCGGTTCTAAATACACCAGCATCCATAGTCATACTACGCTGCAACTCTGTTCTAAGTGCAGGCACTCTCTCATTGCCATTGTTAGTTCTTATTTTTTCGATTTTAGCTATTGCATCAGCTGCTTCACTTTTATCAGCAGGAGCTAACTCGATACTGTCTAAATCTTTAATCATAGATTCTCCAGCAACTCTACCAAAGAAAATAGCTTCTAGTAGAGAGTTGGCACCTAAGCGGTTAGCTCCGTGTACGCTTACACAGCTACACTCACCAGCCGCATATAAACCCTCTACAAACTCTGTTGGTGATTGTCTAACTTGACATCTTTTATTTACAGGAATACCACCCATAGAGTAGTGAGCTGTCGCTGCAATCATAATAGGCTCTTTCAGCATATCTTGCCCTAAGAATGTAATTGCAAGCTCTCTAAGTTCTGGCAGTTTAGTTAAAATAGTCTCTTTTGGTAGGTGAGTTAAGTCGATATATACGGCATCTTTATTTGGACCAACCCCTCTACCTTGGCGAATCTCTTCCATAATTGCACGGCTAACTACATCACGAGAAGCAAGCTCTAGTGCATTTGGAGCATACTTCTCCATAAATCTTTCGCCCTCAGAGTTGAATAGTCTTCCACCCTCTCCACGAGCAGCTTCGGAAATTAATATACCACTTCCGCCTAGTCCACTTGGATGAAATTGTACAAATTCCATATCCTCTAGCGGTAATCCACGTCTTGCAAAAATAGATAGTGCATCACCAGTATTTGCGTGTGCGTTAGAGTTAATACTATAAGCTCTACCATATCCACCAGTTGCAAACATTGTAACTTTAGCATTAAAAATAGCTGGTTTACTACTTCTTAAATCGTAAGCTACAACACCTTTTGCTTTACCATCTTTATATAATACATCTGCACAATACCACTCATCAAAAACTTCTATACCTGCACGAAAAGCTTGTTCATACATTGTTTGAAGTAGTGTTAGTCCTGTTCTGTCCGAAGCATAACAAGCTCTTGGTTTACTCTGCCCACCAAAAGGACGACGAGCAATTTTACCTTCGTCGTCTCTTGAGAAAATAGCACCCATTCTCTCAGCCCATCTAATAGTTTCAGGAGCTTTTGAACACATAAGCTCAATAGCATCTTGGTCTCCTAAATAGTCACTACCTTTTACTGTGTCAAACTCATGTAAATCTGTTGAATCATCTTCTCCAAGTGCGGCATTTATTCCACCTTGTGCGGCACCTGAATGGCTACGAAGTGGATGTAATTTAGTAATTACGGCAACTTTTTTGCCTGCCTCACTTAACTCTTTTGCAGCTGCAAGTCCTGCAAGTCCTGCACCCACAATAACTGCATCGTACTCATATATTTTTACGTCTTCTAGTTGCATCCAATACCCTTAAGTAAATTTTGCACAATTATATAATGTTGGTTATATAAGGTGGATTAATAGTTATAGATAACATCGTAATTTCTGCAACAAAAGTGTTAAATCGTTACAAACAAAGGGCTTCTATTACTTTTCGTAAACATTTTTACTATTTTTTAGATATTAGGATATAATACATTAATATTTTCTAAAGGGACAATTTTTGGATTTAGAGAGCTACTGGATTGATAAAATAAAAACAACACATATTGGTGATGATGGTGCAGTAATAAATAAATGGGTATATGCAATGGATGCATTTTGGGAAGATACTCACTTTAAAAAAGGTTGGATGAGTATAGAGCAAATTGCATACAAAGCATTTATAGTAAATTTATCCGATATGGTAGCTATGAATGCTACAGCTAAGTATATGCTTATTACTGTAGCTTTTCCTAAAGATATAAAGAAGAAAAAATTAGATAGATTAAGTTTAAAGTTTGCAGAACTAGCATCACAATATAATATAGAGATAATTGGTGGAGATACTATAGGTAGCGATAAAATAGGTATAACAATTACCATGATTGGAACTACAAAGACTCCATTAAAAAGAGATAATTTAAAAAGTGGGGATATTTTAGCATATACTGGTACACTAGGTAATGTAAAAAAAGATTTAGATAGACTATTTAGCGGTGAGAGAATAGAAGATAGCTCTAAATTTTATAAACCAGAATTAAGAATAGACTTTATAAAAGCTGTAACTCCATGGTTAAGTGCCGGTATGGATATTAGCGATGGCTTATATTGCGATACTAACAAAATGCTAAAGTGTAACAATCTATTTATGCAAGAGTTAAAAGTTATTCCAAAAGAGATAGGAGAAAGTGGCGAAGAGTACGAAATGCTAATAGCCTTTAAACCAAAGCACTTAAATAGAGTAAAACGAATAGCAAAACTAACGCAAACCCCATTAACGATATTTGGAAAAGCTACAAATGAGCGACAAGATTTCTACCCTTGTGGTTCGCAACACTTTTAGTGATTAGTAATATATCGTAGGGGTAGCCCTTGTGGATACCCAAAACATAATTGACGATATTTATACTACAAATATTCAGGGTAGCCACAAGGGCTACCCCTACTTATCAAAATGCTGATAATCTTTATAGGAGTTAAAATCTCCACCCCATCGCCAGCCGTGTTGTTTGAATAGTTTTACTATATAATCATTTCTTAAAATTAGTGCCCTATATGCAGGGGTATTGGCAACTCTTGCTCTTCTAACAAACTTACGTGACGCTTTGTGCGAAGTATGCCCACTTCTTGTAACAAATGGGTTCTCTATTGGGTTTATATCGATTGCTTTGCCAAAGCTGTGCTTAGACCACTTATTTGTGCCATCTACAGGGCGACAGTTAAATGCCGAAGTGTTATCTGCCTCTATCGAAGCAAAATCACTACCGCCATAGTTGCTAACTAAATGCATTTTTCTTATAGGGTATTTAGCGTTATAAAGAGCTTTAAATATACTAACTATATCTTTTGTTACACTCTTATTTACTATAAGCTCGCCTGTGTGCTCTTTGCCATCAAATCCTATATATTTAAGAGTTACAAATTTAAGAGAGCTAAGCGGAGTAGGGCAATTAGCTCTATAAGAACCCCCATTTACCATACGCTTTTTTATCTGTGGAGTTATTGGGCTAACATTTGCACTAAAATTTGCCAATGCAAGCGAAGAGCTTAAAGCTATTAAAGTTATTAGTTTCATTATTTTCCTTTTTGATTAAGGATGAAGTAAGAAGGTAGAAGGTAGAAGGAAATTAAAATAACCCCTTCGTCCTTCAACCTTCGCCCTTCAACCTCATTATTATATCATATTTAAGAAAAAGTGCTATAATTTATGATTATTTTTTATTCAAGGAAAAGAATGTTAATAGAATTAATCTTAGTAGGACTTTTTGTAGGTGCAATTGCCGGTTTCTTTGGTGTTGGTGGGGGTATGATACTTGTTCCAATGCTTATGTTACTAGGCTTTAATATTAAAGCTGCTATTGGTATGTCGGTAGTGCAGATGCTCTTTAGCTCTGTTTATGGCTCTTACCTAAACTATAAAAAAGGCAAACTAGAGATAAACGAAGGGCTTTGGGTAGGAATTGGTGGTATTCTTGGTGGTGTAATAGGTGCTAGTTTTACCGACCTTTTGCCAAAAGCAACTTTGCAGTACATATTTTTAGCTCTTGTAATTTTTGCTCTGCTTCGTGTAGCAACAGCAAAGACCCCAGAAATAGGAACTCAAGAGAAGAGTTTTAATAAAGTTACACTATTCATTATAGGTTTAATAATTGGTACAATCGCTATGATGTTAGGTGTTGGTGGCTCTGTTATGCTCACTCCAATTTTAATAGGCTTTTTACATATGCCCAGCAAAAAGGCAGCTACTGCGGGGCTATTTTTTGTAGTATTCTCTTCAGTATCTGGTACAATTTATAAATTTTTTGCAGGTACTTTTGATAATTTAAATTTAGATTTACATTTAGTAATAGCTTTAGCACTTAGTGCTTCTGTTGGCGTAATATTGGGCTTAAAAATAAAAGATAAAATAAAAGATAAACATCATAAACACTCAATGGTTGTTTTATATTTAGTAATATTAATAATGTTAATTACAAAAATTTGGTTCTAATCCGAATTTAGGAGAAATAGATGAAAAACAGTATAAAAGTATATGGTGCGAAAGAGAATAACTTAAAAAATATATCGCTCACAATTCCAAAAAACAAGCTTGTTGTAGTAACAGGTATCAGTGGTAGTGGTAAATCGACTTTGGCATTTAGCACACTATATGCCGAAGGGCAACGCCGATACATAGAGTCGCTCTCTAGCTATGCACGCCAATTTTTAGGGCGAGTTGGCAAGCCAGATGTAGACAAAATAGAAGGTCTAACCCCAGCTATTGCAATCGACCAAAAGACAACTTCCAAAAACCCACGCTCTACGGTTGGTACAATTACCGAAATTTACGACTACTTGCGTCTGCTTTTTGCAAGGGTTGGCAAGCAGCACTGCCATAAGTGTGGTAAGCCAATATCTAGTATGAGTGCCAGCGATATTATTACCGAAGTTATGCGTCTGCCAGAGGGTGCAAAATTGGTTATTTTGGCTCCACTTGTAAAGGGTAAAAAAGGTACATTTGCCGATATGTTAGATTCGCTAAGACACAAAGGCTTTGTGCGTGCTATGATAGATGGCGTAATGGTTAGGCTTGATGACGAAATAGAGTTAAGCAAAACCAAAAAACACACAATAAAAGCGGTAATAGATAGAGTAGTTGTAAAAGAGGAGAGCAAAGAGAGAATCGCTAGCGATGTAGAGAAAGCCCTAAACTTAAGCTTTGGAGAGGTAGAAATAGAGGTAGCAAATTACGAAGAGGTAGGCTTAGATAGAAAAGATTTTCACTACTCAGAGCATTTAGCCTGCTTTGATTGTAAGCTAAGTTTCGAGCCACTAGAGCCTGTTAGCTTTTCGTTTAATTCGCCAAAAGGTGCTTGCCCAGCTTGCGATGGTTTGGGTATTCGCTACAAACTCGATTTAAAGAAAGTTATAGATTCAGAATTGCCAATAAGCGATGGTGCAATAAAGATACTATACGGCTTTAACAAAAGCTATTACTTTAAATTTTTAACTGCATTTTGTGAGCAAAACGATATAGATACCTCTATTCCATATGGGCAGTTAGAAGAGCACCAAAAAAAGGCGATACTATACGGCTTGCCAACAAAGGTAAACTTTTTATGGAAACGCCATAAACTTAGCCGAGAGTGGCCAGGAGTTGTAAGAATTGCACACGATATGGGCAAAGAGAGCAAAGATTTCGACGACTATATGACCGAAACAGTATGCGACGAATGTAACGGACACCGCCTACGCCCACGCTCTTTGGCTGTTAAAATAGATGGTAAAAACATAGCCGATATTATCGATATGCCAATAGAGCAGTCGTATGCATACTTTGCAAATGGCGATAACTTTAGCCACTTAAGTGAGCAACAAAAGTTAATTGCCGAATCTATCTTAAAAGAGATACAAGAGAGGCTATTTTTCCTATTTGATGTTGGGCTAGGATACATTACACTAAGTCGAGATGCAAGAACAATCAGCGGTGGCGAGGCACAGCGTATTAGAATTGCTAGCCAAATTGGTAGTGGATTAACTGGCGTTATGTATGTACTAGACGAACCAAGTATTGGACTACACGAGCGTGATACAATGCGACTAATTAGAACCTTGCAGTCGCTTAGAGATAAAGGCAATAGTGTAATCGTAGTAGAGCACGATAAAGAGACAATAATGAGTGCCGATTATGTTATCGACATAGGACCAGGGGCAGGGCAGTATGGTGGAGATGTTGTATTTGGTGGCACAGTAGCAGAGCTAAAAAAAGCCAAAACACTAACCGCCGATTACCTATTTGGTAGAAAAGAGATAAACTACCCACCAAAAGAGAAGAGCAAAGATAAGTGGCTAGAGATAAAAAATGTAACACTCAACAATATTAAAAATTTAAATGCCAAAATACCATTAGGCAATTTTGTATGTGTAACTGGTGTTAGTGGTAGTGGAAAGAGTTCTCTGATTTTACAAACCCTACTACCAACTGCAAGAGAGATACTAAACCGTGCAAGAAAAGTAAACAGAATAGAGGGTGTAGAGATAACAGGCTTAGAGCATTTAGATAAAGTAATCTACTTAGACCAAAGCCCAATAGGCAGAAC
>JALVTE010000030.1 GCA_027024155.1 Campylobacteraceae bacterium
GGCATTGGCGGTATAGTAGTGCTAGGGATTATAAGGGTTTAGAGGGATTGATAGATATTGAAAAGTTTGTTTGATATTCTTAGTGGCTGGCGTATACACTCCCAAATGCAATTTGGGAGCGAGAGTAAAATAAAAATCACTTCAAAAATGATTGAATCTTCAAAAAGGACAATGAAATTTTAAATTTTTGCCACTATTGATAATAAACAAATAGCAAGTGCAAAACATACAAGAGTTATAATTTCAGAGAAAATTATAAACAGACAATTACAAAAATAAATAGCATGAAACAAATAGTTTTATTTAGACATGGTAAAGTTGATATTGAAAACAATAAAAAAATTTCTGCATTTGAATTTAAAGATTGGATCAAGGAGTATAATAACTGTGATATTGTTTTTGACAAAACAGCACTAAAGGATAAAGAAATAGTAGATAATGCGGATATTATAATTTGTAGCAATTTAAAAAGATCTATTTAATCAGCTAAAATTTTTAACAAAGAAATATCAAAAAATGATGATATTTTCAATGAGGCAGAGATACCTTATGCACGATGGTCTATGTTGAAACTTAGCCCAAATATATGGCTCATTATTTTTAGAATATTATGGTTTTTTGGATATTCAAGAAATTGTGAGTCTTATAAAGATATAAAACAAAGAGCAAAAAAAGCTTCATCAAAGTTAATAAAATTATCAAAAGAACATGATAAAATCATATTATTTGGTCATGGTGTATTCAATAGACTAATCTTAAAAGAGATGATTTCAAAAGGTTGGAAAAATACTAAAAAATTAGAAAGTAAAAATTGGGGTTATGGTATACTTGAAATAGATAACAAAACATTGGAGAGAAATATTTGACATTACGGCTCAAATATTTCTCAACTCAGCTCGTTAGATATATATTGACATTTTTTAAGATATATGATATACTTTGGATATACATAATATTAAGGGATATATCATGACTGCTACTATTTCAAAATGGGGTAATTCTCAAGGTTTGAGATTTCCAAAGGGTATATTAAAAGAGCTTAATTTGTCTGTTGGAGATAAAATAAAATTTTTGGTACAAGATAATAAAATTGTATTAGAACCTGTTAAAAAATCAAGAAAAAAATATAGTATTGATGAGTTAGTTAAACAGATTCCAGACGATTATAAAGCATCTGAAGAATTTAATAATAGAGTTGGATTAGAAGAGTGGTAAAGTACATACCTGAACAAGGGGATATAGTAATTTTAACCTTTGATCCGCAAAGTGGGCATGAGCAAAAAGGTAGAAGACCGGCAATTATTGTTAGCAATAAAACTTTTAATCAGTATTTAGGTCTTGCTTTTGCGTGTCCAATTACAAGTACAAAAAGAGATTTTCCATTTCATATTAGCTATGATGGTGAAAATGTAAGTGGGCATATAATGACAGAACAGTTAAAATCTATTGATTACCGCACAAGAAAAATAAAATTTGTAGAAAAAGCTGATAGTGATACAATAAATCAAATACTAGGTATAGTTGATAGTATATTAGAATAATACCAAATCACTGAGCTTCAAAGAAATGAACGCTAACCTAACAATAACTTCTTTACAACTCTAGGGTAAATTCTATGCTCTATCTCTTTGATTTTAGTGTTAAACTCTTCCCAATTTAAGCCATCTCTGTTAAAGCACTCTTGGGCTAAGATTTGCCCGCTATCTAGTTCGCTAGTAACTTTATGGACTGTTACACCGGCTACTTTCATATCGCTGTTGAATGATTGCTCTATTGCGTTAGAGCCTTTGAAAAGTGGTAGTAGTGAGGGGTGGATATTTATTATATTTTTAAAAGCATCTACAAATATTGGTGTAAGTATTCGCATAAAGCCTGCTAGTACTATTAAATCTGGATTGTATGGCTTTAAGGTAGCTACTAATGCTTTGTCGTACTCTTCTCTTGAACTGAAGCTTGTATGCTCTAATATTTCTGTTTTTATGCCAAACTTTTCTGCTCTCTTGATTCCATAGGCATCAGCTTTATTGCTTAAGGCACAAACAATTTCGATACTCTTCTCTTCTTGCACTGCTTCGGCAATCGCTTCTAAGTTAGTTCCATTTCCGCTAAATAAAATTACTATTTTTTTCATATGAGAATTATACAGAGATTAGTAAAAAGTGACCTTATAGCAAATCAAAATTAAGCTGCCGTTTCGGTCGTGAATCTCCGTTTTTGCGGAGATGACGCAGTGGCAAGTTTAGCTTCAGATTTAAAAGCTGTGAATAAGATAACGTTATTTAAGTCAAAGGAGAAGAATATATTTACAGCCGTTTAAACTAGATTCTTCACATTTGTTCAGAATGTTCTGTCTTAAAACTCTCTTAAATTATAAACAAATTCCCTTAAGCTCTTACATAATTTTCACAAAATTCTCTTTTATGTTTTACTACTGCAAATATTATTCTAAGTAGCTTATTCATAG
>JALVTE010000031.1 GCA_027024155.1 Campylobacteraceae bacterium
ATCAAAATATTTGATAAAAAATATATCTTAATTTTAAAAAACTGTATAACTTTAAGGGGGGGGGTAACTATAATTGTAAGATAAGTGTTATTTAAATCAGGAGGAGATTTATTATGTTAAATGTATTTAAGTGGTTTTTAATTGGTGTTAGTTTTTTAATTCTTAGTGCTTGTGGTGGTGGAAGTGGTGGAACTCCTGATAAAAACACAACTGTAAAACACACAGAACCTGCTGGAAAAATTATAAAAGGTTATGTTGTTGATGAACCAATTCAAAATGCTAATATTTCTATATTTTCTATTGATGGAAAACTTTTAAAAGATGGTATTAAAACAAATAAAGATGGTTTTTATAAAATCAGACTTGACAATAGTCCTGATGAATATATTGTTTATAGTAATGGTGGAGATATAAATGGAACTGTTTTTAAAGGAGAATTATTTGCATATTGTAAAATAGATAAGTGTAATTTGACGCCTCTAACTACACTATCTTATCAATATGCTAGTACTCTTATAGATGGTGATTTTTCTACTAAATATGCTAAAGCGAAAGAAGTTATATCTAAATATACTGGAGTAAATCAAAGTGATTTTAGTAAAGTTAATAATATTTCATCTTTTAATTTTTTAGAGTTTCAAAAGTTAGCTAATGAGAATGGCTTTTCTAGCACTATTGCCATTTTAGTCAATGATTTGGTAGATGGCTACCTTGATAATGCAGAGAATCAGAAACTTTTTAAAAATTATAAAAAAAGAGAAGTACTTGCACTACCCTCTGAAATAGAAGATGTAAGAGATGAAAATAATAAAACTGTTCCTTTAATAATTCATGGTGCTAATGGTGAAAATTACAGTAAGGGTTTTTTAATTGATGTAGTGGCAACTCAAAAAGGAACTGTTGTTAATGATGATGCTAAAGAGACGGAAGAGGATCAGACAGTATTTTTAGGGTTAAACTTAGGAGAGTATAAAGGCAAACTTAATAGCGAAACAACTGTTTTAGCTAAACTCTTTATGTCAGATTTATCTTTAACTCTACTACCTAATAGTGCAAAAGAAGAGTTAATTAAAAAGTTAAAAACTGATCATAGTAAACTTTATCAAGAAGTTGTTAATAGATATAAATTTGTAGTTGAAAATGGAGCTTTTTATGAACCTTTATTTGAAGAAAAATTTAACTTATTAGTTGGACAAGCACAAATTATTATAAATAATCAAAATAAAGTTAGTCAAAAATTATCTAAATTTAAATTAAATAAAATTATTAGAAAACAACTATTGTTAAGAAAAAGAGTTTTATTATCTCCTAAATACAAAATAAATACTAAAAGCATAAAGCAAACATTATCTTCTTTTATTGATATGAGCTATGACGACCAAAATATGTCTTTTAGTATTAAAAATAGGTTACCTGTATTCTTTGGAATTAGAGAGACAAAGGATTCATACAATACAGCTGATAATTGGGCTATTCCTTTAATTCAGCCTGCACAAGGAGGTATATTAGGAATAGGACTCTCAAATTATAAGTTGATGACAACTGCTATAGATTGGACAACAGGTAAAAAACTAGTAGCAAAAACTACTATAGATGCTGAAGTTTTATCTCCAGAACAGTTTCCATCTTCAACAGAGAAAGTTCAAGGACGTAAAGAGTTTGAACTTTTTAAGACAATAGGCGTTAATAGCCCAACATTTAGAAATGTAGGATTAGCAGTAAAAAGTGTTATTAAATTTCTATCGGGTAGTGGAGTAAGCGATACTTTTAACAAAGCTATAACAAAAGGTAGTAAAATATTTGAAACCAGTAAAAAGGTATTAAGATATGCTCAGTCAGGAGTAGATATTGCAGAGGGTTTTTCTCAATTTATGTATTTAATACTAGACGAAAGAATAAAAAATGCTAAAAAAGATAATTTATCTAAATGGGATATACAGTTATTAATAAGTAAAAGTAATTATTTTAAGACATTAAATAAAAATGCTAAAGCAGGAGAAGAGATAATTAAATTTGCTTCTGATTTGATTCCAGATTCATCTGCTCTTACTGCTCAAAAAACTAATGGATATTTTATTACTAAAATAAAAGGATATGATGATAATTCTGTTAATGTTAAAAATAGTATTGATTTTAAAATATTAAATGCATTTAAAAGTAAAAAAATTTCGAAAAAAGATGCAATTGTAACATTAGTCGGAGGTAAAATTTTAAGTTTTGTTTTTAAACCATATATTACTAAAAAAGATCAATTGACGAACAGTCTTTTTTCTAAAGAATTAGATAATTTAGCTAAAGATTTTAAAAAGAAATGGGGATATAGTGTTGAAGGCTTTACTACAATTATGTTTTTTTCACAAATAGTAGGTCAACCAAGTAAAACATTATATCGATTTAAAAATGATAAAATTACTACTGTAAATAGGTTAAAAAATGCAAAAAAAGATTTTGTTTATTTTGTATTAAAAGTAGCTACTTTAAAAGGAGGAGGGTTAAAAACAATAGAAGTTGCTGTAGATAAACTTCTATCTCCAGTAAAACTAGCTAAAAAAATGGCTTCTCTAAAACGATTATCTATTCACGATGCAATACCTACAATTACTGACATGATAAAAAAAGCTGTAAAAGATAGTGGAAAGGCTGTATTAAAAGGTGTAATCCAATCAGCTATTAAACAGGCAACTCTTCTTGTAGCTTCAGGTGGTAGTACTGCTATAATAAAAGGAATTCAAATTGCCGATATGGCAAATGAACTTTCTGGAATAGGATATGGTGTATTTCTAACTCCTAGTGTTATTCCATTTGCAATAAATATAGATAAAAATAAGAATATAAGTTTTATAAAACCTTCCATAAGAGTAAAAGGAGCAATTAGCAATTTGATTCCAAGAGATAGTAATGATTTTATGATTTTATCAAAGCAAGATAACGATACATCTCCATTAATTATATTAAGTAACGATAAAACTAAACCTAATAGTTACGATTTGTCTTATAAAATTATTTATGAAAATGATGAAGATGGATTAGATTTAATATATGGAACAGAAAAGAATTGGAATGATGGAGATATAGCTATAACAGCAAAGTTAAATACATACCATTATAAAGATAATAAGATTGATGGTGAATTAGTAAAGGAAAATGAAGGAAATAATAAACTTTGGTCTATAACCCCTAATGAAGCTGATAACTATATAGAAAAAAATGAGGGTGGAAGTGAGATTGATTTAATATCTATTTTAAATAAAAAAGATGAAGGCTTTTTTCAACATCTCTTTAGCTCTAATAGAAGTACTACAGTTTCAAATTTTTCAAGAGGTATATTTTATGAAACTTTTCAATATATAATTCATGAACCAAATTATAGTCCTCTTAAAGGAAAGTCAACAAAAATCAGTAATTTTAAAAGAAATATATTTAAAATAGCTAATGCAAAAGATTTAAGAAAAGGAATAAAGCTATATAAATATGATGATAAACATGTTGCAATTACAAATAATACAGGTCATGGAATAATTGTTTATAACGATCTTGAACAATATTACTTAGCTAATGGTGAAACAAAGCTTTATGTAAAAAATTTCTTTCATAGTATAAGAATTGCTGACTCTATTTTAAAAGAGTATGGTAATTCTAGAGGATTGAAATCACTAGATAGTACAATTAATTATTTATCTAATATCAAAACAAATTTTTATAGTGATTATATTGCAAAAGCAAATAAAATAGATACAGCAAAAGAGTATAGTTGTATATTAAGTGTTGATCAAAATTCATTTACGGATGAAAAACCAAAGGAAGAGGTAAATATTGTAAAAAGTGATGATTTCTTATCTATTTTAAAAAATAGCAAGTTAAAGACAATCTTATATTACGATAATGTAAAAGATGAGTATAGCTATTTATATCCTCTAGCTCAATACAATATTAACTCTGATACAAAAAAAATTAGTTTTATAAATGAAAAATCTAGTTCAATAATAACTACAGCAATTCCTAATAATATTAACGGCTCAGTATTAAATGGAAACTATAAAGTTAAAAATTTAAGTAATTTTATTATGAATATTGAATTAGATGAATATGAAAGAATTGCATATGTTACTTTTGTCAAAGGAAATATTAAAATAGATTCTATGATTACTGAGTTTGAACATACAGAAGATGGTGATAGAATGATTTTAGAAGTTTTTGATGGAAGTAAAAACTTTTTTGATTGCATAAAAGAGAAATGTTCCGAGTTTCCTAAAAGTAAAGATGGTGTTTATTTGCTTCTGAGTACGATAAAAGGAGATTTTATTGATACTGATAAAGATAATATAATAGATGGGCTAGATATGTTTCCTGATAATAACAAATATCAATCGGATAGTGACCAAGACGGTATGCCTGATAAATGGGAAGAAACTTATGGCTTAAACCCAAATGACCCAAAAGATGCAACAAAAGATTTAAATGGTAATGGAGTTAATAATTTACAAGAGTTTAAAGATGATAAAAATCCTAAAAATCATGTACCTATTGCCAACGCAGGAGCAGACCAAATTATTAAGGTTGGTGATATTATAACTTTAGATGCAAGTGGTAGTTCTGATGCAGAAGATGAAGCAGATGCTTTAACTTATACTTGGAAATGGAAAAGTGATGTAGATGATAGCATATTAGAGAAAGAAGCTAAAAGTTTTGAAGTTGCAGGATTGAGTGTTGGAGAGCATATTTTTACTTTAACAGTTACCGATACAAATGGTGCTAGTTCTAGCGATGATGTTAAGATAACTGTTGAAAGTAATGCAACATTAGAAGCTATAAAAATAAATTTATTAAACGAGAGTGAATGTAAGACTACCAAAGTTTGTAAATTTAAAGTAGGTATTTTAAGTGACATAAATAATGGAGCAACGGTTGATTGGGGTGATAGTTCAACTACTGGGCTTGGTATGTCCGTAGAGAGCGATAGAGATTATGATTATTGGTCAGTTGAGCATACATATTCAAATGCAGGTAGCTATAAAATTATTGTAACTGCTGAAGATAGTAATAGTAGTGCCAGTTTAGATATAGTTGTAGATACTAACACTACAGTAAGTTCTAAAGTTAAGAAGACAGGTCAGACTAAAAGTTACGATGAAAACGGTACAGAGGCAACAGACGGTAGCATAAAAGATGATGGCTACTACCAAAAGGGTGTAGAGCCAAGCTATAGTCGAGATGACAATACAAATATAGTAACAGACCACATAACAGGCTTAGAGTGGGCAGACGATGCAAATGTAGCGAGTGTACAAAAGCCATGGCTTACGCAAGAGAATTACGATAAATGCACAGGAAATAATGGGCAAACGAAAGATAGTAGTAAATGTACAGACACTTCAGGAGATACAGCAACAACCTACTGTGCAAGCTTAACACTAGGCGGACATAACGATTGGAGACTTCCAACAATTAAAGAGCTTCTCTCTATTGCCGACATAAGCAAACAAAATCCTGCGATAGATGCAACTGCATTTAAAAATGTAGTCTCTGACTATTATTGGTCGTCTAGCACTGTGGTAGGCGGCGAGGACGGTGCTTGGGGTGTCTATTTCTACTATGGCTACGACATCTGGGGCGATAAGTCCTACGAGTTTTATGTTCGTTGTGTTAGAGACGGACAGTAATTTGATTTTTGATTTTAGGAATTTTAAATGAGTAATATTGCATTGCCTATTTATAAATCGGCTTTGGCATTGGCTGTATATATGGAGCAGATTGTAAGAGGGTTCGAGAAATACCATAAATACACCATAGGTGTAGATTTAAGACAAAAGAGTAAAGAGCTATTGTATAGGCTACTCCAAGGGGATAAACACACAAATAGCTTTATGAGGTTTTTCTCAAAGAGAGTGCAAGCACAGCATAGGCAAGGCAATCGTTTACAGAACTAGCCTTAGTTAATTCAAAAAAACGATTAACGCAGTCTATGGGAAACCTCATAAAGCCCGTAGGGAAGTCACAGAGAGGGCAATCTTCACAAAATAGAATTCTTGAATTAGCTACGGCTAGTCCTGCGAATTATATTTTGCAAATCTTACCCTCTCTGTGACTTCTATTTGTGTGTTTGTCCCCTTGGCGTAGCCTTAGTATAGGTCATTCCAATCTTGCAGACAATAAAGTAGTTGCTTTAACAAAGCTTAGAGTTGTAGGGTCGATTTATCGACCAAATTGTAATAGAGCTATTGTTGTAGAACAGATTAAGTGTCGTTAATTGGTTATTTATGGTCGGTAAACCGACCCTACGATTTATGAAATTTATAAGTGTGATTATGTTTTATGTTTAATTTGTAGGGTCGGTTTACCGACCATTTATAAAACAATCTTAAAATATAATCATTTTATGTGGTCGGTGAACCGACCCTACATTTAAAAAAATAGGAGTATTAAATGAGACGAATCCTTTTGATTACGATAGGGCTTAGTGTAAGTATTTGGGCTGATTTTACTAGAGATAATACTACACAGATAGTAACAGACACTAATACAAAACTTCAGTGGCAAGATAACGAAAGTGTAAGTAAAAAGTGGACAGAAGCCATAGACTACTGCGAAGCACTAACTCTAGGTGGCTATAATGATTGGAGGCTACCGAACCAAAATGAGTTACGCTCTATAGCTGATAGAAGCAAGAGAGAGCCTGATATAAGTAGTACTTTTCAATATGTAGTCTCTGGCTATTATTGGTCGTCTAGCACTGTGGTAGGCGACGAGGGCAATGCTTGGGGTGTCCGTTTCGACGGTGGCTACGACTACTGGAACTATAAGTCCGACGAGGTTTATGTTCGTTGTGTTAGAGACGGACAGTAATTTGATTTTTGATTGTAAGGTCGGTTTACCGACCAAATTGTGCACAAAGTAATTTAACGCAAAAATTTAAGATTATTTATCGTTATCTATGGTCGGTAAACCGACCCTACGAGGTTGTGAATTCGATTTAATGTAGGGTCGATTTATCGACCAAAATAATTAACCGACCAAAATAATTGACAAATCAATTATAATATAAATTTGCTATTTAATTGTCGTATATTACAATCTTTATGCTACAATTTTAAATGGCAAATTACAAACGAATATTTTTGGATGGGTATAGTTATTATCTGACCGTTGTTACCCATCAGAGAAACCCTATTTTAATAGATAACATTGAACTTTTACGAGAAAGCTTTAGGGTCAGCAAAAGAGAATATAGGTATAAGATAGAAGCTATTGTTGTGTTGCCTGAGCATTTTCATACTATTATTACCCCTCAAAATGCAAAAGATTATCCGCATATTATAAGAACAATTAAACAACACTTCTCAAAACATTGTGATGCTAAATATTATGAACACTTAGAGCAATCTGCAAGTAGGCAAAAAGAGGGGTATAAGCCAATATGGCAAAAGAGATATTACGAACACGCCATTAGAGACCAAAAAGATTTTGATGAAAAGATTAATTATATTTTTAACAATCCTGTAAAACACGGATATGTAGAGAATATAAAAGATTGGAAATATTCATCATATTGGCAAATGTAGGGTCAGTTTACCGACCAAATTGCTCACGGAGCAATTATTACAAAATTATATCGTAATTATCGCTGTTTGTGGTCGGTAAACCGACCCTACGAGGTTGTGAATTTTAGATATACAATTTAATTTTTAATAAATATATTATGAAATATCTATTTTTATGATACAATAATGTATGTATATGGTGTATTATGGTTGTATAAGGAGTAGATATGCAAAGAACACAGATTTATTTAGAAGATAATTTAATTATGGAGCTTAAAACAGTAGCTAAAAGTATGAATATTTCTATGTCTGAATTTATAAGAGGTGCTGTAAAAAAAGAGCTTAAAAAGCATGGGCAAAATAGTTTGTCGGAGTTTGTAGATAGTTTGCAACCTTTGGAGAGTTTTGAAAATATAGATGCTACAGAGTATGTAGATAATATAAGAAATAAAAGTAGAATAGTTAAATGAAACTATTTTTAGACACTGATGTGGTTATAAACATATTAAAGAAAAAGCAAGAGACTATTGAGAAATTTAAAGTTTTAGTAGATAATAATACAGATTTTTTTATATCACCAATAGTAATTGCCGAAATTTATCATGGAGCAATGCTAAAAGAGTATAAACAGATAGAACAGTTGTTTTCTTTTTTTAAAGTTTTAGATATTAACGCTGAAATTGGATACTGTGCAGGAAAATATGCTAATGAGTATTCAAAAGCATTTAATAAAATTTCTTTAGAAGACTATTTGATTGCTGGAGCTGTTAAAGTTTATAACTGAAGTTACGCACTATATACAATATTTAACAAAACAAAAAAGTAACAGATATGAAAGAACAAATTTTCTCTCCTAGCCGAAGCTAAGAGTGATAATTTTTCTTTTATAGGTGTTGCTTTTTTGTTTTGCCCTACGGGTAGCACAAGAGGGCACTTACTGCAAACACTTTTTAACGCAAGTTAGCTTTGGCTAGCTCTTATTAAAAACTATTCACATTAAGCACCCTCTTGCGCTATTAAATAATGTATATAGTGCGTAACTTCAGTTTATAATTTGCAACTTTGGACATATAACAAAAAGCATTACCCTATGAGAGATATTATTTTAATATAGTTGTTTAATTTTCACTGGTTGCAAAATTGTATTTTGCAATCCACCACTCTTTAAAGTTCCTGCATAGTAATATCTTTAAAAAGCATTTGAAATTAAGTTTCTTAAAAAATATGCTATAATTCAAAAAAAGAAAGGTATTTTTATGCAAACATTAATAGTAAATATTGAAGATAATTTTGTACAAGACTTTTTAACAATTATTGAACACTACAAAGACAAGGTTCAACTACAAAAAGATGAAAATTTGATAAATGACCCATATTTTTATGCAAGACAAAAGCAATTAGAAGAAGATTTAAAAGAAGTTGAAGATAACAGAGCTGAAATGATTTCGCATAATGAATTATGGAAGAATATAAATAGCTATTTAGAAACATTAAACTAATCAATGCAAATAATTTACAAAAAGAGTTTTGAAAATCAACTTTTGCATATTATAGATTACATATCAAAAGATAAAATTAGTGCAAGTATAAATTTCGCCAATGAATTAGAAAAATTAATATCCTTAATACCGGATAATCCCTTCAAATATAAACAATCAATATATTTTAATAATAAAAACATAAGAGATATGCAGTATAAAGGTTATACAATAAATTATAAAGTTAATTTTGAAAAAGATTTAATCGAAGTTATACGGATATTTAATAGAAATAAACCACCGCTGGCTTAAACATCTTTAAAGTTTTTAAAATTATAATTGACAGTACGACATGGAGGTCGTACTGTGATCTACTAGAAGTATAAAATTTCTATATAGCCTTCTTCGGGTCATCGTGGTAGTGGTGCCATTTTAGTTTTCCGCCACCTAGTATATGGAAGTGTAGGTGTAGTACCTCTTGTCCTCCGTCGCTTCCGTTGTTTGTTACTAGGCGGTAGCCGGTTTCGTCTAAGCCTAGTTTTCTGGTTACTTCTTGGATGAATGGGGTTGCTTTTGCCATATCTTCGGCACTGAACTCTTGGAAGCAATCTACATGTTTTTTGGGAATTACAAGTACATGAATTGGGGCACTTGGGTTTATGTCGTGGAATGCTATGAAGTCGTCGTTTTCTAAAACTTTATTACTTGGGATTTCGCCATCTACTATTTTGCAAAATATACACATTTTCAATCCTTTAGGGCACCTCTGATAATAGGTAATATCCACAATGGGCAATGCAAATGTAAGATTGTGCAAGAGATTTATGAATCCTAGCCAAAGCTAAGATGACTTAAATATCTTGTGCAAGATTGCGTTTGCATTGCTCACCCTTTGGGCATCTCTAGCTTTCTTCTATGCGTCGTTACATCTTTTCGAATTAGCCCAGCTAGTACTTCAAAGATGTGCCTAGCCTAGAGAAAAGCTAGAGAATGTTGTGGTTATCACCTACTATTAGAGGTGCCCTTTATTTTTTTAAGCAAAGTATAACATATTTGAGTGCTCTCTAAACTGCTTTTGGGTACAATGTCGATAATATTATACCAAATCAAACCCAAAACACACACTTATAAGGGAAAGCAAATAAGTCATAATCTTTCGTATTTAAAAGTTTCGAATTGCCTTTGGGCAGTCCTTCAACTTTTAAATACAAAATCTTATGGCTTATTTGCTTTTATAAGTATATGTTCTGGATTTGATTTGGTATTATTAGAATTTATTTCAAAAGAGGTCAAATTGGAAGAGTTAAAGCAGAAAATTGAAGATGTAACCAATTTAGATACATTAGAGAGTGTGAGGGTAGAGATTTTTGGTAAAAAAGG
>JALVTE010000032.1 GCA_027024155.1 Campylobacteraceae bacterium
AATTATAGGGAAATTTTAATTCAATGTCAAGGGTTTTTACAAGATTATTGTAAAAAATGTTTAATTTATTACTTTTTGTAGTTTTTTTATGTTTAGCTTGATTTTTAAGGGGAGTTTTAGGTTTATTTTTATTGGTATTTATTATATTTTGAAGTGTATAAGTATTATATAGTAAGAATAGTTAATGAGATGGCGGAAGAGAGATTAAATCTCTTCTGCTTTTTTAACATCGTATAGAATGTCATCCATTGGGTGTCTGTACATTGGCATTGCAAGACGCTTCTCATCTAGTACGTGACCAATAAATCCAATAGTTCTACCTAAAATGAAGAATGCATTTAGTGTACCTGAAGCTATAAACTCATCTATCTCCTCTTCTGGGTAACCTAATGCTCTCCACATATCTACCATTAAGATACCGATTGTTCCATCAACATTAAGGATTAAGTTCTCTTTTTTAGATGTTGTAAGAGCTTCTACAGTTTTTGCATAGTCTAAAAGTGGCGTTGCAGGGAAATTCTCTGCTGCAAAGTCCATAAGACCTTTAACTCTTAAATCTGGGTTCTTTAGAGATTTAATTCTATGTCCAATTCCTGGAATTGGTATACCTTGTTTTTTCATATAACTTAAAAACTCTGCTGGAGTTAATTTGTTATCATCTGCATACTTAAAGTATTGTGCAGCACCATCAATAGCACCACCAAATCTTGGTCCTATTGTTAATAGACCAGTTACTAAAGATTCTACAACTGATTTACCAGCTCTTGCTGTTACTTTAGCGTTGTGTGCACCTGAAACTGCTGGACCATGATCTGCTACTGTTTTAATTACTGTTTCTATAAACTCTGTAGCCCATTTTGGATATTGCTTTTTAAACCATAAAAGTGAAACTACATCTCCAATACCCTTACCAGTACTAGGAAGGGCAACTGAGCTAATTGGGAAGCCAGCATAAGTTGCCTCTTCACCTCTATCATCAGATATAGTACAGATAAAGTGCTTAGGTCTTCTAACCTTTGGAATAACATTAATCTCTGGCTCTTCAATTTCTCCAATTACACCTTTTTCTTTTAAGTCATTATATACTTCTGCAATTTTAGCTGGTAATTCATTGAAAGACTCTGGTACATAGATACCTGCTTCTGCCATTGCTTTATTTTTAGCTTCTGCTGTTTCTCTCTCTGCATTTGCACTAGCACCTGCGTGTCCAAACTGTACACCAGAACTAAAGTGTTTAGCGATTGTACCGATACACCAAGCAATAATTGGCTTAGTAATTTTACCAGATTTAACTGCTTCGATTACTTTGTACTCTTCTGTACCACCAACTTCTCCAAGAAGAATCATATATTTAACATCTGGATTCTTCTCCATTCTTAATAAATGGTCGATAAATACAGAACCAACAAATCTATCTCCACCGATTGCAACACCCTCTGCAATACCGTCTGCATTAATAGCAATAATGTTACTTAATTCGTTAAATAGACCACCAGATCTAGTTACAAGACCACAACTACCTGGTCTATGAAGCTTAGATCTTACAATATTTTCGATAGTACCACCAATGTTAGCGATTTTAAATGCACCTGGAGCAATAGCACCAACTGTCGCTGGCCCAATAATTGTTACGCCCTTATCTCTTGCCTCTTGGTTCATTTTTCTTGCTAATCTCTCTGGAATACCCTCTGCTGTAATCATAATAGATGAGAATTGCCCATCCATTGCAAGTGCTTCCATAGTTACATCATAAGCTGTTCTAAATGAGCCAAAGTTCAGTAGTACATCTGCTTGTGGTTGCTCTGCTACTGCATCTGCAGTAGATTTATAAAGAGGAACCATAATTTCGTCTGGTCCATAGAAGAACTTCTCGAATTTATTAGCACTAGTTGGTGCAACTATACCAGCTACCGAAGGTTTATCTCTACCGATAGTGTAGTCGTAATCTAGCATACGCTGAATTGCTGTTTTGTTGTTATTCCAAAAAATTGCTTGTGTATCTTTTGTATATAATTTATTCATCTGATTCTCCCTGCCCTTACTTCTCTAATGCCATTCTAACAATGTCTGTAACATGTGTCTCTGGTCCATAAACCTCTATGTCAAGTCCTAATCTCTCAGCCGCTTCTTTAATATCCTTAAGACCCTTTTCGTAGTTTGGCCCTCCACGTCTTACATAGATTTTAGTGTTGTGCTCTTTTAACTTCTCTGCCCACTCTTCCATAGCTTGGATAATACCTGTAAATGTTTTTGCAACATCTGTAAAGTTTGCAATAGCACCACCGATAATTAAAACTTTTCCTCTTGGGTCTTTATATCTTGTCATTAAATCAAAGATAGTCTCTGCATAAAATTTAGTTTCGCCAGTTGTTGGACCTCCTGAATACTCTCCATAGTTTGCCAAATCTTCTACACCTGCGAAATCTGCAATAGTATCTGCATAAACAACAGACGCACCACCACCAGCAACCATAGTCCAGATACGACCTTGTGGATTAAGAATAGTTAATTTTAAAGAAGCTCCAGATTTACTATCTGCCTCTGCAATAGCTTTCTCCTCTGGTGTCATATCTTCCATACCAAATGCTGTTGGGAATTCTATATCGCCCCATGCGTCTTTCATCATAAATCCAGCAGTATCATCTAATCTTGCAACTAAATCTAATATTGCCATTTCGCCATTATCTAACATAACGATTGGGTTAATCTCTAGGTATGCAAAGTTCATATCTCTATAGAATTTAAAGAATTGAATTGCAAATGAAGCAAATGCTGCTTTATTCTCTTCTGGAATATCAGCTGGAATATGTGCTTTTACTGCTTTTTCCATATCTGCATCTGGCATATTAATTGGAATATGAACTTCATTTACTTTCTCATCCCAACCCTCTTCTACTTCCATACCACCTTCTGCAGACATATAAAGAACATCATCTTCACCAACAGTTGTAGCAGAGATATAATACTCTTGCTCTTGTGTATGTGGAGTAAATGGCTCAACAATAAAGTGAGTTAAGTGCCCTTTTTGTCCAGATAGTAGTGTTACTTCGTGAGACTGTTTTTCATCAATCCACTTAGCTGCATCTTCTAATGTTACATCACCTGGTTTTTCAACTTTAAACAGTACTAAATCGTTTTTACCTCTTTTACCAAATAGCATATCTGGTTTAGCAACAAGTGGCTCCTGATTTAACCACTCAAAACCGTGCTCTTTCGCTTTCTCTCTTAATTCATCTCCACTGGTAACTAATACTGATTTGAATCCATAGTGGAAACCATCAAAGTATTCATTCCAATGTTTTGCAAAAATTGACTTTCCATCGTACTCTCTTATCGCTTTTTGAGCCATAAAACTCTCCTTCTTAAGATTATTAGTGAATTTTATCATTAGAATTATTTAAAGAATTAGAGATATTTAAAAGTTATATGATTAATAATTATTTTGTGTATTTTAGAAACAAACTTTATTGACAACTTGTAATATTGTAGTATCTATATAGATTTAAATCTCTTTTTTTAATTGTTTTTAAACAATTTATTCTGTTTTTTTTCATTTTCTCTACACTAAGAGGTATTCTATATATATTTTTATCTATAAAATAGAGCTCTTTGCCACTATATTTATAAATTGGATAGCTTAAAACTATTAATAGTGTCTCTAAAAGTAGCACTATTAATACAGATATACAAACTTGTAGATAAAGCTTTCTAAACTGTTTTAATCTTACTGAAATGCTATTATAAAATTGTTTAACAACTATAGGTAGTGATATAATTATATATGGTGTAAAATCTATAACCTTAATATGTTGGCGAATAGATAGCAGAATAGAGATAATAAATGCTGTTATTGATATATGCCAAATTAAATCTTGATTTCCTTTTATTGCACCTCTATATAGTCCATATATAATAACAATAAATAACAATGGTGATAAAGTAACACTATATATCCCAAAAAGAGCAACAAGATGTCCCTTCGGCACACCATCAATAGGATATGATGACACAACTATACTTGAGGTAAGAAACAAAATTGCTGAAATTGAAGCTAAATACCAATCTTTTTTTCTAAAAGAATAGATAATTAATGCTAAATAGAATGAAAACTGTGCCGTATTTGTGAATAAAAGTAACACTAAAACTATACTTTGTAATATTTTATTCCCTTGTTTATAGGCATATATAAAAAGAAGTGTTAAAAATATAGTTATAGTTGCATAATTTACAATAACAAAAGATAAAAATACGCCAGGAATTAATATATACATTAACAATGTCAAATTTCGATATTGATATTCACTAAAATAATTATTTAATATTTTAGAAAATAGATAAAGTGAGAAAATAGAAGTTAATAAGAATGGTAACCTTAATATGATAATATCTTTATTAATTTCTGAAGCTATTTTCACCAAGAGTGTTGATAGAAATATATGTTTATTATATAAAACATCTGCTTCTTGTGGAGTTAAGGGAGTAGTAGATAATATCCATGCAACTACTACAAAATAGATAAACAGTATATATAAAAATTTTCTATTATCTATTTTGCAACTATTCATTACAATTTTAAGAAATTATCTAATATCTTATGTCCAAAATCACTTTTTATAGATTCTGGATGGAATTGAACTCCATAAATTGGTTTATCTTTAATTTGTAATGCCATAATTTCATTATCATCTTTACTATAAGCAGTTACTTCAATATTTTCAGTTACACTATCTTTTTCTACTACTAAAGAGTGATATCTCGTAGCTGTAAACTCAGGTGTAACATCTTTAAATATAGGTGTTTGACCAGTTATCTCAACTTTAGATGTCTTACCGTGCATCATATTCTTTGCTCTTACAATATTAGCTCCAAATACTTGTGCAATCGATTGATGTCCTAAACATACACCAAACAGTGGAGTAGTATCTTTAAACTCATTAATTACATCTAAAGTTACTCCTGCTTCATTTGGTGTTGAAGGACCAGGAGATAGTATAATTTTATCTGGATTTAAAGCTTTAATCTCATCTATAGTCAATTCATCATTTCTTATAACTTTTAAATCTGCACCCAACTCTTTGCAGTATTGCACAATATTGTATGTAAAACTATCGTAATTATCTATCATTAAAATCATATTTATATCTTTATGAGGATTTTATTATTATTTTATCATTATTTTTTTAATAGCAAGATAAAGGAGTTAAAAATTTATAAAAATAGATACATTCACAACAAGTAACTAACTATGACCAATTAGTCACTTGATAAGACATAGTGAATGTATCTATTTTTATAAACTCAACCTTTCTTAATTAGAGTAAGTAAATTTTATATATAGAGCTATTAAAAGCTCTATATATATTAATCTCTAGTTTTAGCTAATATAAATGTAGATAATAACATTATAAACATTGCAACAGGTGCAAGAGCTGTCATAGATGATTTTTTTACATTATTGCCAACACTTGAATTATTACTATTTTTCAATGCTTTGTTTACATCATCATCACTCATATTTTCAGGTACAACTATATTTTCTACTTTAATATTTTTATCTCCAGCTTTTACTTGAATATAAACTGTTTTATCTTTTGTAAACTTCATTCCATCTGGTTTTTGGAAAACTACTTTATATTTTCCTGGCAATAACTTTTCTACACTAAATTTACCTTGCTTATCAGTTTTAACTTCATCAACAATATCTCCTTTGTCATCATAAATAGTTACTTGTAAATCATTTAAAACTTTTCCATTTTTAGAACCTATATTCTTACCATTATTTAACACTGAATAAATGCCAATTAATGAACCACATTTAAAATATCCACCATCTAAATCTTTATAAATCTCACCACTTGTTACAGTAATAGGGTCTGTAGTATAATTATTTTTATTTATATCACTATCTTTTGCTCTATTATCACCTCTATGTTTAAAAGTAACATAATAGAGTGAATCATCTTTAAACATTTTTACTTTATAAGTTCCAGGTTTTAAATTACAGAACATATATTTACCATCATCTCCAGTTGTTTGAGAAGTAATTAATTTTCCATTAATATCTGTCACATTATTTCCTTGTGAATCCATTAATGTAACTACAGCTCCATTTATTCCGACTTCTTTATTATTACTATCTTGTATACCATTTCCATTATAGTCTAACCATACAAAATCTCCGATACAAGCGGGTTTATACAATCCAGCATCCCATGTCATATCATTACTATTGCTTGATAATGTAATAACTTGACTTTTACTTGTATTAGAATCTATATCACTATCTTTTTCATCATCATTTCCTTGATTTTTTGGAGAAATAACATAACCATTTGGTGGTGTAATTTTTATAATGTATTTACCAGCATCTAATTTACAAAAAGTATATTTTCCATCGTTTCCAGTTATATAAGGTGCTACAGTATTACCATAAAAATCTTTTGCTTGATTTCCATTTTCATCTAATAATTCTACTTTTACACCTTCTACTCCTACTTCTGTACTATCTTGAATACCGTTTGCATTTTTATCTAACCAAATAAAATCACCCAAACAAGAGAGTTCCTTTCCATAATAGTGAGAAGGGTCTGTATCTGTAACTTTAGCTCCTTTAGTATTAATAGCTTCTACAGTTGCTATATTTTCATATTGTCCCTCTGTCGCTGTACCTGTTTTTGTACAAACTTTTGTCTCTCCTGCTTTAAGACTAAATCCAGAGCATATTGTTCCTTCTATATTATCTTTTACAATGACATTATTTAATTTAACATTACCACCATTTTTTACAACATATTTCCAAGTAATAGTTGAGCCAACAGTAACTAATGGACCAGTACCTTCATCTGCATCTTCCCCATTTGTATATTTTTGAATGGAGATACAAGAACTATATTTATAAAGCCCAGCATCCCAATTACTCTCTATATCTCCATCATTTATAGTTATTACATCACTTTTATGAGTAGTTGGATCTATATCGCTATCTTCACTATCATTAGTTCCTTGATCTTTTGGAGATACAGAATAGTCACTAGGTGGATTTACTTTAACAACATAATTACCAGCTTTTAAATTACAGAATATATACTCTCCCTTAGAATTTGAGTTTACTGGATTTATAATATTTCCATTAATATCTTTTACCGTATTTCCATTCGCATCACTTATCTCAACCTGAACACCTTCTAAGCCACTCTCGTTATTATCTTGTATTCCATTATTATTTTCATCAAACCATACATAATCTCCAATACAAGCACCTTGATAACCATAATAATGGCTAGGGTCATTATCTTTTACTGTGTCACCTTTTGTATTTACTCCCTCAACAGTCGCTAAATTTTCATACTGCCCATCTTTTGCAGTAGATGTTTTTGTACACTTTTTAGTCTCACCGGCTTCTAAGCTAAAGCCTTCACAAATAGTTCCCTCTTTGTCATCTTTTACTACAATATCACTTAACTTTAAACTTCCTGTATTTTTAACAATATATTCCCAAGTTACACTTGAACCAACTTCTATTAATGGACCCATTCCTTCGTCTGCATCATTATCATTTGTATATTTTTGAACAGAGATAGAACTACATCCACAATTTAAACCTGCATCTACATTATCACAATAATCACCATCAGATAAAGTAACCTCATCACTTAAGCCACTATTTGTATCTATGTCACTATCTTTACTATCATCATTACCTTGATTTTGTGGTGAAAAATATGGATATGTATCTGTTGGTTCAACTTTTATTTGATAATTCCCAGCTTCTAAATTATTAAATAAATATTTACCATTACTATCTGTTAAAGTAGATTTACCTGTATCTTGACCATCTTTATACAGATGTACTTTAACATTTTCTATTCCCTCTTCTCCAGTATCTTGAATACCATTAGCATTTTTATCAAGCCAGACATAATCGCCTATACTCGCTGTTCCCGATTGATTTCTTGAAGGAGCAGCATATAGCCACATATTACAAATTATTGCTAAAATTAAACCTTTTTTTAAATAGATATTTTTTACTGACATCTTAAATCCTTCTTAAATTATATTAATAACTGAAGTTAATTATTTGTATAATTATTTCATTATTTAGAAAGGATATTCCATAATATGTCAATTTGAAATTTATATATAATAAGTTATATGTAAATTATTACTATTTAAGAAAATGAAGAATTAAACCAAACAACAAAGTATTTACTTGTAAAAATCATAAGTAAACTATATCAAAGTTTTGCAAGAAGTCTATTTAACCCGAATTATAACAATTTTAAACAAATGTATAATTCGGGTTTAGTTTAAAAGAGAGAATTTATAGCTTTTGTAATAATGAATCCACCAAATACTAACCATATAAACATTGTTAATGCTGTATAAAAGGCATTAGCTCCTACTCCTTTAAATTTAGAGAATATTGTACCCATACCTAAAGCCGTCATAGCCATTGTTAAAAGAAAAGTATCGAATATATTTATATAATTAACAATATTTTTGGGAATTAAATTTAAAGAGTTAAAACCAGCTACAGCTATAAAATAGACAGCAAACCAAGGTATAACAAGTTTTACTCTACCTCCCCTACTCTCTTTAGAGCTATATGCTAAAATTAAACCTAAAACAATAAGCATAGGTGCAATTAAAATAACTCTTGTCATTTTAACAATCACGGCTGTGTGCGCCATCTCTGCACTTGCGTGTGGTATAGAAGCAGGTACAGCAACTACTTGTGCAACTTCATGAATTGTACCTCCAACATACATACCAAATACTTTTGGACTCATATGTAAAAAACCTACAGCATCTTTTATAAACCCTTCATACATTATAGGATATAAAAACATAGATACTGTTCCAAATAGAACAACCATAGATACAGCAACAGCAGTTTTATAATCTTCGGCTTTAAGTACTGGCTCTGTTGCCAAAACTGCTGCTGCACCACAAACAGATGCACCAGCTGCTGTTAATATAGATGTATCTCTATCCATTTTAAATAGTTTCATACCAGCAAAACTACCAATTATCATAGTTGTTGTAAGCATAGTTAAAGAGACTAAAAAACCTTGCAAACCTACATCTGCTATATCTTGAAATGTTAATCTAAAACCATACAGAACAATAGCAAATCTAAGTATCTTTTTTGCAGAAAATGTTATACCACTTTGTAAATGCTCTGGTGCTTTTGCATGCAAAGAGTTAGCATATACAATACCAAGAACAATTCCAATAACTAATGGAGATAAACCTAAATGTTTTATAAATCCTATACTACTAATATACGTTGCAGCTGTTGCGAAAATTGCTACAAAAACAACTCCACTTATTGCATTTTTTGGGAAAATCGACATTTTGAACCTTTTTTATCTTTGATGCCGAATTCTACTCTTTAATAACTTAATATAAGCTTTACTTATAGTTATGAATTTTCTTGACTATTTTGATATATATTATTTATGTTATTTCTTTTTATGCTCAATTAAATTGTTCTTATTATGTGTTAAAATTTTAGTTATCTCTTTTTTTACTGCTGGGTCACTCTTTTCATCACTTATTATCTCTAACATTTTAGATATATTTTCATGTTTTAATTTACTCTCAGTTACATAAGCTTCGTAATTTAACTCTTGCTCTTTTATTAATGCTTCATGTTTTCTTTTTGAAACCCCATGTAAGTATCGAATAACTAACCAAATAAAAACTATAAATAGTAATATAATAGCAAATACCTTATACATATTTGTCTCTTTCTCTTTAACTGCTACTACTGTTTTACTATTAATTTTAGCCAATTCAAGAGAATTGTTTGCTTCTATAATTTTTTGCTTTGTCTTTTGAACCTCAAGCTCTTTTGCTTTAGCCAACTCTAACTCTTTTATTTTTTGCTCTTTTTGTGCCTTTATTTTCTCTAATTTTTCTGCATTTTCTAAATTAATTTGTGCCAATTTTATTTTGGTCTCATCTTCCATTTTGGCTAAATTCTCTTTTTGTGAAGAGCTGTTCTCTTTTGCTTTTATGCTTCTTGTATTCAAAAGTTTATTATTTCTATTTAACTCTTTTGTTCTCTCTATATCTTCTTTACCGCAAGCTGAAAATATAAGTGGTATTAATAGTAGTAAGATATATCTCATTTTAATCCTCTTTTTTACAAAATAAAAGAAATTATACAATAAAACATAACTTTTTTTTGCTATAATCGCCTTTAAAACTATAAATTTTGGAGTATTTTATGAAAATAAGCGGAGCACAAATGGTTTGCGAAGCCATTATTGCAGAGGGTGCCAAGTATGTATTTGGCTATCCTGGCGGTGCAATTATGAATGTTTATGA
>JALVTE010000033.1 GCA_027024155.1 Campylobacteraceae bacterium
TCGTTAGGATATTATAACACATAACGAGTTAAAGATTACTGAATATTTAACTAAACTTAGCAATAAAATGGTATATTTTAGGGAATTAGTTGCTTGGTATCGTTAGGTGTTTCGGGAATGTAGGTTAAAAGGCTTACTTAATGCCTGCAGTGCATTTGGGCAAAATAGGGGTGTAATAGTTACTGCTGATTTGGAAGATAGTTTTGATATTGATGGAATAAAAGTTGATATTGTGCCTTTTTATAAGTGGTGTTTGGTATAAAATTGTGAGTTAAAGTGGGGATTCTTGTACTCTTCAGTGCCATTAAGTTAAGCCATTTAGTTCTATAATATGCAATAAACTTAAAGTTTGCCGTAGTTGTTAATATGACTGAAACGAAGAATCTAACTCAATTTACTGAGATCAACTTTTGGCTTTACAGCCCTTTGGACTAGATTCTTCACATTAGTTCAGAATGACGGCAATGGTATAATTTTATGTCGTTTAAATTGTGGATTTCCGTTTTTCTAATAATGATTTGGTGGCAGGTTTTTAGCTTTGTGTTCTTAACTTACTGGAGGTAACTTTAAGCTAAAAGAGGTACTTTTGGGAAAGTATTATATCTCATTCCCATTTTTCAATATATCAATTCCGAAATTGCTTCTTAGTTTGGATATTGCGGTGTCTAGTTTTTGTTGTTTTAAGTCTTTGTCTATATCCATTAGGGATAGGGTTTGTTTTTTGTTGTTGCTGAAGTTGGATACTGATACTCTTAGTTTAATTGCACCTCGGTTTTCTTGCCATGTCTCTTTTAGAAGTTGGGTTAGTGACTCTTTTAGTAGTTGTTCGCTGAAGGTTCTGTCGGTTTTTACTCCAGCTTTTTGTTTGCTTCCGTCGGCATAATTTATTTTTAGCTCGAATCTTATGGGGTTTACTTGGGCTTTGTTTACCATATAGGCTATGTGTCTTGCCATTATTATTACTCGGCGTTTTATTTCGTTGTGGTCGTGTATTGTGTCGAATGTTCGGCTTAAGCCTATGGATTTTTTTGGTTCTTTTTTGGCTATCTCTCCGCTGTTTTGGGTGCAGACTCTGTTGTATAGTTCTATTCCTGGTAGTTTCCATCGGTATAAGAGTTCTCTGTTTTTGCAAATGTCGCCTAGCGTTTTTATTCCGTATGCGTGTAGTTTTTTGCTAAAGCCTTTGCCTATGCCTGCGAATTTTTCTATGGGGATGTTTTTTATAAATTCGTGGTGGTTTTTTACATAGCATACGCCAAAGGGTTTTGCTTCGTTTGTTGCTAGTTTAGCAATATATTTTGCATTTGCTATACCTATTGATACTGGGATTTTGAATTTATCGTATAGCTCTTGCTTTATCTCTTTTGCAAACTCTTCTATATTTGCTTCGTCTATCCAGCCATCTACTGAGCCGAAGAATTCGTCTATACTATACTGCTCTAATTGCGGGATTTTTCTCTTTAAATATATGTAGATAGATTTTGAGAGTTTATGATAGAGAGGATAGTTTGAAGGCACTACAATCATATCTGGACATAGTTTTAGGGCTTGGGCTATAGGCATACCTGTTTTTATGCCATATGCCCTTGCTTCGTAGCTAGATGTTGTTATTATACCTCTGATTTTATCTCTGTTATCTATTTTGTCAATAAAGTAGTTTTCGAATGTTCTATTAAAGTCGCTATGAAAAACTGGTGTAACAAATGCACCGCTATTTATATCTATAAGTTTTATATTGCGTCTGTTTTTACTAAAAATTTCTAAATTGCTTCTACTACCAACTGCTGCAGGGCGATTTAAAAGTTTTGGGTTTATGCTTCTTTCGGCTGAGATGAAAAAACAGTCTATATCTATGTGTAGAAACATTTATTTAGTGCCTTTATTATGTTATTTGAATTATAGCATAATGTTTTCTGGTTGATGGTTTATAGTTAATAGTTAATAGTTGATAGTTGATAGTTTTGTGCGGTAAGGGTACCGCACGCTATGGGCTAGACTCTAGCATTTAATCTCTAGTTAGCTAGTAATTAGCTAACCATAGCTTCTAAATCTTCTTTAGATACTTTATTGAAGTTTAGGTATCTGTAAACATCATCAAACTTCTCTGGCTTGATTTTAGATGTTACTATCTCCATATACTCTTCGGCAGTTGGGATTCTACCTTTTAGTGCAACAACTGCTGCTAACTCTGCAGAACCTAAATATACTTGAGAGTTTTTACCAAGTCTGTTATCGAAGTTTCTTGTGCTTGTAGAGAATACATATGCACCCTCATCAACAGATGCTTGGTTACCCATACATAGTGAACATCCTGGAATCTCTGTTCTAGCTCCTGCTGCTCCGAATATTGAGTAGTATCC
>JALVTE010000034.1 GCA_027024155.1 Campylobacteraceae bacterium
AAATCCACTCTATAAATGGGTAGCTTAAGCCCTTTTTCTTTCGTGTAATTGTGCTTTGTGGCAAGTATTTTTTGGCTACCTCTTTTACAATCTCTTTTACATTGTCTGGGTTAAAGCGAATGTTTGAATCGGTTTTAAAGGCGGTTTGTACCACCTCTTTATCTATAAATGGGCTTCGCACCTCTACCCCTAAAGCCATACTTACTCTATCTATCTTTACTAAAAAGTATTCGGCTAAATTTACTTTTATATCGCAGTAACTGTACCAATCTATAATATCTCTGCCACTGCTTTTAAATCTCTTGTAGTACTCTTGAAGAGACTCAAAATTTTTACCATCTCTCTCCTGCAATCTTAGTAGCATATTTAGTTGCCTGTCGGTGTATATTTCGGCTGTGCTTCTAAATATTGGCTCTTTGTTCAGTGCTCGTTTGTACCACTCCCACTCTTTGTTTTGGCTAAAGTTAGATTTTAGATGATTTTTTAGCCAGTTTGCGTATGGCATATTTGCTACCTGCTCCATCATTAAATACTCTTTATAGACTCGGTAGCCTAAAAATAGCTCGTCGCTTCCATCGCCACTTAGTAGTACTTTCATACCACTCTCTTTAGCCTTTTTAATTAAGAAGTAGAGTGGAATTTGTGCAGGGTCACCTATTGGGTCATCTATAAATTTTAACATCTCTTCGAGTGTGTTAAAAAAGTCAGCTTTTGCAAAGTTAAAGCTGTAAAAGTTTGCATTTAGGTGCTTGGCAACCTCTTTTGCATACCTTCGCTCATCATACTTTTCGTAACCCTCATAACCGATGCTAAATAGATTTATCGGCTCTTTAGCATTTTTAGAAGCAAGTGCCGATACAAGTGAAGAGTCTAGCCCTCCACTTAAAAGAACTCCCCACTTAACACCATTTGGAATACGCATATCTACAGCACTACTTAAACTACTCTCTAAAGCTTGGCTAGCTTGAAGTAGTGTGTTGTACTCTACCTTTTGGCTAAGTAACTCTTCGTAGCACTCTATTTTTGTTTCGCTACCATTAAAATAGAGGCTTGAAGCTGGTGGCAGTTTAAAAATATTTCTATCTAATGTATTTGGGCTAATAGTCGCACCAAAGCCCAAAAAGTTGTGAATATTTCGTCTGTTTAAATTAAAACCAAGCAGATAGTGTAGAGCTTTTGCTTCGCTTGCAAAGTAGAATCTATTTTCTTGTTGTGCCCAGTAGAGAGGCTTTTTACCAATTAAGTCACGAAATAGCCAAAGCTCTTTAGTTGCTGTGTTAAATATAGCTATAGCAAACATTCCGCGAAGCATATCTACAAAGCCAGTTTTATAAATTTTAAATAGCTCTAGTACTGTCTCTATCTCATCATTTGCATTTAAATTATACTTTGTAATTAACTCTCTGTAGTTATATATCTCTCCATTAAAAAGTGCTATATAATCACCACTTTGTAGTGGTTGGTTCTGCTCTTTGCCGATACTCTCTATACTTAGACGGTGGCTTCCAAAAAAGTAGTTTTTCGTTTGTAGATATTTAGAGCTATCTTCACCCCTATGGGCTAGAGTATTAAAAGCTTCCAATGCATTATCAACAGTTTCTATGCTTCCAAAAATTGAGCACATTTTTTACCTTTTAAAGAGTTGTAGAGTTGTTTAAAACAGTGTAGGGGTAGCCCCAATGCCATTAAGTTAAGGAATTTACTCCCATAAATTATAGTAAAATTAAAGTTTACAATCGCCGTCATTCTGAGTGAAGCGAAGAATCTAACTCAAAAAGCCGGTATAGACTCTTAGCTTTACAGCCGTTTAAACTAGATTCTTCGCATCTGCTCAGAATGACGGCGATGGCATTATTTTATAGCATACCATTTTACCGATATAAAATCCTTAACTTAATGGCAATGAGGGGTAGCCCTTGTGGCTACCCTTATTTCCATTTTTTAAGAAGTTTCTTGGCTATTTTTATTTTGGGTAACCACAAGGGTTACCCCTACAGGGTGTCTATTTAAAATAGTGCTCGGCTAAGCTCTTGTAGGGTATAAGCTTTGCCATTTATTACAATTTTTCCACCCTTTAGCTCGCCTTTTAAGTGGTAAACACCATTTTTAACTGTTGCAAAGCCTTTTGCTTTTAGCATATCTAAGGCTATCATTGCAAATGGATTTACTGCTGTTGCCATTGTGCTATCTAATTGTACCTCAAAAGTTCCATCGGCAACTGCTAGATTTTGAGCGGCTAACTCTATCATAGCACTTTGAATATTTCCACTAATTGGATTAGCTTTGTATAGTAAATCTAGCTTTACAAAGCTTCTTTTTTCACCATCTAAGCTAAAGTCTAAT
>JALVTE010000035.1 GCA_027024155.1 Campylobacteraceae bacterium
ATCGTTAGGATATTATAACACATAACGAGTTAAAGATTACTGAATATTTAACTAAACTTAGCAATAAAATGGTATATTTTAGGGAATTAGTTGCTTGGTATCGTTAGGTGTTTCGGGAATGTAGGATAAAATGCTTGAGCTTTCAGGTAGTCTAGGTGAAAGTACACCATTTATAGAGTTTATGCTTGAAGTTATCTTACAAAGTATTAAAAGTTCGGTAAAGAGTTCGGTTAAAAGTTCGGTAAATACGGAAGATAAAATTTTAGAGTATCTAAAAGAGAATCCAAAAGCAACGATAAAAGAGTTAGCAGAAATCTTAAATTTAACAACTAGAGCTATTGAAAAGCAGATAGCAAATTTGAAAAGCAACAATAAACTTATAAGAGTTGGAAGTGCCAGAAAAGGGTACTGGGAAGTAAAGGAGTAATATGCCAAATTTAGTAGAAGTAACTTACGAACAGACAGGAAAGAGTAAAATGATTAATGAGCTAGGTATGCGAGAAATGCAAGCTAAAGCTTATGAGCAGAGAGATGCTAAGTATTTGTTGATTAAAGCACCACCGGCTTCTGGAAAGTCTAGGGCATTGATGTTTATTGCACTTGATAAGCTTGTAAATCAAGGTATTAAAAAAGTGATTGTAGCTGTTCCTGAGAAATCTATTGGTAGTTCGTTTGGTAGTACCAATTTAAAACAGTTTGGATTTTTTGCTAATTGGGAGGTAGAAGAGAGATATAACCTCTGTATGGCAAAAAATAACAGAAGAACTGTTGATATTTTTAAAGAGTTTTTAGATAGTGATGAGAAGATATTAATCTGTACCCATTCTACGCTAAGATTTGCATTTGAGCAGTTGAGTGAATCTAAGTTTAATGATACGCTGTTGGCGATAGATGAGTTTCATCATGTATCGGCGGATGGAGAGAATAGACTTGGCGAAGTATTAAGAAGTTTAATTGAAAATTCAAATTGTCATATAGTAGCGATGACAGGTTCTTACTTTAGGGGTGACAGTGTGCCTGTGCTTTTGCCAGAAGATGAAGCAAAATTTACAAAGGTTACTTATAATTACTACGAGCAATTAAATGGGTATGAGTATTTAAAGTCGCTTGGTATTGGGTATCACTTTTATCAGGGTAAATATACAAGTGCATTAGATGAAGTATTAGATACAGATAAAAAGACTATTTTGCATATTCCAAATGTAAACGCTACAGAATCTACAAAAGATAAATATCAAGAGGTTAATACAATTATTGACATTATTGGAGAGGTAGAGGAGGTTACGGATGATGGAGTTATTATTGTAAAACGACACAAAGATGGTAAATTGATAAAAGTAGCTGATTTGGTTGAGGATGATGAAAAATCAAGAGCAAAAATTGACCACTATCTTAATACTCATAAGGGTATAGACGATATGGATCTTATTATTGCTCTTGGTAAAGCCAAAGAGGGGTTTGACTGGCCATATTGTGAACACGCTTTAACTGTTGGGTATAGAGGCTCACTTACTGAAATTATACAGATTATTGGTCGTGCTACGAGAGATAGCGAGAATAAGACAACGGCACAGTTTACAAACCTTATAGCCCAGCCTGATGCCGATAATGATGAAGTTAAGTTGTCTGTAAACAATATGCTAAAAGCTATTACTTCGTCGCTTTTAATGGAGCAAGTTCTTGCACCTAGCTTTAAATTTAAACCACGATTTGATAATGATGACGAAGTAGCTAAAAAAGGTGAGTTGAAAATAAGAGGATTTAAAAAGCCTACTAGCAAAAAAGTGAATGATATTATCGAGAGCGACTTAAACGATTTAAAAGCGACTATACTACAAGACCCTCAAATGCTAAAAGCGATGCCGGGCAATATTGAACCAGAGGTTATAAATGAAGTTTTGATACCTAAGATAATTAAGATTAAGTATCCTGATTTAGATGAGAATGAAGTTAAAGAGTTAAGTCAATATGTTGTGATAGATAGGGTTATTAGAAATGCTACTATAGAGACTAATGGTGATAAAAAATTTATAAGAATGGCTGATAAATTTATTAATTTGGATGATTTAAATATCGACTTAATTAAGAGTATTAACCCTTTTCAGCAGGCATTTGAGATTTTGTCTAAACAAGTGACTACGGGTGTGCTTAAGCTTATTCAAGAGTCTATAGAGGCTACAAGAATTAAGATGGATTTTGAAGAGGCTAAGATTTTATGGTCAAAAATTCAAGAATTTGTAAAAGAGTTTGGCAAAGAGCCAGATTTGAATTCTGCCGATGCTAAAGAGAGAAGAATGGCTGAGTGTATTATCTATTTAAAAGAAGAAAAAAGAAAAAGAGCTGATAATGGATAAAGAGACAATTCTTAACGATATATTCAACAGTGATACTTTGGGAATATTGGAAATAAAAGCTAAAAATTCAGTAGTAACCGCTGATGATAGATTGATAGCCTCTTTTAAAGAGATTAATGACTTTTACGAGAAAAATAGTTGCGAACCTAAAAAAAGTACCGATATGAATGAGAGAAAACTATACTCGCGACTTAAAGGGTTGCGAGATAATTCTAAAAAGATTCAGGCTCTTAAAAAATATGATAGATATAATCTTTTGAGTGTGGATAAAATAGACTCTATTGATGATATTTTAAATAGTGATGTTTTTGGTATTTTTGATAAAGAAGATGAAGAGGATATTTTTACACTAAAGAATGTTCCTAAAATAGAAAAAGAGAGAGCCGAGGCTGACTTTGTAGCGAGAAGAAAAAAACTTGAGGATTTTAAAAAATACGAAGAGATGTTTGCACAATGTCAGAGAGATTTAAAAAATGGTAAAAGAAAGCTTGCTAAATTTAATGAAAAGCAGTTTGAAAAAGGTGCTTTTTTTGTGCTTAAAGGGGTTTTGGTATATTTAGAAGATATTATTAACCCAAAGAAAGACAAAAATTATAAACTAGATGCTAGAACTACTACTATATTTGAGAATGGAACATACTCAAATATGCTACTTCGCTCACTAGGAAAAGGTTTGTATGAAGATGGGTATTTTGTAAGTGAGCACGAAGATAGAGTGCTTGACAAATTGAGTCCAATTAGTAGTGAAGATACACAAAATGGATATATTTATATATTAAAATCTTTAAGTATCGATGATAGAATTGTTACAAAAAAGAATTTATACAAAATAGGATTTTCAACAACAGCAGTTGAGACAAGAATTAAAAATGCTAAACAAGACCCAACTTATTTAATGGCGGATGTTAAAATAGTATCGGTTTATGAAGTTTATAATGTTAATCCTCATAAGCTAGAACAGTTGATACATCGTTTTTTTAGTAATACTCGCCTTGATATAGATATTATTGATAACGAGGGAAAAATATATAAACCAAGAGAGTGGTTTATTGCCCCTTTGAATGTAATAGAAGAGGCTATTGAGCTTATAATAAGCGGTAGTATTGTTAATTATCGTTATGATGAGGTCAATGAAAAAATTTGTTTAAAGTAGAAGTGTCTTTAAATTTAACCATAATTGTATATTAGAAGTTAATAATCTTTAACAAAATCATTTGCCAAATCTTTGTTGATTCTAATATAATATTTGGATTAAAACTTACAACTTTATATAGTGCGTGCAAGATATTTGTAACAGTATTAACATTTTTTTAATACTTCTAAGATACAATTTCTTGTGGTTTTTAAAGAAAACCATTAAATGCCACCTATATACTGGTAAGTTGGTGCTAATCCAGTATATAAACTTAAATAACACTTCGATGGAACATTAACTTGTTCCATCTTTAGAGTGCTTTTATTAAACACTCTAAAGATGGAATTACTATATACTCCCATATTCTACATCTATTATATAAAGTTATTATTGATATAAATCAATTATATGATATTAATACTGAATTAATTCTGAAGAGAGTTTAGAAGTGCCTTTAATCCAAATGATTTGATAAAGGTTGTTAATTTCTAATGCGATATTTGGTTTTAGATATTTGCTTTTAATGGTATAGGTATTAAAGTGCAAGCAGACTAAAGTGTCTGCTTGTATTAGGAGAAGAAATTATGAGGGATGTAACTTAAATTACATCATTCCCATTCCGCCCATACCACCCATATCTGGTGCCATTGGTGCTTGGTTTATGTTGTCTTCTTTTACTTCGCTTACTGTTGCTTCTGTTGTTAATAGTAAGCTTGCAACGCTTGTTGCGTTTTGTAGAGCTACTCTTTCAACTTTTAGTGGGTCGATAATTCCAGCTTCGAACATATCTACATACTCGCCAGTTGCTGCATTAAATCCTTCGCTCTCATTTTCGCTGTGGCTTACTCTGTCTGCTACAACGCCAGCGTCGAAACCTGCATTTTCTGCAATTTGTTTAATTGGTGCTTTAATTGCTCTTAAAATTATCTCTGCACCGATTTTTTCGTCGCCCTCTAGTTCGATAGTTACCTTTTCGCCAGCTTTTACAAGTGCTGCACCACCGCCGATTACTATACCTTCATCTACTGCTGCTTTTGTTGCACTTAGAGCATCGTCTACTCTATCTTTTTTCTCTTTCATCTCTGTCTCTGTAGCAGCACCTACTTTAATAACTGCAACACCACCGCTAAGTTTTGCTAAACGCTCTTGTAGTTTCTCTTTATCGTATTCGCTAGTTGTATTTTCGATATGTGCTTTAATCTCTTTAACTCTAGCCTCTACAGCCTCTTTATCACCTTTACCATCTACAATAGTTGTACTATCTTTATCGATTACAACTCTTGCTGCTTGTCCTAATTGGTCAAGTTCTGCTTTATCTAAAGATAAGCCTAACTCTTCAGTAATTACTGTACCACCTGTTAAGATAGCTATATCTTTTAACATCTCTTTTTTTCTATCACCAAATCCAGGGGCTTTAACAGCTGCGATATTTAAAATACCTTTTAATCTGTTAAGAACAAGTGTTGCTAATGCTTCACCCTCTACATCGTCTGCAATAATTAATAGCGGACGGCTAGTTTGTTGAGTCTGCTCTAATAGGTGAATTAAATCTTTTAAAGAGCTAATTTTAGAATCTGTAATTAAAATTAGAGGATTATCTAACTCAGTTGTCATCTTTTCGCTATTTGTTACAAAGTATGGACTTAAGTATCCTCTGTCAAACTGCATACCCTCTACAACTTCTAATTCGTCATTGATTCCTTTAGCTTCCTCAACAGTGATAACACCATCTTTACCAACTTTTTCCATCGCTTCTGCAATTAAGTTACCGATTTTCTCATCTGAGTTTGCAGAAATTGTTGCTACTTGTGCAATCTCTTTTTTATCTTTTACCTCTTTTGCACTTGCTTTAAGCTCTTGGGTAATTGCAAGAGCAGCTTTATCCATACCTCTTTTTACTTCGATTGGGTTTGCACCTGCTGTAATATTTTTAAGACCCTCTTTAAAGATAGAGTGTGCTAAAACTGTTGCAGTTGTTGTTCCATCACCAGCTTCGTCTGCTGTATTGCTTGCAACCTCTTTTACAAGTTGTGCACCCATATTCTCTAGTGTATCATCTAGTTCAATCTCTCTTGCTACTGATACACCATCTTTTGTAATACTTGGAGCACCAAAACTCTTTTGAATAAGTACATTTCTACCTCTTGGACCCATTGTAACTTTTACAGTGTCTGCTAACTTCTTAACACCTGTATATAAACCATTTCTTGCTGCATCGCTAAAGAATATCTCTTTTGCCATCTCTTTCTCCTTATACTATATATATTGTTTTATATCTTTTTTTGGAAACGCAAACTTTAGTCGCATAAAATAGTGCGAGCGATTCCAAGAAATAAACTACCTTATTTTAATAATCCTAAAATGTCATCGCTTGTTAAAATTAAATACTCTTTACCATCTAGTGTGATTTCGCTTCCAGAGTATTTACCAAATACTACTGTATCACCTTCACTAATTCCTTCGTCAGCCGCATCTGGACCAACTGCTAAAGCTTTACCTTGTAGAGGCTTCTCTTTTGCATTATCTGGAATAATAATTCCACTTGCAGTTGTTGTTACCTCTTCTTCTCTTTCTACTAATACTCTATTAGCTAATGGTTGAAAGTTCATTTTCTTTCTCCTTACCATAAATTTTTGTGTCGCTATTATAGTAAGTTTTTTAACAAATGTCAATAGATTTTCCATTAAAAACTAAATAATCTTTAGTCTAGTAGACTAAACTAATATGATATACAAAAATCAACTACAAAAAATGGTTAATTTATTTTTAATTTAATATTAGTTTAATGTTTAATTGGTTAATATTTCGCTCACAATTACTTAGTGGCAAGGTAGCTCAGCTGGTTAGAGCGCTGGTCTCATAAGCCGGAGGTCGGGGATTCAAGTTCCCCCCTTGCTACCATTTCTTCTTAAAATCACCCTAAAATCGATAATTTTAACAATTTTTTTAATAATATACTCTTTTTTTATATTTTTTAAGATTAATTAATATTAGATATGTTATTCTATGTTTAACATTAACAAATATTAAAAGGGGTTTAAAATGAAAACATTAGTAACTACTACCTCAATAGCTTTATTACTTTCTCTAAATCTTATGGCAGAGAACATTGATGGTACACTAGCGGTAGATTCGCATAACACATTAACAAGTGTTCAGCAAAGTGCACAGAATTCAAACAGTACATTAAGTGCAGGCTTAGATGATGCAGGTGATAGTATGAAAACGACAGTACCAGCAACTTCTACACCTGTAGCAACTACTGGCGGTAGTGGATTAGAAGGTCCATTTGTCGGTATAGAGTTAAATGGAGTTTTAGCTTCAGATGCAGAGGGTGTTAGTGCAAGTGGCATATCTTATGGTTTAAGATTTGGTGCTCAAAATATAGATTGGAGAACGATGGCAGTATTGGAAAGATTCTCTAATAGTGGCGACTCTAATTCTTATACAAGAGGTCTTTTACAGTTAGACTATTTCTTCTTAGGTATGGATAATTTAATGATAGATACATATGGTATTCGCCCATATGCAGGGTTAAATGCTGGTCTGCTTTCATTTGACACACCAAATAGTGGAAATAGCAAAAGTTTAACTTATGGTGCTCAACTTGGTGCAACTATGAATGTAGCACAAAATATAGATTTTGATTTAGGTTACAAATATAACTTATCTTCAGATGATAATATTGGTCATACTTCTGGTATAACAATGGGTCTTAACTATAAATACTAAAAATTGCTCAGGCATCGCCTGAGTTCTATCCTCTTCTTATCATATTTTATATATAATTTTATTAATTTTTTAGGTAGAAGGTAGAAGGTAGAAGGTAGAAGGTGGCTTTAGTTATTCTTCACCCTTCACCCTTCACCCTTCATCCTTCCTTAGGAACAACAAATGATAGATTTAAAATACATAGAGAAAAACTTTGACGAAGCAGCAACAAAATTAGCAAAAAAAGGTGTAGATAGTGCACTTTTAGATGATTTAAAAGAACTTTTTGCCAAGTTAAAAGAGGCAAAAGCAGAGTTTGAAAATGTAAGAGCAGAGCAAAAGAGCTTATCTAAAGAGTTTGGTGCATATAAAGCACAAGGTAAAGATGTCGCAGAGTTAAAAGCAAAGTTAGACGATTTAAAAGAGCAAGCAAATAAATTATCTAACATAGCAGACAAGTTAGAAAAAGAGTTAGAGCAAAAGGCTTTAAATATTCCAAACTTTCCAGACGATGTTGTGCCAGAGGGTAAGAGCGAAGATGACAATGTAGAGATAAAAAAGGTTTTAACTCCAAAAGAGTTTAGCTTTACACCAAAAGAGCATTGGGATTTAGCAGACAAAAATGGCTGGATAGATTTTGAGCGTGGCGTAAAATTAGCAAAAAGCCGTTTCGCAATTTTAAGAAATGACGCTGCAAAAATAGAGAGAGCACTTATTAACTTTTTCTTAGACTTTAATACAAAAAATGGCTTTAACGAAGTATGCCCACCGGTTTTAAGCAACTCTAAAATGCTACAAGGAACAGGGCAGTTGCCAAAATTCGAAGATGACTTGTTTAAAATAGATGGCGAAGATTTGTACTTAATTCCAACAGCAGAAGTGCCACTAACAAATATGTTTAACGATGAAATCTTAGCAGAGAGTGAACTTCCGTTACTAATGACAGCATACACCCCATGCTTTAGAAAAGAGGCAGGAAGTGCGGGGCGAGATACAAGAGGAATTATCCGCCAGCACCAATTTGATAAAGTAGAGATGGTAGCAATTACTATACCAGAGCAGAGCGAAGAGGTATTCGAGAAGATGGTGCAAAACGCTTCAGATATTTTAACTGCTTTAGGGCTTCCTCACCGCTTAGTAGAGCTTTGTGGTGGAGACTTAGGCTTTAGTGCAGCAAGGACAATAGACTTAGAAGTGTGGCTACCAGGACAGAACAAATACCGCGAAATAAGTTCGGTAAGTAATACTCGTGACTTCCAAGCAAGACGAGCAAAAATTCGCTATAAAGATGGTAAGAAAAATAAATTAGCAAATACATTAAATGGTTCAGCTTTAGCAGTTGGAAGAACACTAATAGCAATTATGGAAAACTATCAAAACGAAGATGGAAGTATAGACATTCCAGAAGTTCTTAAGCCGTATATGGAGAGTAGAGTATAATTACTCTGCTACTCTTCAATACTCTTTAAAACTCTGAACTCTCTTAGGGTTTTATCTTTTATTCCTAACTTTTTAGCGGCTTTTGGATTTACCAAATAGTACCCGAGTGTAACATCTACTTTCTCCCCTTGCTTGAGTGCTATTTTAAAAGTTTTTCTTTCAAAAGCTTTAATTGTTGTATCTTTTAGTACACTATTTGCAAGCCAAGGCATAGAAGGCTTACCATCTTTTCCTATTACTCTGTGGAAGTTTATAGTTTTTACTACTTTTCCATTTATGCTAATTCTTAATTGCCCTAGACGCAATGGGTGCACAAATAGGGCGTGGTTGGCTTGGTTTTTAACTGTTATTATTGCACTATTATTATTATTATTTTTACTAATATTTAAATCTATATATTTAGCTAACTCTTTATAGGCATCACCTCTTAAGGTAATTGCATGGTTGGAGTGTGTTTTACTATTCTTTAAATTTACAAAAGAGCCTAATGTTTTTGGCATATGACAAGTCGTACAGGTTTTTTTAGAATGTTTACTCTTTTTCACTTCTAAAGAGCAGACTTCAAAACCATTTTTTATCTTTTTGTGAGAGTGGCAACCTAAGCAAGAGTTACCATTATAGTAGTTTTCGTTAGAGTAATCTATATCGTGATAGGGTGAACCGGTAGTGCTCTCTAGTAATCCAAATAGACTACTTGTTTTTTTAAAAACTACCTTTTGCCCTTTTTTATCAGGGTTTGCACTGTAAAAATATTTATCCTTTTTTAAATATATATTTTCATTAGTAAATTTACCTTTATGAATATCTTTAATCTGGTGGCAATTTTGGCACGAGATTGGTTCGCTCTTTTGGATGTTGTTAGGTTGAAGTTTAGATTTACCTGCTATTAGTGCTTTATCGTTAGGAGTATGGCACTTTGCACACTTAAACTTCCCCTCTTTTTTTAGTGGGTGCTTACTCCACACTGCATTAAATATTTTATCATTATATATAGAAGAGTTAGCATGAATAGAGCTTCTATACTCTTTATAAATTGTAGGATGACAAGCTTTACAAGTGTGACTGCTAGCAGAGATTAAAAAGCCAATAAGAGTAGTTAGAGTTAATAAAATTTTAAACATTTAGTACCTTTTTGAGATATTATATTAAAAATTATAGTATATAATATTGATGTGTCTCAAGTAGAATATTAATGGCATTGGAGGTACCATTAAATATTTCTTTCCCCAATCCTAAATGGGAGTATATACTTAAGCAAAATATGAGTATATATGCATTCCAATCGGAGATGATTGGAATGAGGGAAATTTTTTTGTTTAGTATATTTTATAAACGAGATAAGAGTATATTTAGTTATTTTGCATTTTTATACTCATATTTGGTATATTTACTTTCAGTAAATCCTACTTTTTGACCATTATTATTCAGTCCCGTTTTATTATATATAATTTTAGTTGGAAAATTGTTACTGTTGTATGTAATTTTATGTTCTGTTAAAATTGTTACACCATTAACATCTGTTGTTTTCTCTTCAATAACATTATTTTCACTAGCATTCCAATAAATAGATGAGCCAAAAGCTATATGATTATTGTAGGGTGTTTTATAGTTATCATACTTTCTATCATATGTAATATGGATACTATTTGCATAAGTCTCTTCTATATGTGTAGGATTTTTCCTGTATATGTAAGAGTTTGCTGGCGTATTAATTCTTCATTATTGTTACTATCATATGATAAAAATTTAACAACCTTTGGTTTATTGCCACTCCATGCGGTTACATTTTCTCTATATCTTAATACTCCGCCTATGTATGTATCAAGTCTTGATAACTTACCGTTTAGATAGATATATTTTGTATCTCTTTTCTCTCCTTGGTCTATACAATTTTCGCTAATAAGTAAATTTTTATTATTACTTTTATATGTACAAGTTTCATCAATTTGATCCCCTTTTGCACTTGAAGAAGATAGACGATTTTTATTATCATATGTGTAAGTAATAGTTTCAAATATATTTCCGTTGTCATCATACCTAATCTCTTTACTAAGTAATTGAGTGGGACTATTTAATTGTGAATTATCACCACTTCCTCCGCATCCTAATAATAACACAGCACTAAGTGCTAACATTGTATTTCTCATTATGTTTTCCTCCTCTAATAGTGTGGTATGCCACTTAGATATGATAACATATAATGATGTCACAATTTTATTTTAATGGGAAATAAGTAGTTTTATATGGGTAGATTTAGTTTATTAACTTAAGTTATTAATTGATAGGGCAAATGCCTGCCCTTATCTTTATATCTTTTCAGAAGGTTTGCTACTAAGTTTTTTTAGCATACCTTTCATTGATTGGTAGCTGTTTAGTGCTCCTAAGTAGGCTCTGGCACTTGATAGCATTGTGTCTATGCTTAAGCCGTGTCCTATTACTGCTGGCTCGTCTTGGTTGAAGCTAACTTGTACCGTTACGCTTGCTAGGGCGTCTTTGCCTTTAGATACAGATTTTACTTTATAATCCATTAGTCTGCCACTGTGCCCTGTAATGCGGTCGATTGTTTTAAATACTGCATCTATTGTGCCATCGCCAATGCCTGCATCTGTAATCTCTGTGCCCTCTGGCGTTTTAATAGTTACCGCAGCACTTGGTACACCACCTGTTGAGTCCATTAACTGCAAGGCTACTAATTCGTAAGCGTTCTCTACCGATGTCATATTGCTTGTAACTAAAGCTCTTAAGTCGTCGTCATAAATATCTTTTTTCTTATCGGCTAACTCTTTAAAGCGGATAAATGTTGCATTTAACTCCTCTTCGTTTAACTTAAAGCCTAACTTCTCTAACTTATCGTTAAATGCTGCACGACCTGAGTGTTTGCCTAAAACTAAAGTATCATCTTTGTTTAAGCCAATCTCTTCTGGCGAGAATATTTCGTAAGTTTGCTTATTTTTTAATACGCCATCTTGGTGGATTCCACTCTCGTGTGCAAATGCGTTACGCCCAACTATTGCTTTGTTTGGTTGTGGCTCTATGCCTGTTATGCTTGCAATCATACGGCTAGATGGGTATATCTCTTTAGTGTTTATTTTTGTCTCTACATTGTTAAATAAATCTTGACGCACTTTTAATGCCATTACTATCTCTTCTAAAGCTGCATTTCCTGCACGCTCTCCTAAGCCGTTGATTGTGCACTCTACCTGTCTAGCACCGCCTTCGATTGCTGCTAAAGAGTTGGCAACTGCCAAGCCTAAATCGTTGTGGTTGTGTACTGAGATAATAGCTCTATTTCCAATGTGTGCGTGCATTTGGCTTATCATATCTTTTATCTCGTTTGGCATTCTAATACCTACAGTATCTGGCAAGTTTATAGTGCCAGCTCCTGCTTCGATAACTGCGTCGCTTATCTCTTTTAAAAATCCTATATCGCTTCGTCCTGCATCTTCGCAACTAAACTCTACATCTTGCACAAAACTTTTTGCTAAAGTTACCGCCTCTACTGCTTTTTTAATAACTTGCTCTGGAGTCATTTTTAATTTGTACTCCATATGTATTGGGCTTGTTGCTATGAATGTGTGTATTCTTTTGCGTGGAGCAGGCTCTATTGCTTTTGCTGCCTCTGTAATGTCTCGCTCTAACGCTCTTGCAAGTGAACATACAGTAGAGTTTTTTACCACTTGTGCAATTTTGTTGATTGCATCAAAATCTCCTGGGCTTGCTGCTGCAAATCCTGCTTCGATTACATCTACACCCAAACGCTCTAACTGTGTTGCAATTTGGATTTTCTCTTTTGTATTCATAGAAGCACCTGGGCTCTGCTCGCCATCTCTTAAAGTTGTATCGAAAATTATAATTTGTTCTTTGCTCATTTTGTTATACCTTATTGTGTTAAATATTTTGTTTTAGAATAGCTGTTTTTAGGGTCGTAAAAGAGTTTACGCACAGAGCAGGAGGATAGACGAAGCTTTATTGAAAAATGTTTTTACTGATGTAATTATGTAGTACATTGTCTATCCTTGTTGTTAATTTTATATTATTGTAGCTAATTGCACTTAAAATTAACCAAAATTTAAACTAATTTACCTATAATTGCACTCAATTTTTACGCAATAAATCTTGCTGTCTCGCATCGGGCGTTGCAGTGGATTTAACTTCGAAAGGGAAACAATGAGAAAAGATATTCATCCAGAGTATATGGATTGTAATGTTACTTGTGCTTGTGGTAACAAGTTTGTAATTCAAACTATCAAGCCAGAGATGTCAATAGATATTTGTAACGAGTGTCACCCATTCTTTACAGGTTCTGAAAAAGTTGTTGATACAGCTGGACGTATTGACAAATTTAAGAAAAAATATAAACTTTCTTAACAAAAAGGGCTTTGCCCTTTTTGAGCTTAGTGCTTGAAGCTTAGTGCTTAGAGCTTTTTAATATGCTTACTTTAATCCCCACACCCATTGGAAACATAAACGATACAACGCTTAGAACACTAGAGTTAATTCAAAATAGTGAACTAATTTTATGCGAAGATACTCGTGTAACAAAACAGCTTCTAAAGATATACCAAGATAGATTAAATCTTAACTTGCCAAATGTAGATATAGTCTCTTTTCATGAACATAATGGTAAAGAGAGGTTAGGGCAAATTGGTGAGAAACTAAAGAGCTTAAATGTTATATATATGAGCGATGCAGGTATGCCTGTAATTTCTGACCCTGGACAGTTGCTAGTAGAGTATTGTCAAAACGAGGGTATAGAGTACGATGTCTTGCCAGGGGCTAGTGTAGCACCGCTAATATATGCAGCAAGTGGCTTTAAGAGTGGTAAGTTTTACTTTTATGGTTTTTTACCAAACAAAGGTAAAGAGCGAAGTGAAGAGTTAGCTAAAGTGTTAGCTAATGGGCTAGATACAATAATTTATGAGGCACCACATAGAATTGTAAAGCTAGTTGAGCAAATTTGTGCAATAGATGAGAATAGAGAACTTTTTGCCGCAAAAGAGCTGACAAAAAAGCATCAAAAGTTTTATAAAATGAGGGCTAAAGAGTTACTAGAGAAACTACAAAGCGACTCTACAAAAGGCGAGTGGGCAGTTGTAATAGAGGGTGTGCAGAGTGATAATAAAACTTTAAGTCTGCACGATATACAAAACTTAGATATGCCACCAAAACCAAAAGCCAAACTTTTAGCCAAGCTAACAGGCAAAAGTGTAAAAGAGTGCTACGAAGAACTACAAATTAAGAGCTAAGAGCTTAGGGCTTAGAGCGTAGAGCTAACAAAGTAGCTTCGCTTATAGTCATGACCTAAGTAAAATTATTTTAAATATTTGGCTAAGAATTTAGCTAAAAAAGGGTAAAATCTTTTATGATTATTTATGGAAAACAGACATGTCTATATGCATTGACCAAGCATAGTTCTAAAATAGAGACGATATATCTTAATAAACTCTCTATTTTACCTAAAGATATATTAAAACAGTACGGTTCAAAGATAAAAACAATCGAAAACAAGTGGGCTCAGAAGATGGCGAAAAATGGTAACCATCAGGGTATTTTAATAGAGATGCAAGAGCCAGAAGCTCCAAGTGTAGAGAGTGTAAAAAATAGCGATTATATACTTGTTTTAGATGGTTTAACGGATGTTGGGAATATTGGAGCAATTATTAGAAGTGCTTACGCTTTGGGTGTAGATGCGGTAGTCGCCACAGGTGTAAGGCAGTTGAATATCCCCGCCATTGTTCGAACTAGCTCTGGAGCAGCACTAGATATGATGCCAATAATTCAAAATAATATATTAGACCTTTTTAATGAGCTGTCGCAAATTGGTTTTAAAATATATGGTGCAGATTTAGATGGAAAACCCTTGCAAGATGCCCAGTTTTCACAAAGAAGGGTTTTGGTTTTAGGAAGCGAAGATAGAGGTATCTCAAAAAGAGCAAAAGCTAAGCTTGATGAGGTTTATAAAATTGAGATGTCAAGAGATTTTGACTCTCTTAATGTTAATGCAGCAGCGGCAATATTTTTACATAGGATGAGTTATGCTATTAAATGATAATGAGTATTCATTAAAAACTATATCAGAAAAAACAAATATAACAATAGAGAATTTAGAAAAGATAAAAGATAAAGATTGGGCACATTTTAAAAAGCCACAACTTAATGGTTTGATAAGTATTATAGAGAGAGAATTTGGTGTTGATTTATCAGATTTAAAAGCAGAAGCCAATGCTTATTTTAACGAGCATTTAGTAAAAGAGCCAGAGTGTCCGATAGATATGGTAGATGCTGCAACTGTTGGTGGCAGTGGAAATAGATTTTTGAGTAATCTTATTACTATAGTATCTCTATGTGCTGTTGGATATGCAGGTTGGTACTATTTTGTAGAGAGTAAAAAACAAAATATTGTAGAGAATAATACAACTGCTTACGAAAAAGATAATGGAATGTTTAAAGATACCATGAATTCTGCTAAGCATATATTAAGTGTTTCTAGTGATAAGAACAAAACAGATAGTGTAGTAAAAGATAATAACGATAGCAAAGAAGAGACAATTTCACAAGATAGTGGAAATGTAGCTGCTAATTCCTCGAACAATACAGTTGCACAAGAGGCAAGTAAAACAGAAGCAAAAAAGTTTGATATTACAACTATAAATCAAGATAAAAACTCTTCTAAAGAAGCTAATGAAAGTACTGTTGTGGTTAATCAGGGGAATACAACAGAAGAAAAGAGTAGTGATGAGAGTAGTGTATCTGATAATAGTGAAGCAAAAAAGCTGCTTAATGAGTTAGATACAAATAGTAGTGAAGATAACACTACAGTAGATATGAATAGCGAAACAAATAGTAGCAGTATTGGGAATATAACAAAAGCTACAATTAATTTAAAATCAAAAAGACTCTGGTTAGGGATTTATGATTTAACAACACATAAAAGAGTAAGTAAAACTATTAGAAAACCATTTACTTTAAATGTAGGTGAAGATAAATTTGCAATAGTCACAGGACATAATGGCTTTGAAATAGCCACAGATAGTGGCATAAAAAGATTTGCAAAAAAAGGTAAAGTTTACTTTACAATAGATAAAGATGGAATAAAGCAACTAGATAGAAGAGAGTATAGAAAACTCACAAAACGAAGAGCTTGGTAAGTTAAGGATAAAATATGTTTGACGAGATAAGATTTAATAAGATAGATAGATTGCCAAAGTATGTTTTTGCTCAGGTAAATGAGCTGAAAATGGCAGAGAGAAGAGCGGGGGCTGATGTTATAGATTTCTCTATGGGAAACCCAGATGGACCAGCATTTAAACCGGTTATAGATAAATTAATAGAGTCTGCACAAAAGCCACATACACACGGTTATAGTGCGAGTAAGGGTATCTATAAGTTGCGTCTTGCAATTTGCAAATGGTATTTACGAAAGTATAATGTTGTGTTAGACCCAGACAGAGAAGCTGTGGCAACAATGGGTTCTAAAGAGGGGTATGTGCATTTAGTACAAGCTATTACAAACCCCGGAGATACTGCGATTGTGCCAGACCCAACTTATCCTATACACTCGTATGCATTTATTTTAGCAGGTGGAAATGTGCAAAAGATGGAGCTAACATTTAATGAGCAAAACTTTGAAGTAGATGAAGATAAGTTTATAGAGGATTTAGAGTATGCTCTTAAAAACTCTCAGCCAAAGCCAAAATATTTGGTTGTGAACTTTCCACATAACCCAACTACTGCGACAGTAACACTAGATTTTTATAAACGTTTAGTAGAGATTGCAAAACGCGAGAGATTTTATATAATTAGTGATATTGCATATGCAGATATTACATTTGACGGATATAAAACGCCATCTATTTTGCAAGTAGAGGGTGCAAAAGATGTAGCGGTAGAGAGCTTTACTCTGAGTAAAAGTTACAATATGGCAGGTTGGAGAGTTGGCTTTATTGTAGGTAATCCTAAGCTTGTTGGTGCACTGCAAAAGATAAAATCGTGGCTAGATTATGGTATGTTTACACCTATTCAAGTAGCTGCTACTGTAGCTTTAGATGAGTATGAAAATTTAGTAGATGAAATTGTAATTCCAAAATATAAAAAACGTCGTGATGTTATGATAGAGGCGTTTAAAAATGCAGGTTGGGAGCTTGGGAAGCCAAGTTCTAGTATGTTTATTTGGGCTAAAATTCCAGAAATTGCAAGAGATATGGGCTCTTTAGAATTCTCTAAAGATTTACTCTTAAAAGCACAAGTGGCTGTTAGTCCAGGTATTGGTTTTGGTAAGTATGGCGATGAGTATGTAAGAATTGCATTAATTGAAAACGAAAAGCGTATTCGACAAGCGGCTAAAAATATAAAGCACTACTTAGCAGAGTTAAAAAAGCAGAAGCAAGATGGGGAGAGCAAATGATAAAGATAGGTATAATAGGCGTTGGAACTGTTGGGCAAAGCGTTGCTAATATATTGCAAGCAAATAGCGACATAATAAGTGCAAGAGCAGGTGTAGATATTGTACCAGTTATTGGGGCTGTTAAATCTTTAGATAAAAAAAGAGATGTTAATATCAAGCTTACCGATAACCCTTTAGATGTTGTAAATGACCCAGAAGTAGATATAGTAGTAGAGCTTATGGGTGGTGTAGAAGAGCCATATGAGTTGGTTAAAAAAGCTTTAAAAAATGGCAAGAGTGTAGTTACTGCAAATAAGGCACTACTCGCATATCACCGATATGAATTGCAAGAGATTGCAGGCGATTTACCACTATTTTACGAAGCTAGTGTAGCTGGTGGAATACCAATAATTGGAGCACTTAGAAATGGACTTAGTGCTAACCATATCGAAAGTATTGTAGGTATATTAAACGGAACTTGCAACTATATGCTAACAAAGATGATAAACGAGGGTGTAAGTTATGATGAGGTATTAAAAGAGGCACAAGAGTTAGGCTACGCCGAAGCTGATCCAACCTTTGATGTAGGTGGTTTTGATGCTGCACACAAGCTTTTAATCTTAGCTTCTATCGCTTATGGAATCGATGCGAAACCAGAAGATATTTTAATAGAGGGTATCGAAAACATTAGCAGTAGCGATGTAGAGTTTGCAAAAGAGTTTGGTTACGAAATTAAGCTTTTAGGAATCGCTAAAAAGGGTGAAAATGGTGCAGAGATTAGAGTACACCCAGCAATGGTAAAAGCAAGCCATCCGATAGCAAAAGTAGATGGTGTTATGAATGCTGTTAGTGTAGTAGGCGATAGAGTAGGGCAGACTATGTTCTATGGTCCCGGAGCTGGTGGAGACGCAACAGCAAGTGCTGTAATTGCCGATATAATAGAAATAGCAAGAGGAAACAAAGGTCCGATGCTAGGCTACAAAAAAGGCTTAGAGAGTGGACTTAAACTACTAGATACTAAAGATATAGAGTCTAAATACTACTTAAAACTAAAAGTAATAGACCAACCAGGTGTGCTAGCAGCTGTAACTTCAGCAATTAGCGATTGTGGAATATCTATCTCTTCTGTACTACAAAAAGATTCAAATGTGGAGAGCAGAGTAAGACTACTTTTAACAACACATATTTGCAAAGAGGCAGATATAATAAAAGCTATAGCAAAACTTAAAGAGTTAGAAGCAGTTGGCGATAATGTATCTATGATGAGGATTGTTGAGTAAAAAAGGCATAGATTATGGCAAAAGTAAAAGAGCACTATTTTGATATTACTGCAAAGCTTGATTTTATGGAGATGAAGAATGCTATTGAGCAGGTAAAGAAAGAGGTGGCTAATCGTTTTGATTTTAAAGGGGTTATGGTAGAGGTTGAGCTTAATGATAAGGCTAAGGTTTTAACGCTCTCTAGCTCTAGCGATAGCAAGATTGATGCACTAAAAGATATTGTAATTAGTAAGATGATAAAGCGAAATTTATCGCCAAAGTCGTTAGAAGAGATAAAGCAAGATGGCATTAGTGGTGGCAATGTTAAAGTTACTTATAAAATTGTAGATAGTATTGAAAAAGATGAAGCTAAAAAGATTGTAAAAGCTATTAAAGATATGAAGCTAAAAGTAACACCATCTATTCAAGGTGATGAAGTGCGTGTAAGTGGCAAGAAGTTAGATGATTTACAAGCCGTAATTAGAGAGGTTAGAAAATTAGATTTAAAGGCTCCGCTTAGTTTTGGTAACTTTAAGTAAATTGTGGTGGATTTGAATTTATGACTAATATCTATATATGGATTGTAGTAGCTCTGTTGCTTTTTTATGGCTCAAGAATTATTGGCTTTATAAGTTTATTAAAAATTAAAGTATTGTCAGATTTTCCAGTAGATTTTATTACTAGAAAAGATGTAGATAGTAAGGTATTAAAGAGTATATCGCCATATGAAAATTATCTTTTCGAGCAGGGGTTTAGGCTTGATTATATTGTTACATATAGTAATTTAGTAGTTGGTCAAGATTTGCTTTTTCATAGTTTTATCTACTATAACCCAAAAAATGGCGTGATTGCAACTTTAAATACTCAGCCTCACAAAAATGCTTTAGAGCCTGTAGCTATAAATTTCTATACATTTTATGATGATGGAACACTTTGCTGGAGTATGAATGGGCATAAGTTTTACTATCCTGCATTTTCTGATAATTTTTATGTTTATGATGACTATTTAGCTAATTGGAAAGATATTTATAGTAAGCATTTAGAGCATATGCAAAAAGATGGAAAGGTTATAATAAACCAGCCATTTACTAAAAAAGATGTAGTAGATTTTATAGACTATTTTCATAAAAGTAATATAGATGAGCAGGCGAAGAGAGGTTATATAAAATTAACAGATAAGTACTATACATACAAGCCATCTATAAAACTTTGGAGCTTTGTTAAAGAGTTGCAAAGTGGCTACAGAAGGTATAGAAAAATTTTAAGTAGTGCTAATGTTGATAAGGTTAATGGTAGCGAGATTGGATGCAAAAATGCTCTTTTAAATCAGTTGGAGAATTTTGATAAATCTAAAATAAAAAACTCAAATAGTTGGGTTGCTTTTTTTATATCTGGAGTTGTTTTTATCTCTCTGTTTATGCTTATGGGTAGCACTTTTAGCTATATTGTAAATTTAATAATTGTGCTTTTGGTTCATGAACTTGGGCACTTTTTGGCTATGCGGTTTTTTGGATATAGTGATACAAGTATCTTCTTTTTACCATTTGGCGCGGCTACCACTGGGCAGAAGAGAGAGAAAAAGGCTTATGAAGAGTTTATAGTTTTGCTGGCTGGTCCACTGCCTGGAATTATTATAGGTATTGTTTTGTGGCTTAGTGCTGGGCACTTTGGAAAGTATGGGCATTTTGCAATGGAGTATGCACTTATCTCTATAGTTATAAATTATCTAAATTTGCTACCTATATATCCACTAGATGGTGGTAGAATTGTAGAGACACTACTGCTTTTACGATACCCAAAAGTGCAATTTTACTTTTATATAATTGGGCTTCTTGCTCTAACTGTGGCAATGATTGCATTTAGAGATGCTTTGCTATTTATTTTTGTAGTAATAATCGCATTAGGGCTTGGGCAGAGTTATAAAGTCTCCAAACTTTTAAGTAAATTAAAAAAAGAGAATATGCTTTCGCATGATGGCGTTGTTACTGTTTTGTGTGAAGATAAAGAGTTTAAAGCCAACGATTTAAATACAAAAGTTACAGTTGCACAACGGGCACTATCTATTTTAAATACTGCTAAGGCTGGTAAGTTTTTTACTATTTTGGCTTTTGCCTTTTACTTACTGCTTTTAACTCCAATAGTGTTTATAAGCACAAACTATTTAGCCACTCTTAGCACACCATACAGTAAATTAAATAAGGCAGAGAGAAAAGAGATTAGCGATTTTTATGCTAAACTTTTTAAGTACGATAAGATAAGTGTGCCTCCTAACAAGAGCTTTGATATAGATAGTTCTATTAAGAGTTTAGAGGGTTATTTTAAAGAGAATAATATTACCCAAAACACACCAATTAAAGGTGATTTAAAAGTATCTGCTTACCCTTGTAAAATTCCAGATAGTTTGCAAAAAGTTTTAAAGTGGCATAATGGGGTTTTATTTGTAGGTAATGTAAATTTGTATAGTGATAAAGAGATTAAAAAATATTTACAAATCTCTCAAAAAAGTAGAGATTTTGATAAAAAGTATTTGCCTATTGGAGTGTTAGACGATGAAGATGAACTATATATTAACTGTAAAGATGGGGCAATTTATGAGTATTATGATAAACCTACAAAACTGTATTACAGTTTAGAGCATCTACTAGCTATTTGGGCTAAAGCGTATGATAATAAAGTAGCTACTATAGATAGCAAAAGATATGAGATAAATTACAATAAACTTACAAAGATAGAGCATGAATTTTTATCAAAAGAGGATAAAGCCATTCGCGAAAAGAAGATTGCATATATTAATAAAAAAGCGTTAGAGTATCTAAAGGGCAATGTAGACTACTTTAAGTTAATGGTATTAAGGGCAATGGAGAGAGATTTAAGTACTAGATATATCGATACTTTGAAGCTATATACTAAAGATAAGAGTAAAAAAGTAGCAACTTTAGCAAAGAATATTTTGAAAGATGCTTTGGCTAATTAGAGGTGCCCTACAGTACTATTAAGTTAAGAGTTTTAATTCCATAAAATGCATAAAGCTTAAAGCCAAAAGCTAAAAGCCGATAGAGAAAAGCATCTCGTCATTCCCGGCTTGACCGGGAATCCACAGTTTAAACTGCCCAAAAAGAACTTTTAAAATTTTTAGGTAGTTGAAATCATGGACTCCAACTTTCGCAATGCCAATGAATTAAGCTTTTAAATGTGCAGTGAGGACACTGCACCCTATAGTAAAAAGTAAATTTTGCGTAGGGTGTGGTACTCTTACCGCACCAAAAAATTCTTAATTCATTGGTATTGCCCACTTTCGTGGGAGTGAAGAAGTGGCTAGTTTTAAGCTTTCGGCTTTGAGTTCAAAGCCCGAAGTGATGAAAATATTTACTATTGCTGTCATTCTGAGCGGATGCGAAGAATCTAACTTAAAAAGCCGAGATAAACTATTAGCTTTACAGCCTTAAAGTAGATTCTTCGCATCCACTCAGAATGACGGCTGTGGTACAGTTTTACAACATACTATTTTACCGATATAGATTCCTTAACTTAATGGCGTTGGAGGTGCCCTAAAGTTTTAAAAACAGTCCAATAGCTAAAGAGAGTAGAATTGTAATTGTAATTATTAATAAGTTTTTACTCTTTTGACTTAAGCTGATTTTTGTCTCTAAGAACTCTACTATTTTAATAGCCGGAAATGCCATAAATAGTAGCATTACTATAGAGAATACTAGCGTTACTACTATATCTATCACTATTTAACTCCGTAATATTTTTTTACAAAGTTTATTTCGTCTTGGTTTTTTAACTCTACCGTCTTTAAATCTTTATTGCCATCTATAATGTGCAAAGTGTTTGCTGTTAGTTTTAAATGTTTTTGTCCCCATGTTTTTTCTAAATACTCATATCTTTTAAAGAATTCAGCATTGCTTGGTTCTTCTTTATATTTTTTATCTGTTTTACTTTTAATTCTAAGTCCTGCTAGAGTTTTTTCTATATAGTATGGAGAGTACTCTTTTACTATTTTGTAAACTCTTGCATTCTTGTATGTTGGACGACTTGTTAAAAATGTTGTAAAACCTATAAATAGAAAAGCTAAAAAAAGAGCTATTGGTAAGTATTTGCTAAATTTGTTCATAATTAATCCTAAAATAAAATATAATATTAAGTATAGAGTTTTTTAATTAAAAATATCTTGATAAAAATCAATATAAAAGTACAGTTTGTTGGTTACTATTATAAAAATAGTAATTATAGGAGTTTTTATGAGTGAGTTTTTTAAATTAGAAGGTGCATATATATTTTTTGCATTTGTAATATTGGTTATAACTGTATTTGTTGCTACTAGACCATTTATGGGAAAGGGTGCATTAAAAAAAGGTCTTATTTGGGTTTCGCTTTTTTTAATTTGTGCGATTGCTTTACATTTTTATATAACTAAAAGAAGAATGGCAAATGTAGCTACTGCTTTTAAAAGTGGCAAAGAGGTTTTATGTGAAAATAGAATTTACACAAAAGGTGCAAATTTTGTTACTATTAAAGATAATGGAGAGTGGAGTTTAAAGAATGACTACTTTGTCTCTCCTAATTTTACAAGAGACTTCTTTTTAGCTAGATGTATAGTTAAATAATTGAAGTTACGCAAGAGTATATAAGAGCTCTTGCATATTAAATTTTAAATACTCTATCTGTGGCATTATCTTATTCTTTCCTAATAAATTTATAACAATATTAATTTTAATTGATACATATCAATTAATTTTCTTTCTTAAAGTGTCATAATATATTTGTGCTTATGGTACGTAATTTTAAAACAGGAGTAAATAATGGAACCATTATATGTAAGACCAATACTTGCACCAAATGAGTTTTTACCAATTTTTATAAGTGCAACTTTGGTACTTGTGTTTGGTGTAATGTATGCAGCGTCGATTACATTAGCTAAAATGGGATATCTTACAAAGAAGTGGTTGTATATTGCTTACTCGTTTTGGATTTTACAGACATATAGCCTGTATGAATTGGCTGTTAGGATTCATAGCAATAATTTTACCGAAAAGGTTTTGATTGTTACTATGATAGCTTATCTATTTATACCACATCTATATTTTCGTTTTATTGCAGATATAGATAACCGGTATGAAAAAGATTAACGAAGTATAAAGAACAAGGAGGAAGCATGGCAAAGAGTCATTCAGTATGGACAAGTATCCGCTTTTGGCGTCAGTCAGCAGCTTGGGTAACTGGGTTTGCGGTTGTGTTATTGATTTTGCTTACATTCGATACAATGAGACAGATTAAAATGGGTAGCAAAAGAGTACCCGCACCAACTGTTATTAATCATCATATTGATTATAAATACAGTAAAAAAAGAGGGCATGAAGTACCAGTAATTGGTAAGAAAGAGTTATTTTTTGGTAAAGAGTGGAGCCCAAAAGAGGCAGCTGCACTTTTACATAAAGGTAAGTTAACAGAGCAAGCTAAAAACTGTATGGATTGTCATACACTATTAGGAAATGGTGCATATTATGCTCCAGATTTAACTAAAGCTTGGTTAGACCCTAAATGGAAAGATATGCAAGCTATGATTGGTGCTAAAACAAGAGAAGAAGCTATGGCTAAATTTTTACAGCATCCAGAGATGTATCCGACACATGAGCGTCGTATGCCAAACTTGAAAATTACAGCAGAAGAGGCACAAGCTTTAGTGGCATTCTTGAAACATATGAGTTCAATAGATACTAACGGTTTCCCTAGAGGCTTCTCTAAAACTGTAAGTGATTTTAAAGCAGGAGGTACTTATGCTCACTAGTATTAAAAATAATCATTTAAAGTATGAGTCTCAAAAATTGGGAATGATGTACTTTAGGGTGGCAATTATTTTATTTGGTGCTCAACTATTAATGGGCTTAATAGCAGCTATTCAATTTATGTATCCAGCATTTTTATATGGAGTATTTGATTTTAGTGTTGCTAGAATGGTGCATATTAATGCATTAGTTGTTTGGATGTTATATGCAATGATAGGTTCTGTATATCTTATGTTACCAGATGAAACTGGTATAGAAACAGTAGGTATTGGCTTAGGTAAATTAGCGTTTTGGGTATTAACCGCAGCTGTTACAGTAGTTGTACTTGTATTTATATTTATTCAAATAGGACCTGGTAAAGAGAGTAGTATTTGGTTAATTAATGAAGGGCGTGAATATCTTGAAGCACCTAGATGGGCAGATATTGGTATTGTTGTAGTTGTGTTAATCTTCTATTACAATGTTTTCTTTACCTATATGAAAGGTCAAAGAACAGGTATTATGACTGTTATGGTTGCTAACTTAATGGCTCTAGCAGGTTTATACTTAGCAGGTATGTTCTTTACAGATAATATCTCTATGGATCAATACTGGTGGTGGTGGGTAATTCACTTATGGGTTGAAGCTACTTGGGAAGTATTTGTAGGTACATTAGCAGCATATGCATTAATTAAAATTATTGATGCAAAAAGAGAAATTGTTGAAATGTGGTTATGGATAGAGGTTCTAATGCTATTTGGTTCTGGTATCTTAGGATTAGGGCACCACTACTTCTGGATTGGTACACCTGAATATTGGTGGGAAATTGGAGCATTATTCTCTGCACTAGAGCCAGTTCCATTAGTTGCAATGTTTGTTCATGTCTTGTACGATTGGGGTAAAGAGCAAGGTGCAAATGGAGAGAAACCTGTAATTAAAAATGGTCCTGCAATGGCGTGGCTTGTAACAAATGCATTTGGTAACTTTTTGGGGGCTGGTATTTGGGGATTCTTCCATACACTGCCACAAGTAAATATTTATACACATGGTACACAGTTTACTGCGGCACACGGACACTTGGCGTTCTTTGGTGCATATGCAACTATACTTATTGGTATGATGTATTATGGAATTCAAAGAGCATACGGTATAGAGAGATTAAAAGCAACATTTAAATCTAAAATGGCAATTACTTTAATAGTATTTGGAATGCTTGGAATGACAGTTGCTTTAACAATAGCAGGTTACGAACAAGTATTAGTTGAGCGTGCAGAATTGGGTGCTGGTTGGGATGCATATTTTGTAGCTCAAGCTCTTCCATGGATGAAACAAGCTATGGCTTGGAGAACAGTTATGGGTGTAGTTATGGTTGTAGGTTTTGTTTATTTAATTTGGGATCTCGTAACTATAGGTCCTAAGGAAGCTAAAGAAAATAATCAATAAGGAGATTATATGTTTTTTGAAAAATTTACAGATGTATATCCAAGTTTTTGGGGTTGGTTGAATCAGGGTCCTTTGACTCTGACTCTTTTTTTACATACAATAATCATATTACCAATGATTTGGTTGTACTTTAAAGAGAAAAAAAGATTAGAGCAAGAAGATAAATAGATAAAATGGTGTTCGATTTATTGTAATTTAAGTTACTTATTTATATAATAAATTAATCTTATTTAAAAGAGGAGGATTAATGAAAAGTTTAAGATTACTAAATATGGTAGTAGCAACAAGTTTTGTAGCTACTTTAGCAATGGCTGGCACATCTAAAATGAATTTTGCAAAAGTTTATGAAAAAGAGTGTCAGGGATGTCATGGACCAATTCATCAAGGTGGAGTTGGTGCAGACTTAAGACCAAAAGCTTTAAAAAAGAAGAATAGAGAATTTTTGGCAGAAACAATTCTTAATGGTCGTGAAAATACTGCTATGCCAGCATGGAAAGATAAGTTTAGCAAAGATGATGCAACTGGTATGGTAGATTGGTTAATGGATTGGAAAAATACAGTTGAGTTAAAACTTGACTTAAAAAAAGTAAAAAAATCATGGACTAAACTTGCTGATGTAGATGCTTTAGCAAAAAAATATCCAGTTGCTAAAGATGGCACTTTAAAATATAAAGGTGCACAAGTTAAAAATGTTAAAGATATTACATTTGCAACAGAGAGAGATGCATCTTTAGTTGATTTTATCGATTCAACTACTGGTAAAGTTCTTAGCCGCCATAAAGCTGGATTTGCGGTACATGTTACTGTAACAAATAAAGCTAATCCTAGATATGCTTACTCTATTAGCCGTTCTGGAAGATTAACAATGTTTGATATTGGAGCTCCAGGGCAACCAGCATTGGCAATGGCACAAGTTGGTCAAGAGTCTCGTGGTCTTGCGGTTTCTCCAGATGGTAAATATGTAATGGCTGGTGATTATAATCCAGGTGGTGCAGTACTTTGTGATGCGCATACATTAGAGCCTTTAAAAGCGTACGATACAAGTCGTGTAATTAATATGGATGGACAAATAGAGCCTAGTCGTGTTGCATACATTGCAGACACACCATATGGTCCATATTTCTCATTTGCATTAAAAGATGCTGGACATGTTTATATTGTAGATTACTCTAAACCTGACTTCCCAATAGTTGGTGATATTCCAAAAATTGGTAGAGTTCTTCACGACGCATTTGAAAATGAAAACAAAGGTGAAGACTTTGGAAGATATGTACAAGTTGCATCTCAGGGAAGTGACTTAATGGGTATTGTGGATTTAAAAACTAAGAAATTAGCTGCAAAGGTATTTACAGGTAAAAAATCTAAGCCACATCCAGGGCAAGGTGCTTCTTGGTATAATAAAAAGATGGGTAAACAACTTAATGCAACACAGAGTATGAACTTTGGACAAGTTGTAATTTGGACATCTCCAGGTTGGAAAGTTGTTAAAAAGATTAAAACTGCTGGTGGTGGACTATTCGTAGGTACAGGTGAAGATACACCATGGATTTGGGCTGACTGTGTACTTGGTAAACCAGCTAACTACAATAAAGTTTACTTAATTAATAAAGAGACTTTAGAAACAGATAGAATTATTGAAGTTGGTAAGAAAAAAGGTAAACTTATCGATGCTAAAACAGGCAAAGTATTACAAACTTGGGATGCAACTCAACATGTAACAGTACCTGTAAACGAAAAAGCATTTGGTAAAGAGAAAATTATGCCAGTACCAACTAAGTTAGGAGCTGTTGTTAAAAATCCAGTACAACCTAGATTACTTCATGCAGAGCCTGCTAACCATGGCAAGTGGACTATGATTTCAGAGTGGACAACAGGAAGAATTGGTATTTATGATTCTGAGACAGGTAAGTTTATTAAGTATATAGAAAACTTAACTACACCTACATTTACTTACTCAGTTGAGCATAGACAACATATTCCTGGTGCTTAATATTTTTACTCTCCCCTTTTGGTGAGGGTAATTTATTTATGCTTTTAGGAGCATAAATAAATTACTCTATTGGACTTGCTAATGCGAATAATTTACTCTTTTTTACTCTTAATATCTCTACTCTTTCCTAAATATTTAGATAACAAATCTTGCAAAGAGTGCCATGAAACTATTTATAATGAATTTGAAGAGTCTATGCACTCTAAAAGTTACTTTACAGATGAGTTACATAGAAAAGTAGCAAATGCTGCTAGTACAAAAAAGTATGAATGTGCAGTATGCCATATGCCAATGGCTGATAATTTGCAAGATTTAGTAACAGGAAAAGCTAGACCCAATAAAAACAATAAAACTCAAACCGATGGAGTATCTTGTTACTTTTGTCACACTATCGCATATGTTAAAAAGGCTCATAAATTTAATATTAATATAAAATCAAGACAGGCTCAAAATTATAAGCCTACTCTTTATGGTAGATTAACAAATCCAGACCATAACGATAAACACTCTTCTGTCTCTAATCCTATTTATGGAAAAATGGTTTGTATGGGGTGCCATTCACATAAATTAAATGATAATAATGTAACAATTTTTAAAGCAATGGGGAAAAATCAAAACTCTTTAGAGTGCATAAAGTGCCATATGCCAGAAGTAGACGGTGGTGCAGAAAAGATGGATAGAAAGGCTAGGGGACATCACGCTAGCCATAAGTTTTTAGGTATTCACGACGCTGAGTTTAGAAAAAAAGGTGTAGATATAAATGCAACAGTTGAAGGCAAAGAGTTAAAAGTAAGACTAATAAATAAAATGCCACACCCTTTAATTATACAACCAGCAAGAGCTAAATTTTTAAAAATTGTAGTAAAACAGAGGGGTAAAATTGTTTGGCAAAATTATAAGAGTAGTCCAAGTGAAGATAAAAAGGCATATTTTGCATATAGTTTTAAGAGAAATGGTAAAAAAATAGTAGTGCCAGCTACCGCAACTGAAGGCAGTGTGCATAACTTAAATGCAAAAGAGATTAAGACCTTAACTTACACTATACCTATTTTGAAAAAAGGTGATAAAGTGCAAATATCTCTATATGTGCAGTTAGCAAAAAGTGATTGTGCTAAAGCTATAAATTTAAAAAATAAAAAATTATTAGAGCCAATGCTTATAAAGAGTGTTACTATAAGAGTATATTAAATTATTCTTAATCTAATTTGATAAATATCAACTCCAAGTAAATCTAAGTTTTAGTATAATTGTTATAAGAAAATTAAAGGATATGTATGAAATTTTTATTATCAGTACTATTTGTAGTTTCAACATTTTTTGCAACTACACTTAGTGCAAAAGAGAAGTATTTTGTGGTAGAGAGAGAGTCTCAATCGGTAGCTGTTATAGAAGATGGCTTGGTAAAACGGCATATGGAACATATGCATAATATGAATCATGGAGTAATTAAGTTTTATAAAAATGATGGTTACTTAATTAGTAGAGATGGTTATATTGTAAAGTTTGACCCAAAGACAGAGAAAAAGTTAGCAGAGTACAAAACAAGTAAATCTGCAATAGGCTTTGTTGTTGGTAAAAATTTTGTTGCAGTTGCAAACTATGATGATAAGAGTGTAGATATTTTAACAAGAGATTTAAAACCTATTCAAAAGATAAAAACAGGTTCTAAAAATGTTGGTATTAAAATTTACAAAGATAAATTAATTTTTGCACAAATGGATAACGATAAAGTTAGTGTTTATAAAGATGTAAACTTTGGCAAGGCAAAACCTAAATTTGTTTTAGAAAAAGAGTTTAAGGTTGGAAAAATGCCATTTGATGCAATGATTCAGGGTAAAACTTATATTGTAGGATTTTTCTTAACAAAAGGCTTTGGTGTTATAGACTTGGATAAAATGAAATATAAATTAATTCCAGTTACGGGTGATGGGAATAAACCAGTTTTAAAAATACCACATTTTGGATTTTGGTCTCTAAGTAGAGATAAAACTTTTATTCCAGCAGTTGGTGATAATAAAGTTATGGTTTATGATAAAAAGTTTAACTTCTTGAAAAATATAGAGGTAAAAGGTTTACCTGTGTTTACCTCTTTAAGTCCGGACCAAAAATATATTGCTGTAACATTTAGTGGAAAAGATTTTCCTTATGTTCAAATAATAGATACAAAAAGCCTTAAAGTTATAAAAACATTCCACTTTAAAGGTAAAGTACTACATATCAGATGGTCTAATGAATACCCTAATCTTTATGTCTCTGTAAATGGAGCCAATGAAGTAGATGTAATAGATACAAAAGATTGGTTTAAAGAGCGAGAAATTTATCAAGTTAAAAAACCATCTGGAATATTTGTATATAAAAGTAAAGATAAAAAGTAGAGATGAAAAAAGTAGCACTATTTCTACTGCTACTTAATGGGTTTATTATTGCAGAAAATCTGCATTGGTTTGGAGATTATAATAAGGCATTAGCAGAAGCTAAAGTAGCTAAAAAGCCACTTTTGCTTTTAGTAGTTAGTAGAGATAAAAACTCTACAACTATTTTAAAAACTTGTTTCTCTAAAGATAGTGTAATTAAAGAAGTGAATAGTAAAACAGTACCAGTTATTGTACTCTTTGAGGGTAGAAACAGCTATCCTATAGAGATGTATTATACAACTGTTTTTCCAACTCTGTTTATAGTAAATAGTAGTGATGAAACATTACGATATAAGCCATTATATGGTGAGGAAATTAGAGCAAAAACTCTACTAAAATTGTTTTAAATCAATAAGTATTTATTTAAATAGTGATACTATTAATTTTAATTAAAGGTTGGCATATGAAAAAAGTTATTGTATTTATAGTGTTTGGCTCAATTCTTATAGCAGATGTAAGTGGTAAAAAAGTATTTGAAACTTATTGTTGGGGGTGTCATCACCAAACGGCTGTTGCATTTGCTCCTCCATTTGCTCAAATTGCAAGTAAAAGAAGTGCCAGTGAAATCAGAGCGATGATAGCTGACCCAAAAGATGTATCTAAAGTTTTTGGGTATAAGAGAAATGCGATGCCAGCTTTTAAGCTAAAAGAGGATGAGTTAGAGGCAATTACTCGATATATTTTAAGTTATAAACCAAAAGATAGCAACTCTACAGATACTAATGTAACAGATAGCAATAATACAAAGGCAAAATAATGTTTCGATTAAGCAATTTACTAAAATCGGTAGTAGAAGAGAAACCTAGTCGCTCGCTAGATGGAGCGATTGCTATTTGGAACTTTACAAATAGATGCAACCTCTCATGTCTACACTGCTACTCTAAAGCTACACTTGACTCTAAAGATACTTTAAGTACCCAAGATATTTTAGATACACTGCCAAAGTTAAAAGAAAATGGTATAAAGTTTCTAATATTTAGCGGAGGCGAACCACTTACAAGAGCCGATATTTATGATATTGCTGCAACTTGCAGGGAGCTTGGCATAATTACTTATCTCTCTACAAATGGGCTTTATGTAAAAAGTAGTAATGCTCAAAAGATATTAGAGACATTTAACTATGTTGGTATAAGTATAGATGGCTCCCCCGAGACGCACGATAAGTTTCGTGGCTTGAAAGGTGCATTTGAAGAGTCGATGAAGTCGGTTCGCCTGCTTAATAGCTATGGCATAAGCAAAGTTGGTATTCGCTTTACAATAACAAAAGAGACACTGCCTGATTTGGAGTATATATTTGATTTAGCCGAAAAAGAGAATATTCCAAAAGTATATATTTCGCATTTGGTTTATAGTGGGCGAGGCTTGGATAATTTGAAGATGGATATTAGCAAAGAGCAGAGAATCGAAGCGGTAAATTATATAATAAACAAAGCATTTGAGTATTATGATGAGGGCAGAGACATAGAGATTGTTACCGGTAATATGGAGATGGATGCTATAATGTTTTTAGAGAAGTTTAAAAGAATGTATCCACAATATGCAGATGAGATGGAGAGTAGACTTAAAGCATGGGGTGGAAATAGTGCTGCAAGAAAGCTTCTAAATATTGATAGCGAAGGTAATGTAAAGCCAGACCCATTCTTTCCATACACTATAGGTAATATTTTTAAAGAAGATTTTAGCACTATTTGGCAAGCAAAAACAGATATGCTAAATAGGCTTCGTGAACATCCGAGAAAGTTAGGTGGTAAGTGTGAGAATTGCCGTTATTTGGATATATGTAATGGCGGTAGCCGTAGTCGTGCTTGGGCAATTTATGACGACCTTTGGGCTCAAGACCCATCGTGTTACATAGGGGGAAATTAGCAATGGGTAAAGTATATTTAACAGGTGCCGGACCTGGTGATATAGAGCTTTTAACGCTTAAGGCATATAGGCTTATACAAAAAGCCGATGTAATTGTTTATGATAGATTAGCCAATCCAGAAATACTAAAAGAGGCAAAAGATGGATGTGAATTTATATATGTAGGAAAAGCAGACTCACACCACTCTTTGCCACAAGATGAGATAAATGAGTTACTTTACCAATTAGCATTAAAATATGAAACTGTAGTTAGACTTAAAGGTGGAGACCCATTGGTGTTTGGACGAGGTGGCGAAGAGGCACTTTATTTAAAATCTAAGGGTATTAAATTTGAATTTATTCCAGGTATTACCTCTGCAATAGCAGTACCTCAGTATGCTGGAATACCAGTAACGCATAGAGGGGTTACTGTATCTTTTAGGGTTGTTACGGGGCATGAGGCACCAGATAAAAAGCAGTCTCAAATTCCTTGGGATAATTTTAAAACAGACGATACAATCGTATTTTTGATGGGATTGCATAATTTAGATAAAATTACAAAAAAGCTTATAGAGATAGGCAAGCCAAAAGATTTTCCTATAGCTGTAATTAGTAAAGGTACAACAAGCGATGAAAAAACAGTAATTGGCACACTAGAAGATATTTGGCAAAAAGCGAAAGATTTGCCAACCCCTGCACTAATTGTTGTTGGCGAAGTTGTTAAATTAAAAGATGATTTAAGTTGGTTTGAAAAGGAAGATTAGACTGCTTGTAGAACTACTTATATGTACAATTTTTAAAGAAGTCTATTTTTAAGTGCTTATAAGTTACACTTAAAAATTGATTTATATCAATTTATATATAAAATTTCAAATTTTAGATAAATTGTGATACTATATACCAACTTTTGGGAGGTGTATATGTATAATATAGATGAAATACCATTTTTTGCTACTTTACCAAAGCCTTACCAGAATATGATAAAAGAGAAACTCTTTACTAAACATTATACAAAAGGGAGTATAGTTTTTTTCGAGGGTGATAGAAGTAAGTATATGTATATAGTTTTAGAAGGTAGTGTAAAGATGTATAAAACTACCCCTAAAGGTAATCAAGTACATATAAATATACTTAATGCCCCCTCCTTAATTGGTGAGTATATATATTTTGAAGATCAAGCCTTTCCTGCTACTTGTGAATTTGTTACAGATGGAGTTATTGGCTTATTACCATTTAGCTTAATTGAAGATTTATTAACACATAAAGAGTTTGCAAAGGCAATTATTCGCTCTCTTACTGGAAAAATTGCACTATTATCTACACTTATTCATCAAGAGACAGTATTAAGTTCAGAAGCAAAAGTGGCAGATATAATTATACGTAAAGAGTCTATTTTTCAGAGACTTAAAAATAGTGAAATAGCTTCTATATTAAATGTGACACCAGAGACTTTTTCAAGAATTTTAGCTAAGTTCAAAAAAGAGGGAATCATATCAATAAAAGCCCATAAACTAGAAGTTTTGGATAGAAAAAAACTTGAAATTATTTTAGAGACAAATAAGGTTAAAGAGTGCAATGATTGCATAGTTAATTTTAAAAAGCAGATAGGATTTGAAGATTAGCCTAAAAATTTGTAGAGTGTGCTACCTTAGTACACTGAAAGGTAGAAACTCTTCAAATTGAAGCGTGGCACTGTGCACTACACTAAATACATTAACAAGAATATACCAAAAATTATTCTATAAGCACCAAACCAATTTAGTGAATAATGCTCTACAAACTTTAGAAATACTTTTACAGTAATATATGCCACCACAAAACTAACTACAAAGCCAACTGCTAATACTGTACCGTTTATTGTTGTAAATGTATGGATATTTTTTAAAAACTCATATCCACTTGCTGCTAGCATTGTAGGAATTGCAAGTAAAAAACTAAAGTCTGCTGCTGTTTTTCTGCTAAGTCCGCTAAGCATTCCGCCAACTATTGTAGAGCCACTTCGGCTAGTACCTGGTATTAGGGCAAATACTTGTGAAAAACCTATTATTAGGGCTTGTTTCATACTTACATCTTCGACATTGGTAATTAACTCTTTTTCGTTTTTCTTTTGGTAAAAGTACTCTACAATAAAAAATATAACACCACCAATAATAAACATCCACGCCGACGTAGTTACAGTAAACAGCTCCTTAATTTGGTGTCTAAAAATAAAACCAATAACTGCTAGGGGTAAGAAAGCAGCTATCACTTTTTTCCAAAGCCCTATCTCTTTTAAATTGAGTTTATTCAGATAAATTAGCATAATAGCCAAAGTCGCACCCAGTTGGATAATCACCTCAAATGCAACCATAGATTCACTCTGTTTTAAACCTAAAAGATTAGATGTAATAATCATATGTGCAGTAGAAGATATTGGCAAAAACTCTGTAATACCCTCTACAATTCCTAAAATAACGCTATCTATAATATTCATGTTTATTCCTTCTGTTTATAAGCTGAAAGCTTAAAGCCAAAAGCTAAAAGCCGGTAATGTTGTGCAATTTGTCATTCCTGTGAAAGCAGGAATCTACAGTTTTTGAAAGCGAAATGTGCTGCTTCCTTTTTCTAATCTCTTATCTCTAATTGAGCCTTAGATTTCCGCTTTCTTGGGAATAACTAGAGGCATTTCTTCTTTTTTCATAAAAGAGGCGAAGCCACCCTGCTAGCTTTAAGCTTTAAGCTTTAAGCTTTTTGCTTTTTTATACCGTATGGCATAAAAAACAATCAGAATTGTAACTAAAATTAGCGTAATTATAGTTATTTCTTTGAGATACTTATGAATTAACTCTTGATTTGCTCCTAAAAAGTAGCCAAGCAGTGTAAGTACCAGCACCCAAATACCAGCACCTAATACTGTGTAAATAGTAAACTTCATCGCATTCATTTTTGCAAGACCTGCAGGAAACGAAATATATTGTCTGATACCAGGAATTAGCCTACCTGTAAAGGTAGAGATATGCCCATGCTTTTCAAAAAAGCTCTCTAATTTATCAACCTTCTCATGGCTCATAAGTTTAAGCAAAAATCTACGCCCATATTTAGAAGCTAAAATATAGTTAAACCAAGCCCCACTTAAACTGCCTAAAATACCTACAATAATTACTAAAGCTAAATTCATATCGCCCTTATAAGCCAAATAACCTGCCGGTATCATCACAACTTCGCTAGGAAATGGAAAAAAACTACTCTCTAAAAACATTAAAGCAAATATCCCAATATACCCCATCGAGCCTATTGTTTGCACTAAATAATTAACGACTTCTTGTAACATTAAATCTTCTCCGTAAAAGTTGTGATATTATAGCAAGTTATTTAAAAAATATTTAGATAGATTATATATTTAATATGTTTTTTAATTCTAAAATAGTTTTTTGTAAAATAGTTGGCTCTTTTACATCTATTTTTACAACTTTATATGTAACTTTATTTCCATTAACTGTAACTTTTATATAATTATAAAAGCCCATATTTTTGTAGTGCTTTAGCGGTGCACCCGCCCCGCCTGTTATAATAAATGGAGTCTTTTGCCATTTGCCTTTGTAGTAAAAGTGTATATGTGAACAAAAAAGCATTGTAACTCTGTATTTGTCAAATAAATCATTTAACTCTTTTGCTTTTTTAAGAGATTTAAAGCTATGTCCTTTTGCATATTTGCCTTTGCGTGGGTCGTAAAGTGGAACATGTGTAAATACAAATCTATTGGTATATTTTTGAGAAATTTCTAACTGTTTTACAAGCCACTTTTTCTGTTTTTTAGTGATTTTTTTATCTGAGCTGTCAAGAATTATAAAATCACTATTGCCATACACAAAAGCAAAATCTGTCTTGCCAAAAAACTTTTCGTAATTACTCTTACCATCATACCAAGGCAATTCGTGATTACCTATAATCGAAAGCATCGGTTTATTTGATGCTTGTATTATTTTTAAATATTTTGCAAACTCTTTTTTGTAACCATCTTGAACCAAATCGCCATTATTGATAGCAAATGCAATGGTACTGTCGTTGTTTATGCGAGAAATAATCTTTTTTAATACATTATCACCGTCGCGATCGTCTCCCATAGTGGCGAATGAAAAATTAGCTTGATTTTTGTTGCTAAAATTAATTTTTTGAAGTATCTCTTGATTATAAGGAGATGCAAAAGCGTAAATTGTGATAAAGAGTAGTAGTAACTTTTTCATATAATTGCCTTTTTTAGTAACAATTATATGTATGAAAATGAAAACAAGATGAAAACTAAAAAAACCACTTCGGCAATAGTGCCTATATTGATTTTGGAGCTAAATTGCAAGTGCTTATTTTATATATTTTTATTTTCAAAAAACTTTATCTCTATTTCGCTATAATAAATGAAAGCAATAAAGAAAAGGGAAACTCTGAAATGCCAATTAAAAACCAATCTTTCCCATGGGGAATTTACATAGGCGACCTAACAGACAACATCGACAACATACCACTATGTTTAGATAGTAAACAGGGTGGTTTTTGTGTTCTATTTGATGATAGCAGTGAACAGATAGCCAATAACTTTATAGAGAATATCGCACTAAAGCTTTTTGAAGTGTTACCTATTGGAGATATAGTTGTAGATATTTTTGATTTTTCACACAAAAAAAGATTTATGCACCTCTCTTCACTCCAAAAAGAGAAGCTTTATGATATTGCTTTTAATCAAAACTCGGCTACCAATAAATTTAACACTATAGAAGAGATAGCTCTAAACCGACATCATACTATTCTTGACTTTGCTACACCTACTATTTCAGATTATAATCAACAGAGTAAATTTAAAGAGCAGTATCATCTGCTTCTTATAAACTTAGACTCTTTTCCTGATGAGATGACTTCACAAAAGAGGGTCAAAAACTTTTTTGATTCGGCTTTTGAGGCAGGGTTTTATGCTATTGCTTTTGGAAATCAAGAGGTATTGAAAAGTGAATCAAAAGCTACACAAGCCATTTTAAACCACTTTTCACATCTAAATATAGTAAACAAAAAGATAAAACTTAGTAAAGAGCTTTTTGCATTTACAAATTTAATAGAAAATTACGAGTTTGAATATGTCAATGATAACAAAGATAAAATCATTAAAAATCTATTAGCCAAGTTAGTAAAAGAGGATAACTCTAGTGGAGAAAAAGATTTTTTATCTGCTCCTATTGGTACTTCTAAAAATGGTAGAGATACCATCTATTTTACTATGGGAGATAAATCGGATAATTATCATGCGTTTATTACAGGAGTTACAGGTTCAGGGAAGACCACACTTTTAAATAACATCATTACAAGTATTGCCCAGAAATATACCTCTGATGAGATTCAACTCTATCTTATGGATTACAAAGATGGTGTAGAGTTTCAACTCTTTAAAAATCATCCAAATTGTAAAAAGATATTTTTAGACAATGAAGATTTAGAAGCATCTATCTCTTTACTAGAGGAGTTTAGAGATACTATGAGAAGTCGTGCAACCATATTTAAACAGTATGAGGTTAATAACATAACAGCTTATAACAAACTCAACCCTCAAAAACCAATGCCAAGGATTGTGCTTATTATAGATGAGGTGCATAAGCTTTTTGTGGGAGATTATGGTTATGTAGAAAGATTTAGCTCTATCTTAAAACCTCTTATGCGTCAAGGTCGCTCTTATGGTGTGCATATTATATTTGCTACCCAATCTTTAGCAGGTACACAGATAGACCGTGAGTTAATGGGGCAGATAACACTTAGAGTATCATTTAAACTAACTGACCCTAGTGATAGTGAAACCATCTTTACCTATGGCAATACAGAGGCTCTAAATCTTGAAAAGTATGAGCTGATTTATAATAACAATGCAGGAAACAAAAGAGATAATCTTCTTTGTAGGGCAAATCCTCCTTTAGATATAAAGAGTGTGATAGATGATGTGTTGTTTTTAAGAGAAGAGAGGTTGATTTTGAAACCTGTGATTGTGAAGAGTAAAGAGAAAAAAGAAGAAGAGGTTGTGGAAGTGAAAGAGAGAGCAAAATCTACTTTTAAAAGTAAGTTTGGTACAAGTGCAGAAGATGATATGTTGGCTAAAATTGAGAAAGAGAGGGGAATAACTCCTAATTATGGAGGTGTGGAATGAGTCAATCTCTTTTAAATATGAATTATCGTGAAACTTTAGATAATGTTGATAGTTATGAGGAGTATTTATCTAGCATTAAAGATACTTTAGATACTCAAGAATGGAAAAAAGCTTTAAGTATAGATACTCAATATGCTTATAAAAATTATCTTTATAAATATTCTAATGGAGTTTATAAAGATAAAGCTCAAAAGAAAATAGATTATTTTATTAAAATTGAAGCTAAAGAGGCTGATAAGAGAGCTTGGGAAAAGGCTAAGAAAAAGAACAGTAAAAAATCTTATGAAAAATATTTGATGAGTTATTATAATGGTATTTATAGTCATGAAGCTAAGAGAAAAGTAGATGAGTTTATTAGGTTAGAAAAAGAAGAGCATAGACTTGCAGTAGCTAAAGAGAAAGAAACTTGGGAACTTGTTTGCAGAAAAGATACTAAAGAAGATTATAAAAATTATTTAAAATTTTATCCTAATGGAATTTATTATAATGAAGCCAAAAAGAAAATTAAACACATAAAGTTTAATGAAGATGTCGAAGCTTGGTCAAAAGCATGTCTTAAAAATACATATACAGAATATATAAAATATTGTCAAAATTTTCCAAATGGTATTCAATTTGAAGAAGCTGAACGAAAAGCTACACTTTTATATAAAGAGCTTACTCCAAAAACCAATTATTCAGGACAAAGATTATTTACTTTTCAAAAAAATGGTAAGTATGGTGTAGTTGATATAACTGATAAAATTATTTTAAAAGCACAATATAATCAAATAGAATTTATTGGAAATAGATATATCTTAGTTCATTCAGACGGATATAAACAAGGATTATATAGCACAAGTGGAAAAGAGATAATTGCCTTAGGTGATTATGATTTAAGAGTAGATGGTGATGGATATAAAACTGAAATTGAAAAAGAAGATAATCCACATGATTATTATACATTTGCTACTATTTCTTATAATAAACAATGGATTGACAATTCAAGTTTTATGAAAATGTTTGATTCTTCAGTGATTAAAATAATAGATATAAAAAATGATACATTTGGTTATATCTATAAAAATAATGATGAATTAATTCTAGAACCTATATATAAAAATATTGAATTAATTAAGAGTGGAGTAGGAATTATACGGACTAGAAATGATAAATATGGCTTAATTAATAAACAATATAGAATAATTTTAGAACCTAAATATGATTTAATTATAACTCACAACCCTTATGATATATTTATTGTGAGTATATTTGACAATAAAGATAATTCTATTAGTGGACTTGTTAATTTGAAGGGAGAAATAGTTATTCCTTGTATTTTTGATTGGATTGAAACATTAGATAATGGTTGTTTTATAGCCCATAAGAATGAGAAAGGTAACATTTTAATAAACTCTTATGGAGAAAAAATCACCAACTATTATACTCACATAACTTACTTAAAAAAAGAGAAAATATTTTTAATCGAGGATAATGATAAGTTTGGTTTCACCAATACCAAAGGGAAAATAACTATTGAACCAGAACTTGATGAAGTGTATAGTGGTAATTTTAGTTCATATGGACACAAACCCAATGATACAAGCCATAAATATCTTTTTTTTAATGATATAGAAGAACCAATAAAAGTAAAAAAAGACAATAAGTATGGTTTTATCGACAAAAGAGGGAGTTATCTCTTATATCCAAAATATAACTATATTAGTTATCAAGAATATATATCTAAAAATGTATATTTATATCTAATTGCAGAGGATTCAAATGGATATAAAAAAGGATTTCTTATATATAATAATGGTAAAACGACTACAGTATTTAGTAAAACTATAGACATAACATATATTAATTTATTAAATAAAAATTTAATAGAGTTTAGTGATACTGCATTTGGAAGAGGTATTAGTACAATAGATGGAAAGATATTATTAGAATCTACAAATCCTATATCCTATAAATTTAAAAAGAATAAAATTATTGAAGAGTATAAAAAATGACAAAGCAAAAACTATTTGGCAAACTAAAAAACAAAGGTATTTTTTGGTCATACTCCCAAGATTTAACTTATGAAAAAGCAGGAGACAAGCTCTTTTTAGAGTACCTTTTAAAATATGGAGATTTTGATGATTTGATAGTAGCTTTTAAATTATATCCAAAAGAAGAGATAAAATCTGTATGGGAAGAGAGATTAAAAGATGATAAGAGGTTTATAAAATTAAACCTTATGTTGGCAAGACTCTTTTTTGGTATGAATGTTGAGAGTAGTTATTTTAAGGAGATAAAAAGTGCAAGATTTGAAAAACTTAAAATGTTTGCTTCCTAAAACAGAGACTCTGCTTTTAAAGATGGTACAGGAGTGTGGCTTTCTTGAAAAGTATGTGCTTGTTGGTGGTTCTGCATTGGCTCTTTATGTTTGTCATAGAAAGAGTGAAGATTTAGACTTTTTTACTTATGATGATAGTTTTGATAAAAAAGAGATTTTTGAGTATATTCAAGGTTTTGAAAATAAAGAGGTGCTTCATCAGAGTGATGAACAGATAGATGTCTTACTTAATGGTGTAAAAGTTACTTTTTTTAATGCAAAGTGGAAGTTTTTGAAACCTCAGAAAGTAGAAAAGTTTAACCTTGCTTCTCTTGAATCTATCTCTGCAATGAAAGTAAATGTAATGTTTTTAAGAGCTAAATATCGTGACTATTATGATTTATATTTTTTAGTCAAAGAGGGTATGAGCTTAAAAGAGATTTTTGAACATAGTCAAAATATTGTAGAGGGGATTAATTTTAAACTTTTTGCTATTGCTTTGCTCTATATTGATGATATTGAAGATGACAATATAGAGTATCTTGAACCGATAGATAGAATATCAAAAGAGAAGATACGAGACTTTTTTGAAGCTAGATTAAATAAGATGGTGGTATAAAGATGGCTGATATATTTAAAATTTATAGTGGAGACTACTCAAAAGAGGGTTATGACCAAGGCATAGAAGATAGAAAAGCAAATGAGCCTAAAAACAAGTTTAAGTTTTTTAAAGCGGTTCACCCAATAAATTATATTTGGGCTTTTAATAATGCTTTTGATAGCTTTAATAAGAACTATGATAAAGGTTATCTTGATGGTCAAAGAGTTGAACACAATATCTATAGTTCGTCAAATCAAACAAAAGGAGCAAGTGTGCAAAAAGACAACTATGAAAACCATATACGAATGCTAAATAATTTTCAAGAAAAATTATTAGAACTTAAACGAAAAATACAAGAGATAAGAGAGCAGTATAAAAAGCAGATTGATGTAATGGAGAGTGCAGGTTTTGTGGAGAATATTATTGAACCTTTGAGAAGTAAGTATCAAATCTTTTCATCTAAAATAGATGATATAGATAGACAACTAGCACAACATGACCAAAAAATAGAGATGCAAACAGAAGCTTTAAATACTCTTAGAGCAATAGCAAGGAGCAACTAATGGAGAATAATGATAGATTACAAAGTTTGGCAAATCAGTTAGGTTGGTGTAGAACTACTAAAGATTATCTTATTGAATTAAATGGAAAACTACACTCTGTGGCTACAAACTATCAAAATACTTTAGACGAACTTAGAAACAGAGGGTACATGGCTGATCTGCTACCCCAAATAGAAGAGATGAATAGAGAGTTTCAGGAGATGAGCAGTGATTTGGTAGGGCATATAGAAAGAGAGCATTTAGCTTATATTGATAAACAGAGTGTAGGGATTCGTGGAGCTTTAGAGAAGATTATGGGGAGTTGAAAAAATAAGAGAAATAAGTATTGTGCGATGAGCTTTCATTTTCGTATGTTGTAATCGAAGTGATAATTTAAGGTAACAAGGATAGATAAACTGGGAAGACGACACATACCTTTACAAAGGTTTTAGCAATTTAGATATAGAAGAGAGGGTAGAAATTTATAACGCGGTACTGTTTATACTTAGATAGATTGTAAAAATATAGTAAATTTCACCTAATCATAATTATCGTTTTGATATTATAATAATCTAAAAACTATTAAATATCAAAAGGTTAAATATGTTCGTCAATCGTCAAAAAGAGTTAAAAATATTAGAAGAGGAGTATACAAATCTTGGTTTTAGATTTACTGTACTCTATGGACGACGACGAGTAGGTAAAACGACTCTCATAAAAGAGTATATTTCCTCTAAACCATACATTTATTTTTTAGTAACACTTGAAGCACTACCTATTGTATTACGGCGTTTTCAAAATTTAGTAGTTGATTTTTTAGAAGATGAGTTTCTAAGAGAGATTGAGTTAAAGAGTTTTGAACAGATTTTTTCCTATTTAGCCAAACAGAACCTCCCTAAAAAAGTGGTGGTGGTGATTGATGAGTTTCAATATCTTGGAAAGCTTGATAAATCTATCCCCTCTCAGTTTCAATATATTGTCGATGAGATACTCAAAAGTAAAAATATCCATTTGCTACTTTGTGGCTCTATCATCTCTATGATGTATGAACAGACACTCTCTTACAGTTCGCCTCTTTATGGACGGCGAACGAGTGGTATTAAACTTGATGCTTTGAGTTTTGAGTATTTAGGGGCTTTTTTTCCTACTAAAAATGAGATTGAGCTTATTGAACTCTATGCTGTTTTGTATGGTGTGCCTAAGTATCTGGAGTTGTTTAAAGATAGTGGTGATATTTTTGAAGCTATAGAGAGAAATATTTTAGATAAAAATGCTTTTCTCTATGAAGAGCCTAGATTTATTTTGCAAAATGAGGTCAATGAACCGATGACCTACTTTACCATTTTAGAGACTATCGCCAATGGAGAGCATAAGTTAGGCAATATTGCAGGAAAGTTAAATAAAAATGTTCAAAATATCACTTCCTTTATAAGTAAACTAATTGAGTTAGAGCTTATCTATAAAGAGGTTCCTGTTACTGAAAAGCTTCCAAACAAAAGCAAAAAGGGACTCTACTTTATCAAAGATAACTTTTTTAGATTTTGGTTCTCTTATGTTCTGCCTTATAGAAGTCAGTTAGAGTTGGGCAATACCAACTATGCTATGGTTAAAATAAAAGAGAACTTTTCAGGCTTTGTTGCAAAGGTTTATGAAGATTTATCGGTAGAGTATGTACTTAAAAACTATCCTCTTTTAAAGGCAGGTCGTTGGTGGAGCAAAGATGAAGAGATAGATGTGGTAGGAGTAAGTGAAGAGTTTCTCTTGGTGGGTGAGTGCAAATACTCAAATAAAAAAGTAGGCGTAGATATACTTGAAAGTTTAGAGAGAAAAAGTAAGAAGATAGAGTTAAAGCTACCTATTAAGCACTATCTTCTTTTTTCTAAGAGTGGGTTTACTAACTATTTATTAGAAGTTGAGAAAGATAGAGATGATGTTGTTTTGGTAAGTGCCTTAGCACCTGTCTATAAATAAAAGGCATATCCAATGTCCTTAAGGATTTTTCTTCCATAAAATATAATAAACTAAAAGCTTCCCATCGCCGTCATCGTATAATACAAAACCCCAAAGAAATAAAAAGTTTGACAATGTAAAAAACATGTTAAACTAAGGGGTGCTAAAGTAGAAAGAGGAAGATAAAAGAGGTCGCTGTCATTGGTTA
>JALVTE010000036.1 GCA_027024155.1 Campylobacteraceae bacterium
CAATGTATTACTTCTTGAGCGGATATACTGCAAAAGTTGCTGGTACAGAGCGTGGAATTATAGAACCACAAGCTACATTTAGTGCATGTTTTGGCGAAGCATTTTTACCACTACACCCAACAGATTACGCAAAACTTTTAGGCGAAAAAATCGATGAGCACGGTGTTAATGTATATTTAGTAAACACAGGCTGGACTGGCGGAGAGTATAGCGTTGGTAAAAGAATGAGCATTAAAGATACAAGAGCTTGCATTAACGGTATTTTAAATGGCTCTATTAATGATGCTGAGTTTGAAACTTTAGATGTATTTAACCTACAAGTTCCAAAAGAGCTAGAGGGTGTTGCAGATAACTCTATCTTAAACCCAAGAAACACATGGAGCGATAAAGAAGCATATGATGCAAAACTAAAAGAGCTTGCAGGTATGTTTGTTAAAAACTTCGAAAGATACAACGACAACGGAAGCGAATTCGACTACTCAGCAGCAGGACCTAAGCTGTAAGTTGATAGTTTGAAGTTTGAAGTTGGAAGTTTTAAGTTTGAAGTTAGAAGTTGCTAGCTCGTCATTCCCATGAAAATGGGAATCCACGGCTTAAACTGCATAAATATTTGCCAACTCTGATATCTCAAGCATTACCTAATGTTAGAGATGCCTTCAACATTATCCATTGCCGTCATTCTGAGCGAATGCGAAGAATCTAACTAGAACTACGAAAAAGCTAAATTACAGTGTAATAAAATAAATAATAACTTTTCCATTCTTTATATTTTCCCCAACTCTTTTACTTTTTTGCTATAATTTACTATAATTCACAAATTAAGGTTTTTTATATGGGATGTGCTAAATTTATTGTAAAAGGCAGAGTTCAAAGAGTTTATTATCGAAAATATGTATCACAAGCTTTAGCAAAAGCTGGCTATGTAGGTTTTGTAAAGAATTTAAACAATGGAGATGTAGAGGTAACTCTAAAAACAGAACCTAATCAGAATATATCAGAAGTTTTAAAAATTTTAAACGAGGGTTCTCCAAAAAGTGAAGTAAGTGGAGTAGAGATGTCAATGTGTTCTGAGGAAGTTAAATTTTCAAATAGTTTCGAAGTGAGGTACTAAAATGGCAAGTGGCTGGGGATGTCAATTCATGACAATAAGTGAAAGCGGACAGAGTGATTGGTGCAGAAAACTAAAACACAAATGCAACCCAGGATGCAAAGGCTGCATAATCTACGGCTCCCAATTTGCAGAAGCAGAGTTTTTATCTATACAAGAAGATGAGCCTAAAAGAGTAAAAAAGCGAAGCGATAACCCGCTAGAGGGTAGGTGAGGATTTAGGATTTAGGGCATTGTAGGGTCGGTTCACCGACCAATTATTATTTTACCGATTATTGTAAAAATATATCTAATTATTCCATTTTAAGTAAAATATCAACAAATATGTACTAATATATGTACATATAAAAGGAGTTTTTATGCAAACTTTAAATTTTTCTCAGACAAGACAAAATTTGGCTTCTACTTTTGACTCGGTAGTTGATAATAGTATGCCTGTTGTGGTAACCCGACAAAATAAAGAGCCTGTGGTTATTATCTCTATGAAAGATTATCGCGCCATGGAAGAGACCATGTATCTTATGCAGAGCGAAGTTAATGCTAAGCGATTGAATCGTTCAATTACACAACTAGAAGCTGGTCTTGGCAAAAAACGAGAGCTTATCGAGGAATGATACTTAGTTTTTCAGATGATGCTTGGGAAGATTATCTCTATTGGCAAGATAAAAATAAAAAAATTTTAAAAAAGATTAATAGACTTATAAAAGAGATAGAGCGAAGCCCCTTTGAAGGGATAGGCGAGCCCGAAGCCCTTAAGTATAACTGGTCTGGATATTGGTCTAGACGCATTACAATCGAACACCGTTTAGTTTATAAAGTCATTGACAATAATATATTAATTGCTCAGTGTAGATACCATTATGGGTGAGTAGAGGTGCCCTGAAACTTTTTATTACTATTCATAGTCGGTAAATCGACTCTACGGGTTTGTAAAATTTATACACAATTAGATTTTAATGTAGGGTCGGTTCACCGACCAATTATTTACCAACCAAATTATTACAAAAAAGATTTCAACAGCATTTTATAATTATCTATGGTCGGTAAACCGACCCTACGCTTTTTAAGAAATTATATATTTCCGGCACAATTCATACAAAAATCAAAATATTTGATAAAAAATATATCTTAATTTTAAAAAACTGTATAACTTTAAGGGGGGGGGTAACTATAATTGTAAGATAAGTGTTATTTAAATCAGGAGGAGATTTATTATGTTAAATGTATT
>JALVTE010000037.1 GCA_027024155.1 Campylobacteraceae bacterium
ACTTTTAGAGAAATCAAAATCTTTTTTTAATACCGGCACAATTTCTTGCTTAAAAACTCTTTGGTTCTCCTCTTTACTAAGATAAAATGAGCGTGGATTATTTATATCTAAATTCATACTAACTCCTTATACAGACACATCGAAAAAAGATTTGCTCAATTTAAAATCTTTTGGATTTTGATAATACTCTCTTACTATCTTGCCGTATTCTTCTCTGACTTTTTTTACCGTTTCGTCATCTTTAACTCTTAACTTTTGCTTTAATTTTCTAGCTTCAAAACGCTTATCTTCTAACTCTTTAGCGTAATGTGTATCTCTTTTTTTTAGACTTATGCAGATACTCATAAACATATTCAAAAGTTCGCTCGCTGCTTCAAATCTTGCTACTTGATTATAATCTACGCTTTTCATAATTGCCCCTAATTGCTTTTAACTCTTGTCCATAATTGCATTAACCATCTCTAAAAACTCATCTCTTGCCTTAGCATTTGCACTTGCTATAATATAGCCTTTATGGTGAATTGGCTCTATATCTTTACCGCTCAAATCTGTAACAAAACCTCCACTATTTCGAACAATTAAACAAGCTGCCGATAAATCCCAAGGGTGGGCATTTGCTTCAAATCTTGCTATATAGTTACTAAATGCACCCTTTGCAACCATACACATAGAGTATGCAGTAGAGCCGCCTATAGATGTAAGTTTTTTTACCTTATCCTCTTTAAATAACTGATTTAGCGTTTTAACTATTGGATGTTCTCTCTCCGCTTTAAAATTAACCACCTCTACAGGAGTTTTAGACTCTCTTAACGGTAGAGTTAGCATACCAATATACGATTTAGCATTTTTCTCTGTTTGAAAAAATTCGTTTGTAAATGGATTATAAACAATAGCAACAGTAACTTCTCCATTTTCAATTAGCGATAGATTTATAGCCGATGTATTTTCATGTGTAATAAATGCCCAAGTGCCGTCTATTGGGTCAATCGCCCAGTATGGTTTACTCTCGTCGATACTATCGCAATTCTCCTCTCCCATAACTTGAATATCGAAGCTATCTTTTAATCTTTTGCTCATATAGTCTTGAACTTGCTGGTCTATATTGCTAACTGGAGTGTTATCGTTTTTCATATTGTAGCTAAAGGTGTTTGTAACTCTAGCCTCCCTAATAATTCTACCCGCCTCTTCCACTATCTGTTTTGCTATAATTAAATATATATTTCTCATCTGTTTATCCTTTTAAATCCCTGCTATTTGTCGGGGTATCTATTATCTTCATAGAGCCAAGCTCAATAGCTGTAAGTTTGTTGCCTCTTTTTACATCGGTATCGATTGCATAGTAGTTTTTGCCAATTTGCACCTCGGGGAAAGAGTCGTGTCCGAAGATATTTATAATATCGAAGTTTTCGTAATCTTTATCGTAAAATTCGTTATATAAAGTATTGCTTAAGCGATTTACTCTAAATACAAACTCTCTTTTTGGGTGTTTAGATTTATAAAACGGCAAGCCAAAGCCGTGGGTTATTAGGTATTTATCTATCTCTATAAATGCCGGCAGAGTATGAAGCCAGGCTATATGCTCATCTATTAACTCTTTTGAGGCATTGCGGTAACTTTTTACGGTTGTATACCCTGCAAAAGTATCATGAGTGCTCCAAGCATTATGCTTACCTGCCAAGGCATTTTTTAAATGCCTTCTCATATGCACATCGTGGTTGCCCAATACACACCTATAACCGCCCTCTTTTACAAAGCCTATAACCTCTTTTGTATATAAACCTTTATCGCACAAATCGCCTACAAAAATTAAATCTGCATCTTTTGGCAGTTTGGCAACTAAATCCAAAAGCGTATAGTAACATCCGTGAACATCGCCGATTACATAGGTTTCTTTTTTTATGACTGCTCCTTTAATTGTATTATATCTCCTTTTCTAACTCGCCAGGTTTTAAAGCTTTTATCTCTAACTCTTTTGTCGCTTTAGCAAGCTTGTTTATCCATTCAAGCGGTTCGCCTACCGGCTCTTCTGTTAGTCTAAATGTAGCATAATGGTAAGGATACATCTTTTTAGCTTTTAAAATCTTTGCTGCATCTGTTGCCTCTTGCGGATTCATATGGTTATACTGCATTATCTCTCGCGGTTCATAAGCACCTATTGGCATTAGGGCTATATCGGTTTTATATTTTGTTGCTATCTCTTCAAAGTGCCTGTCAAATGCACTATCTCCTGCAAAAAATATACTTTTATCTTTGCTCTCAATCAAAAAACTGCACCATAAAGATTTATTAAAATCAAAAAGCTTTCGCCTATGCCAATGTGCCGCAGCTACTGCAGTAACTTTAATGCCTTTGTAGCTAAACTCTTCATCCCAATCAAGCTCTACAACATTTGCCCCTTTTTTAAGGTATTTAGATAGATTTAACGGCAATATAATTTTAGTCTGCTTTCTATAAATATCTAAAGCCTTTAAAGATTTTATATCGAAATGGTCATAATGCCCATGGCTAATAAGTATAATATCAGGCTTTAAAAATTTGGGCTCTATTGGCATTTTTATCAATCTTTTAAAAAACGGCACATCCCAAAAAACGGGGTCTGTTAAAATTTTAACCCCATCGATTTGAATATAAAATGTCGCGTGTCCCAGCCATATTATAAAATCATCTCTGCTCTCCAAATCTTGTGGATTTATAGAACAAAGCTCCATTTTAAAACTGTCGTCTTTAACTCTATTTTTAAACAAAAGCCCAAACTTCCACCTTAAAATCTTTTTTAACGATAACTTTTTCAAACCATAGGGCTTATTAAATTTGCTCAATTTGTATCCTTAGTTTATTTGTCTGCTTATTATTTTTTAAAGGCATTGTAATCCACCTTGGTATTTAAAAATACTTCATAGCGTTTATCAGCAACCAACTCTTTTTCATCATCTCTTGGGTCTTCAAAATATGCTCTTATTAAGGGCCAATAAGTATCGTTTACTGCTTTGACTATTTCATCATCATACATATCAAATTTATCTGTTTCTTTAAATATTTCTAAAGCTCTCTCATCTAATCTTTTTATCTCTTCTTTATCATCAATATGATATGTGCTTCTAACAAGAATACCTTCTATCTCTTTTATCGCATCTAATGCCATCTCCCAGCTTATCTCTCTATCTAGTGTCCATTTTTTTTCTTTTTGTGTATTCATAAGAGCTCCTTTTTTGGTTATGAATCTTCTATTGAGTTAAGTAAAACTTTTCGTTGGAATGCTGCTATTATTTTTTCATACTCTTTTTCGGTATAGTATGATTGTATTCTTTTGTTTTTACTCTCTCATTTAATATGCTAGGTTTTACCATACGCTTACTTTAACCTCACTTATCAAAACTTTTAACCTGTAATCTATCATTTATGATTATTTCAAAACCTTTTATATTTCCTTTTTGTGCCTGTATAGATGCTTGTATCATTATGCTTTTACTTACTCCTGAAAGATTAAGACTATATCCTGCATTATCTGCAAGCTGTTCAATAAAAATACGCTGTGTTCTTCCATTTCCTTCTCTAAAAGGATGAAGCACATTTAAACCGTTAAAAAAAGATGCTGCACTATTTATAAAATTATCTTTTGATAAATGCTTAAAGTAATTCTCTTTTCCTAATGCTGAAAAAAGATTATCTGCTACCTCCGGCAAACGATTTCCTGTTGTGAAAAAGGTATCCCCTTTTCTAAATTCTCCCCTTAAACCTATTTCATATCTGTCAAAACCTGCCCAAACATAAATATCTTTAAATAAATACCGATGGATAGCTTTAAGATGTTCGTAATCAAAATTTCCTTGTATAGGATTTTCTTTTAACTCTCTTGTTTTTGCATCCGTTATCATTTTTTCTCTATAAAAAAGCTCATCCAGATTTTTTGCACCTGCCAAATTTGATGAAAGAAGCTGTCTGTCAAAATCATTCATTTTGGGTTTTGGCTTTAACCAGTCAAACATTATGCGACACCCCATTTTCTTTTATACTCTTTTATTAATTCTTCGGTTGTAAGTTCTCCTTTTTCTACTCTTATAAGATTTTTTATGCTCTCCTCATCTACAAACATATCTTCTATTGCTTGTGTCCCAATAACATATAAAATACGCTCATATGCCTCTTTTGAAATTTCATTTTTATATTTATTCAACAGAGCAATACTTTGTGCTTTTTTTTGTTCCCAAGTCTTAATATCAGTCGCTGTGGTCATTTTAATCTCCTTGCAGGCTTAACTTCGCCTTTTTGCAGCTGCTTTTGCTTCTTAGGTTGGATTGACCAAATCAAAACGTGTGTTTATCGTTGTGTATAAATATCTACCTTGGTTGTAAGATACCTCTCATCTATGCCGGCTGCGGCTTTTTCTTCGTAGCTTCGTGAATCTTCACTATTTTCTCTAATAAGCGGCCAATAGGTATCGTTTACGGCTTTGACTATTTCGTCATCAAACCCGTTAAACTTATAGCGTTCATTGTAAAGCTCCATTTCTCTTTCCTCGATACGCTCTTTGAGCTTTAAATCTTTCGTATATCTCTTATAGTGAAAGAGAATTGCCTCAAGTGAGGATAAGGCATCCCTAGCAAGTTCGTAATCCAGCTGTTGTTTGTATGTTAAAGTTTTGGTTTGTGCAGACATTTAAAGCTCCTTTGTTTAATGTTAATAATCTGACTCTTTACAAGAGCGTGCAGTTAAGGTCTAGGTTTTTTCTTTTGCTGTATATGCCATACTTTGTAAATAAAATTTATTACTCCTTTGCTAAGTTCAAAATTATTTTTTAAAGGCATTGTAATCCACCTTGGTATTTAAAAATCTTTCATAGTACTTAGCCGCAACCAACTCTTTTTCACTTCGAGGATCTTCGAAATATGCTCTTATTAATGGCCAATAGGTATCGTTTACTGCTTTGACTATTTCATCATCATACATATCAAATTTGTCTGTTTCTTTAAATATTTCTAAAGATCTTTCTCTTAATTTTTGCTTCTCCTCTTCATTGTCACTAAAATATCTACTTCTAACAAGAATACCCCTAATCTCTTTTATTGCATCTAATGCCATCTCCCAGCTTATCTCTCTATCTAGTGTCCATTTTTTTTCTTTTTGTGTATTCATAAGAGCTCCTTTTTTGGTTATGAATCTTCTATTATATTCAGCTGAATATTCTCATCTTTATTATAAAGTTTTCCATACACTCCCCTTAAAAGCTCTTTTCTAAGAGCTGCGTGCAATCGCGGCGATGCACTAGCCTGTCGTCGGGATACACCACTCGTACAGTTATACACGAATAGACGCGAAGCGTCCTGTCATCGACTTCAACGATAATCTCCGGATCACCCCGGTAAGGCTCATCCCAATAAATTAAATCCTCATCTTCTTTGTTATGAGGAATGATCTTATCCGGAAACAGCGCATCAAGATCAATCTCGTATGAGAGTTCATTGTCGTTATAATCATGCCAGCGCACTTTGAGCACATCCCGAAAAACTTCAAAACCTAGCATATCCGCATTGGGTTCATACCCTTCCGGTTTGGGACCGGCTAAGTGCCTCTTACCATCATTGTTTTCCCTAGAAAATATCCTCATCCCAAATCGTCCGTAGGCTATCTTCATATCGCTGGCGTTGAAACACGCCATCCCCAAATCGTGATATTTGCCAAAGCGCATTACCCTTTCGGTTTTATCGGGTTTATCTGTATTTTTCTTTTTTTTGAAAATGTTAAACATTGTTAATCCTTTTTGGTTTTAGAAATTTGGCAATATCTCTTTTTAAAAACTCTATCAATCTCTTCTTTGCTAAGTTCATAATTATTTTTTAAAGGCATTGTAATCCACCTTGGTATTTAAAAATACTTCATAACGTTTATCAGCAACCAACTCTTTTTCATCATCTCTTGGGTCTTCAAAATATGCTCTTATTAAGGGCCAATAGGTATCGTTTACCGCTTTGACTATTTCGTCATCATACATATCAAAGTTTCTTTTTTCTTTTCCCAATTCATAAAATCTTTTATCTAATCTTTTTATTTCTTCTTTATCATCAATGTAATATGTACTTCTCATAAGAATACCTCTAATCTCTTTTATCGCATCTAATGCCATCTCCCAGCTTATCTCTCTATCTAGTGTCCATTTTTTTTCTTTTTGTGTATTCATAAGAGCTCCTTTTTAATCAGTTAAAAATAGATGTGTAATGTAATGCATTCTCCTTTTGGCTACTTGGCAGCTAAATCTAAGAGTGTATATAACAATCGTAAACATCGCCTGATTGCTTTACTCATCTATATACCTATCTTCTTTTGATTCTTTGTATTGATGTAAAAATATAAAAATTAATCCTATTGGAAATATAAAAATAGCCAAACCCCAGCATAGAAACATCGTAAAAATTTTAAACAATAAGGCAAATATTAAATTTATATAAATTACATTGTCTCCTAAAATAAAATCCACAATTCTTTCGTAAACATATCTTGCATACGGATAAAGTATAGTGTTAATTATTGAAAGTATTATAACCTCTTTCAACGCAGGTGCATCTCCTGCAGCTTTTGCGGATGATATTTCAACAAATATTAAAAAGCCAGACATCAAGACTCCAAAAAATAGATTTCTAAAATAGTAGCTTGGGTTGAGTCCTAAAATTACATTTTTAAGTGTTTTAAACATAGTTTTATCCTTTCGTATTAATTGCTATTTAAAAGATAGCGAAATATCTTTGTTTGCAACCTCAGATGCCATTTTGCATTTATAAGTATTGCTTACCTTTTGTGCTTCTTTAATATTCCCGTCTTCTCTAAACTTCCACAGTTTATCGTGGCACTCTTTAAAATCTTTCTCTAGCAAACCTTTATGCTCTGCGTAGAATCTCTTTTGTTTTTCTACTTCCTTTTTAAATGCCTCTCTTGCAATATTGCATTTACGAATATCACCGCCTGCTATACGGCATTTATCATTCATATATTTTATTAAATCCTCTTTTTGGTAATTTTTTATAACATACTCTAGCTGGGCTTTGTCTTTCTCTTTTTTTAAATCTTTCCACGCTTTGCATTTTGCTTCTAATGGAATTTTGCTATCATCAAGCAAAACAAGCATATCACCAGTGTCTATATATACTCTTGCACATTTTTCATCTTTATAAAATGTATCGAAATCTGCTTTTTTGTAGCTGTCGTAATGCTTTTTATACTCTGCATCAAATAGTGCTTTTTTCTTTGCAAGTTTCTCTTTGCGCTTCTTCTTTTCGGCTTCATATTTTGCTTTTCTTTGCTTCTCTTTATACTCATCAAGCGACTTTCTTGCTGCAACGCATTCGTCATCTTTGTTATACTTTTCAGCCAGTTTCATATCACCATCTTTTAGGGCTGTTACTACCGCTTTATCGCACAAATCAGCTTTAGATTTAGCCTCTTTTAAATGCTTGTCGTAATACTCCTTATCGTGGTCAAAAAATCCCGCCTGAAGCAAGCTTGCACTTAAAAACGCTATGGTTAGTATCTGTTTTAATTTCATAATATTCTCCTATTTAAAAGTATAATTTTAGCATATAATTTTACTGAACTTTAAAATTATGCTAAACTTTCAAAAAAACTAACTTTAGGAGTAAAAATGAAAAGAGTAATTTGGCTAGTAGCAATGGTATCACTATTTCTTGCTGGATGTTTTTTACCAGAAAAATTTGAGTCTAAAGTAGATATTCAAAAAGATGGAAGCTATACACTATCTTATGACGGAACAATAGCCTATGCTCCAGCATTAAATAGAAAGATTTCAGCAAAAGATGAGAAAAAATTAGAATCTATGGTTAAAGATATTAAAAAAGACCCAAATATTAAAGAGGCTAAATATTTAGGTAATGCAAGGTATCAAATAACTATGCTACAGAAGAAAAAAGCTGGAGAGAAAGCCTATTTTTTTGATAAAAGAGCAAACATAATCTCTGTAATTCCTAATGGCAAAAGTATTACCATATCAACTAAAAAATTAGCCAAAAGAGATTTAGCAGCGATTAAAAAGCTAAACTTTAAAGTAGATGGGAAAATAGTTGTATCTATTCCAGACAATATGAAATTTGAAGGCACAAAACCAGACAGTACACCAACACTTGGCTTTGGTAATTACGAGTGGAATATTGACTCTTTTGATAAGAGTATAAACATAAAAGTGGTTCCGAAATAGTATAATTCTAAAACTTAGCATCATAGTAAAATTGCTTGTTATATTAGAGATAGATAAAGGAGCAAGTGTGTGCAATTACAAAAAAGAGATAGTAGTTAATGTATCTGCTATCTAAACTCTTCACCTACTTATTTTTGCCACCTGGTATTTTTATAATTGCTCTAATTTTTGCAGGAATTTGGAGTAAGCGGTTTAAATGGTTTTTTATTACTTTGGGGGTTATTTTTTACCTGCTTAGTATTAAGCCGGTAGCAAACTTGCTACTTGAACCTTTAGAGAGTATAACATATGCAGACACTAATGCCTCTAGTGTTCTTGTGCTAGGTGGTGGTGCTAATAGTAGTGCTATTTTAAAAGCCTATCCAGGTGCATTTAAAAGAGAGTTTTATGGTTTTTATTTAGCTAAAGAGAAAGGCTTGCCTCTTGTTTTTAGTGGAGGTGGCACAAAACGGATAAAAGAGGCTAATAGTGCCAAAAGCGACTTTGCTTTAATGCAAAAACTAAGTAATTCTAAATTAAAAATATACTACGAAGATAAATCACTCAATACAAAACAGAATGCCCAATATAGTGCTAAACTCTTTACTAAATTAAAACTAACTAAAAATATTTATTTAGTAACTTCTGCATACCATATGAGACGAGCAATTATATACTTTAAAAAAGCTGGATTTATAATCTCTCCTAAAGCTGTAGATTATAGAGTTGATAAAGAGTATAATTTTTATGATTATTTGCCCAATATGAATAGTTTAAAAAATTCTTACCTTGCTATTCATGAATATATTGGTATTTTAGTTGCTAAAATAATTCTATAAAATGGTATTAAAACTTTGCTAAATGACTAAGTGAAGTTAAATACTCTATATTTAGGTTTACAAATTAATATCAAATATACCGTAAAATGAGATATATTAATAATATTTATGAGTAATATATCTACACATAATACTACATTAGAATTTATCCTTGTATCATAATGATACATTTAAAAACTATTTATTATTAAATAGAAATAATTATCATAAAATATAAATATAGATAACTTAATATATAAATAATATTTACTACTATGTGTAGTTATTACTCATTATTGAATTAAATACATATTAAATACATATTAAATACATATTGTTTATAATTATATATCTTCCATTAAGACTTTTAATGATAGTGTATCAATTCTAATTAGATATTTTGGTAGTAATTTTATATAAGTGTTATTGATGATTTAGTTATTAATATATTGCTTATAGAGTATAATATAAGAAGTAATTCCAAATATTGTATCTATTTAGTATATTGATAGTTGATTGTATAATTTTTTACCAGCTATATAATTAAATTAGTAAATAATACTTAATAAAAGAGGAGGAAGAAATGTCAAATATATGTATATATAGCGCATTTTATGGGAATTCTATTGAGAAAAAGGTTGAAAAATATGAATTTTAATAAATTTAGTAAAGGAATCTTATTAGCCATTATATTATCTAAAGTAGCAATAGCTGATATAAATGGCGTTGTATTTAGAGATTTACCTGTAAATGGGACAACAGCTAATAAGTATGGCGTAAAAGATACAAATGAGTTTGGGGTAGCGGGTGTTACAGTAACTGGTATTGACAGCTCTGGTGCTACAGCAACTACGCAATCAGCCCAAGATGGTAGTTATACTCTAACAGGTCTTAGCGGAAAGGTTAGAGTAGAGTTTAGTAATTGGGCAAGTTATTTAAAAGAGAGTCCATCAAATACAGTAAATAACTCTTCGGTTCGCTTTGTTAATGATGGCGATAGCAATATAGACTTTGGACTTCATAATCCGAT
>JALVTE010000038.1 GCA_027024155.1 Campylobacteraceae bacterium
TCGATAGCTTTGTTGATTTTCTTTCCGCTGTGGTAAGAAACTAACGCTTTACCATCTTCGCGTACTTCACATACTTTAGTCTCAACAACTTTTAGTAAAGTTACAGGAACACTTGGAACGCCAACAGTTCTGCTCATTCCAATTTTTTCTACGATAAATTCCATTTCCTATCTCCTTACTTATCCATAGAGCGGATTTCTACTTCCACTTCTGGTGCTAAGTCTAATTTCATTAACGAATCAATAGTATCAGTCGAAGCTGCTACTATGTCAATTAATCTAGCATGTACTCTAATTTCAAATTGCTCTCTACTGTCTTTGTTTACGTGTGGAGAACGTAAAACAGTATAGCGTTTAATCTTAGTTGGTAAAGGTATTGGTCCTCTTAATTCAGAACCAGTTCTCTTTACAGCATCAACAATCGCTTGTACCGATCTGTCTAAAACTCTGTGATCATAAGCTTTAAGCTTAAGTCTAATCTTTTCCATTTTTTTCCTTTAAAGAACTCGTTACTTACGTAACATATATTGTATTTTAAGTGCCACAACACTCGATGCCGAGGGCATCTGCATACAACTCTATCTATATAGAATTCTACGCAGACGCCCAATCAGGTCGAGAATTATACCCAAACATTAATATCTAAAGACTTATAAATAGAGAAAAACTTTGATTTTTGAGCGATAGTTTACTTTTGAAAAGGAAATAATAGTCTATGTTCCTATTTTTTAATTACAGTAGATATATTCCAAAAATCACAAATGCAACACAAAACTATTTTTGTAATAACAGTTTTGTACTATATTTTACAAAAAATAGTTGCTATAGTATCACAATTTTTATATTAGTAAGGAGTAAAAATGAAGTGTGTAATATTAATAGATGAAAATTTACCTTTAGGATTAATTGCAAATAGTGCGAGTGTACTATCTCTATCTTTAGGAAAAAAAGTTGATGGTATTATCGGAAATGATTTAAAAGATATAAACAATAGAACACATATAGGTATTACAACCATACCTATTCCAATTTTAAAAAGTAATAAAACTCAATTAAAAGAGCTAAGAGAGAAGTTATATGATAATAAATTTAACGAATGTATTGTTGTAGATTTTACAAATGTTGCTCAAAAAACTAAAACTTATGATGATTATGCAAAACTACTTAGCACAACTTTACAAGATGAGCTTGAGTATTTGGGAGTTGCAATTTATGGCCCTAAAAAACTTGTAAATAAGTTAGTTGGCAGTATAGGGTTGTTAAAGTAAAATAATGGAAAACTATCTAAATGAATTTATGCTAATAGCATTTGCACATTTTATTGCACTACTAAGCCCTGGTGCTGACTTTATTTATATTGTTAATAGTGCAATAAACAATAAAGCAAAAGTTGCCATAGGTGCAAGTTTAGGCATAGCACTATCTAATGCCTTTTATATTACGCTGTGTCTTTTTGGCTATGCAACCATTTTTTCCCAATCTAATCTACTTATTAGTGGCATTAAAATTATAGGAGGTATATATCTACTCTATTTAGGAATTCATATTTTAAAAAGCAAAAGTAACAATCTTGCTGTAAAAACTATAGTTACGAATAAAAGCACTTTTAAAAAAGAGCTATATAGAGGATTTTACCTCAGTTTTTTAAACCCCAAAATATCTATATTTTATATCTCTTTATTTACACTTGTAGTAAACAAAAACACACCTTGGAAAATACAACTCTTTTATGGCATCTGGATGGCTTTGTTTGTTTTTATTTGGGATACTCTACTTATCTTCTTGCTCAACATTAAGAGCATAAAAAAGAAAATACTCTCGTTTACAAATTTAGAAAAAATTCTTGGCTCATTGCTTATAATTATAGGAATTGGATTACTCTATTCACTATTTTAAAAATGACTTTTTATACTCATTAGGTGTTGTTGCAACATATGATTTAAACACTCTACTAAAGTGGCTTTGGTCTGCAAAACCAAGTTCGTAAGCCACTTGTGCAATCTCTTCTTGATTTGCTAAGAGCTCTTTAGCCCTACAAATTTTTTGATTCAATAAATAAGCATGAGGCGAAATATGGAAGGCTTGCTTAAACAATTTGAAAAAATGAAACTCTGAAATATTTAAATATTTACTTATCTCTTTCACGGTTGGATTAGAGTTTATATTCTCTTCGATATACTCTTTAGCCAATTTTATATTTATATTTTCTTTATCTATACAGCTATGTATGGTTTTATCACAATATTGACCAAATAGTTCAACCATAAAGTTTTGTAAAAGCTCCTCTTTTTCTAAATAGAATATATCACTATCTAATAACTTGTAATTCAAATTTATAAACTTAGTGTATAAATTCTTATCTTTTAGAATAAACTCAGAAACAGGTATATATGAGTTCAACTCTCTAAATAGACTCTCTTGAAGTTTTTGACACCATATAGTATCAAGGTAAATCATATGATAAGTTCTAGACTCATTCTCAACAGGGTTGCAACTATGCACAATATTAGGATTAATAACTACTAATTCATCAGGGTAAAGCATTCTATTTTCTTGCAGGTGAGCAAATGAAACTTTACCCTCTTCAATAGCTCCTATAGAGAGTGTATTGTGAAAATGCTTATGGTAATGATTAGATGAGTCTTTTACAAACCTTGCCTCTAAATATGGCAAATGCCTACTCTTAAAAAATTTATATTTATACTCTTTCTTTATACTCACATTTTACCCTATAATTACTAGATGTTCATAAACAACATACAAAGCCGTATATCATCATATCCGACTTTGCTACCTAATGCTTCAAACACAGGCTTTAGGCGTAACTTTCCATCATCTGTAAAGTTTTCTGGCATTTTTTTGCTCATAAGTTTAAGAACCACACTCTCTACCTCATCAAAAAGTTCAGCATTAGGTTTATATTTACTTAAGTCTATCTCTGACTCTTCCTCTTTTATAAGGCTCAAGTGTTGTATAATTGTGCTTTTAGCTAACCCTCTATTAGTTGCAAGCTCTATAATAGTGTCGGACTTATCTATCAAGTTTTTTGTCTTTATATGTGTTGGTGTAGCATAAGCAGAGTGCGAAGGTTTGCCAGCTTTAATATTGGCAATCTCCTCTTCTATCTTCTCTTTTTCTACCACTCCGCCAATGCTCAATATATGCTTTTGGCACAACTGCTCAAAAGCATCTTTACCCAAAGCTTCTATCGCTTTTTGTGCCTTTATAGAAGCCTGTTTTATACGCTCATCTATATGCAAGATAAGAGGATCAACACGCAAAGCCATAGGGTTTAACCCAAGCAGACTCAAACCATCTATACTCTTTATTCGCGACAGAGCTACATACCCCTGCCCTACCTCAAAGGTTTTAGAGAGGTCGATTTGTGCAGCATCTAGTGTCATCCCCTGCGACTTATGTATAGTAATAGCCCAAGCTAGACGCAGTGGCACTTGCGAGACTGTAGCTACAACCTTACCACTCTCGTTTTCTAGCGACCACTCTTCTAAATCCAGCTTTACTTTCCTACCCTCGGTAGTAATGACAATAGGCATATTATCTATAGGGCTAAAACTCTGAACCACACCTGTAGTGCCATTGACATACTCGCCATCAGGACTATTTTTAATAAAAATAACCAAAGCACCCTTTTTAAGTCGTAACTCCTCTAAAACAAGCGAAGATTTAAAGATTTTCTCTATATTTTTAGCCGAGCCTTTCGCTTCATAAACATAAAGCTTCTCTTCGCCCTCTAACTTATTTAGTTCAGCCAAATTTATACGCTCAACATCTGCATTATGTGTATAGAGTTGGGTTATTTTTGCATCGCCAGATAAGCTTACATTCATTCTCTCCTCTAATGCTTGTTTACTCTTTTGTCTAATATTTCCAGAGCGTATATCATCTAACACATCAATCAGCCTGCTATCGGCTTGTCTAAACTTCTCTTGCAGATAACAAGTCTGTAAATTTAGCTCTCTCCAAGAAGGCGACTGCCAAGCAAAGCGTTTCTCTTTTGGCTCTTTACTAACAGGTGGCAGCTGAAAAAAGTCTCCAGAAATCACAACCTGCACCCCACCAAAAGGTTCATCTACTCCTTTAAACCCACGAAGCACCAAATCCATAGAAGTAAACAGCTCAGGAGAGACCATAGAAACCTCATCGATAATAAGAACTTTTAGCTTAGAAAATCGACTCTTAAGGTACTTCTTCTCCATCAAGTACTCAACATACCCTTCGTCTATACTCTCACGAATCCCCAAAGCAAAAAAAGAGTGAATAGTCTGTCCAGCCAAATGCGAAGCCGCAATCCCCGTAGGTGCTACAATAGTAGGATAAACCCGACGCTCTTTTAAGTAGCGAGTATAAAGCTTAAGCAAATAAGTCTTACCCGTACCTGCCGAGCCAGTTATAAAAACATTTTTGCCAGATTTTAATATATTGAGTGCTGTAGTCTGTTTCATAGTGATATTATAGCAGTTTGTGTTTATGATGACTTTGTATTCTATAAATTAACAATACAAAAATTATAAGAGCAATTTATCTTAATATATTCTCTAAAAAACCGCTCTTGAGTGTTCGATAGATGTCGAAATCGCTGTCTATGCTGGCAATCTGTTTAATATTTTCTTTATGGGCTATATACATTAAAGTTGCATCTGCTAAATCCATTGGTACATTGGTGTAGTTTTGCATCTGTATTATTATATCTTCTAAATCACTCTGCTCTATACCGTAGAGAATCACTCCGCCCCTCTCTATCCATTTTAAAAAATCTATTTGTACATTTAAATTAAAATCTAGCATATGCGAGACTTCTGTAATTACAGCCCAAGAGGTAAGAAGTTTGCCATTATAGTGTTTTAAAAACTCTTTTGTTTTTATATGATACTTATCGCTTCTGTCAAAAAGTGCGATAAGTGGTCCACTATCTATTAAGATTGTATTTTTCACTTAACTTCTCTTTAAGTTTGCTTTTATAAGTAGTTGATAAATTTTGCTTATTGCTACTATACTTACCAAACAGTTCCTCTCCAAGCTGGTAAGGTGTCTCTTTTTGCTCTTCTTGCATTTTAAAAAGTAAATTAAGAGCCTCTTTAACTACATCTGTTTTAGTCTGATTACTCTTTTTTGCATATTTTTGCAGTTTTTTCTCTAATTCATCTGATAAACGCACAGCAAGCATATCTACCTCCTCTAACCTGTATTACATATTGTATAACAAAACTCTTTAAATTTAATTAAATTCTCTTTTAAACCTCTCCATTATCTCTAAAAACTCTCTACTCAAATACCCATAAACCCTCTCTTCTATCTCTTTAGGTACACCATAATAAGCCTCGGCAATTCCTCCGGCTATTGCACCCATAGTATCGGCATCGCCTCCTAACGATACACAATTACGAACACAATCCTCAAAAGAGTTAGAGTCTAAAAAGCAGATAATCGACTCTGGCACAGACTTTTGGCACGATACTTCAAACTTGTATGTTGGGCGAATCTCATCTACTGTTCTACTTAAGTCATACTCAAAATCTTTTGAAATACGCTCTCGTATCTCCTCTTTACTGGCACCTTTTCGAGCCATAAAAATAGCCAATGCCGTAGCCTCTGCTCCTTTTATTCCCTCTGGGTGATTATGAGTAATTTCAGCAGATTTTCTTGCCTCTTGTAAAACTTTTTCCTCTGTATCAAAAGCCCAAGCAATTGGCGAAACTCGCATAGCTGAGCCATTACCCCACGAATTATAAGGCAAATGTTCATCACTCTTAAGCCACGCTTTAAACGAACCACCATAACCTACTTCGAAATATCGCAAACCAAAATCTACAATATTGTCTAAATATGGCTCATCTTCCAAAATAGACTTAGCTACTGCCATACTTAAGACTGTATCATCTGTAAATTTACTCTTTGGATGAAAGAGCTCGAACTCTTTTGTTTTTATCTTATGAAACTCATAATAAGAACCTATTATATCTCCTGCTATTGCTCCTAACATTTTAAATACCTTTCGTAATCTTCTATCTTAGCTTTTAACCTATTTGCCATCTGTTCATTTGCTTCGTGCAACTGCTCTAAAATAAGGCGTGCCTCCTCTTGGTATGCTCTTTTTTTCTCAATACTCCAATAGTGTGGTGGTTCGCCTAAATTTGCAACTCTATCTGCCATTTTAACAACCCAAACCTCTTTTGCTTGCTCTTTTATGCGTTTTAAAGAGTCTTGCATCTGTTCTTGTTTTGTGTTTAGAGTCTTATCTTTACTTAAAGCCTGTACACCATTGGCAATATCTACTCCAAACTCTTGTAAAATATCTTCATAGGTTGTGCTAGTATCCTCTATTGTATCGTGCAGTATCGCACAGCAAATTGCCAACTGAGCATTATCCAAACTACTAGCCACAGCCATAACTTCTAATAGCACATTACCAATATGCGTAATATAAGGAAGCTCCTCTCCTGGATACTTCTGCTCTTTATGTACTCGCGAAGCAAAAAACCACGCTTTTGTTATTTTGTCTTGATTTATTTGCACTGCTCATCCTTTAGAATTTTCTCTCTAACTTGCATTAAAGCAAAGCCCAATTTATTTGTACCTTTCCACTTTAAAGGTTGTTCTGCTAGTTCATCAGTAGCCGAGAGTCCAATACCCCATATTCTATCTTTAGGGCTAGCCTCTACTAAAACCCTATTTTTACTTGCTAGCAAAAACTCTTTTAACTCTTTGTTTTGTGAAAACTTGGCTAAGTTTCCTTTTACAACTACATCAAACGAAACCTCTTCCCAAATATCTTCGTTAAAGTTTTCTACCTCTCGCCCTAAAGCTTTTGCCTCTCCTGCCGATTTGGCATTTATTATCTTCTCTACTTTAGAGGCATCAAAGAGTCTTGCTTTCTCTGCCATCATGTAGTGTTCTGCCGTTGCATAATATACGCCATCTACGCTAAATCCTGCAGGATACCATTGCGATAGGCAACTTTTATCTATATGTTGCGATTTTTGTATATGGCTTAAGAAGAAAAGGTACTTAAACTTATTGCCTTGTGCTATTTGCTCTTTTAATTCCTCTATATTCTTCATATCTACTCCCAAGTTTTGCTTCTAACCTCATCAAAAGTATAATCTTTTAATAATTTTCCATCTTTAAAAACAGGCTTTAACAGATTCTCTCGCTCGCCTAACTCTTCTACTCTAACGGTTTCAAAATCTTTGCTTAAAGCGAGTCGCCCTCTTTTAGAGCGTTTGCCACTATCGGTAATTGGGTCTTTATAAACATCTCTCCACTCTCCATCGACGCAGATGGCTGAGGCTTTCATGGCAAATCTAAAGTCGTCTCTTCCTACGGCTTGTAAAAGTCCTCCACCCATTCCAAAGGCGATATTTTCGGTAGAGAAGCCTTCGTTTTTTAAGGCTTCTAATATCTCTTTTATCGCTTGCTTATCTACTCCATCGCCTTGTATAATGCGAACTGAATCGTCTAAAACAATATACCCTTTTAAGTTTTTATAACCTCCAAAAGCTTCATATACTCGCTTTATAACCTCTAGCACTATCTCTTTTGGCTCTCCAGAATCTGGGCGAATTACCAGCGTAGCTCCGCTTTGCTTTACCTGCTCTTTTAACTCTTTACCCCAAATGTTACTTACAGCGTTGTAGATGTCGTAAGAGTCAGAGACTACAGCAAATATTTTACCCTTGCTACCAAACTGTTTTATCATATTGGCGTAAGCGTCTCGCTCGCCATCTCTTTGCCAGCTTGTCATTGTAGAGTGTTCGCTTGCTGGAATAGAGAATCCTGCCATATCTGCACCATAGTATCTCTTTGCTCCAACAATAGCACTTAGCGTGTCGGTTCCTTTAAAGTTTATTAAGTGTGCCATACCACCAAGCATTGCTGACTCTTCGCTCGATACCCCTCTTGCTCCAAAGTCGTGCAGTTTAAAGGGTAGTTGCTCCTCTACATTATCGCTTGTAGCCTCTAAGTAGTCGCGTATAATCTCTTTTATAGAGTAAGAGAGTGTTGCAACTGTTGTTGGGTACCAAATAGCTCGCAAAAGTGCAGTCTCTAAATAAGAAGTTAGCCAAGGCACTTTTGGGTCGGTGTTTACCACTTGAAGCAAAGGCGACTTTAAAGGCACTAAAGTCCCCTCTTCTACTGCCCAAATTTCTAAAGGTAAGTAGCCATTGTAACTGTCTAAAATATATTGCCACCCCTCTTTGTTAAATGGTAGACCGTGGGCTGTCATAATAGCTTCGGCTTCCTCTATATCTGCTTGTGTGATTGGCTTTAAAAGATACTCTTTTATAAATGCTCGCAATCCAAAAAATAGCGTTTTGTCGTAGTCGCCACCTCGGGCTTCTATATAAGATGAGACATACTCACTCTTTGGTGGATATTGCAAATAGTGGCTTGCTTTGTAGCTATCTGTATTTAAAATAATATTTTTCATCGAAAATCCTTCGTATGATGTGTTTAATATTCAAACCGTCTATCGGTTTTTAATTGGTAGGTTCGATTTTATCGAACACCTATTCTCTTTGATTTCTCTTTTAGTTCGATAAATCGAACCTACGGCATTGTAATGTATCTGTTACCCAACCATCGCCTGGATAATATGATAATGGTCTTCGAACATCATCTCTGGTTTTATCTCTGCAAATGGTACCCAAAAGGCACTTTTTGCGTCATCTCCGCCTTTTACCTTTGGCAATTTATCGCCATGTAGCTCTATTAAAAAGGCTTGTGTTATTGTACGCCCTCTTGCCGAGCGGTATGGGTCGTCGAAAATTTGCTCTTTTGTAATAGAGCCGGCAAGTACAGGTGCTGGCACTTTAATGCGTGTCTCTTCTCTAAGCTCTCTTATTACTGCATCTTTAAGTCGCTCTTTTGGGTTTACAAAACCACCTGGAAGTGCCATAAACCCTCGCCCTGGTTGGGCTTTTCGCTCTATTAAAAGTATATGCCCTGCTTGAATTACTACCGCATCTACTGTTACAAATGTCGGCTTATATGGGGCACAATCCCATGCACTTTTATACTTTTTAACAAAGTCGTACTCCTCTTTTACCTGCTTGTATGCATCACTCTTTTTAAACTTATCTAGCTCTATTGCAATGTTGCTGTTAAGTAAATCGCTTCGCACTTCTCCATCTTCAAAATAACTCTTTCTAATTTCGCTAGAAGAGATATTGTTGTAGTTACTAGCCTCTACAAAATCCCACTGTGGAAAATCGCTTAAGTAGCTAGAGCTTTCATCTTTTTTATGCCCTATTAGCCCAATCTTTGCTTGCGATGCAATATTGTTATGTGCAACACCTGCAACAATTTGCTGAACCGATTTAATCCAGAGTTGGTTATTATATACATAATCTAGTAGCGGAAAAATTAGTATTCGCTTGTTCTCTTCTTGGCTAAATGCAAGCCTAATTAACGCCTCTCGTTCGCTAAAATCCCAAGGGTTTCTAACAGTTCGTGGCTGATAAGCAGAACCTACTAATATAATAACTTTATTAGATTGTGATAATGCTTTGCGTACTACGCTCTCGTGTCCTGTGTGAAATGGCTGAAATCTGCCAATAAAAATAAGATAATCGTATCTCACAACTAAACTCCTTAGTGTGTTAAAATAGTTTTTTGGGTCTATCCCATAACTTCTTGCATTAAGAAATCCTCTTAAGCACGACAAGTATATCAAAATTAAACTTATAACTTTTTATATGGTATTAAAATCAACTAATATGTAAATTATATGTACAGCTATAATAGCTTTACTCTTTAATCTGATAACTTGTACATAAAATAATTAAATGGATTTATTATATAGTATAATATAAACTGATGTCAAATGCGGTTTTTATACTTATATGTATAACTAAAAGTAAATAAGGAGGATAAAATGTCAAATAAGATGTCTTTAACTTCTAAAGTCTTAATCGGTATGGCTTTAGGTATTATAGTTGGTCTTGGAATTAATATGTTGCATTTAAATGCTCATGGTTCATTTATAGATGTTTATATTGTTAATGGACTATTCCATATTATTGGTAAAATGTTTGTAGTTGCACTTAAAATGCTTGTTGTTCCATTAGTACTATTTTCTCTAATAACAGGTGTTCTTGGTATTGGAGATATTAGAGAGTTAGGAAAAGTTGGTGCAAAAGCATTTGTTCTATATCTACTAACTACAGCGATTGCTATTGCTCTGGGTATTTCAATAGCTGCATCTCTTGGTATAGGAGAGGGTGTACATATGACATCAGCTGCAACTTTTACTGCAAAAGAGGCACCACCTTTAAGTTCTGTTTTAATTAATATAATTCCAAGTAATGTAATAGATGCTATGGCAAAAGGTAATATGTTACAAATTATCTTCTTTGCAATTTTATTAGGTATCTCTATTTTGATGGTTGGTAAAAAAGCTGAACCATTAGTAGAACTTATAGAGATTGCAAACGAAATTATGATGAAAATGGTTAATATTATTATGGCCGTTGCTCCATATGCTGTATTTGCTTTGCTTGCTAAAGCCTTTGCAAATTTAGGATTAGATTTACTTGTAAATCTTGCAGGTTATGTGCTGGTTTTAATAGGTGCTCTTATGATTCACCTATTTGTAACGCTAATGATTATACTAAAAGTATTCTCTGGCAAAAGCCCTGCAATGTTCCTTAAAAAAGCAAAAGAGATGCAAATATTCGCTTTCTCAACTTCAAGCTCAAACGCTACAATTCCAGTAACCCTAAGAGTTGTAACTAAAAAGTTAGGGGTCGATAACTCAGTAGCATCCTTCACTGTACCATTTGGGGCAACAATAAATATGGATGGTACAGCAATTATGCAAGGTGTTGCAACTGTATTTATAGCTAATGCATATGGTGTAGACTTAGGAATGGCTGGTTACTTAACAGTAATATTAATGTCTGTACTAGCTTCTATTGGTACTGCTGGAGTCCCTGGAGTTGGCTTAATAATGCTATCTATGGTATTTGCTCAAGTAGGATTACCAGTAGAAAGAATTGGTTTAATTTTAGGAGTTGATAGACTGTTAGATATGATAAGAACAGCTGTTAATGTATCTGGCGATGCTGTTGTATCTGTAATTGTTGGTAAAAGTGAGAAAAAACTTGATGAATCTATCTACGATGACCCAAATGCTGGTGTATTAGTAGAAGATGATTTAGAAATTCCAGAAGAGGTAGAGAAAGAGTTCTCTAAAAAAATCGAGAACCTAAGTCATAAAGAGTAAAAACATAAGCCCTTGTGGCTTGTGTATATTTAACTCTAATGCACAATTTGGGTTTAACTGCTACTGCGTACTATTTCAAATTTGTATCAGATATAAAATGGCTATCTCTTATCAACTCTCTAAAAGTCTTCTCTACCTCTTTTGAAGAGTCTAGCCTTAATTTACTCCAAGTTCCATCTTCGTTTTCCCAATTCTCATGCCATGGGTTAATTGCACTAAATTTAACATATGGGTTGTTTAAAATAGTTTTAAAAGCATCTTTTAACCAGGCAGATTTATTACCATCTGGATGTCCATCGGTTACTCCAAACTCTAACAGAGCTATTGGTCGTTTGGTTTTAATTCTCTTAAAAGAGTCGCTAAAGTCTTTTAATTGTGTAGAGAACTTTAAATCATCCCAATTTTCATCTGTTGTCTGTGCTCCATATAGGCTAAAACCTACCCAATCTATGTAATTATCTCCGGGGTAGTAGTAGTCTGGTTGGTTCCACTCTTCATTGGGGAAAGATTCATAATTATAGTGAAAAAACCAAGTGATATTTTTAACCCCTTCGCTTCTAAATATATCTATAATATGCCGGTATGCATCTCGGTAACGCTCTGGTCCATCTGGATAGTTTGGGTTGCCGTAGCCATCTTTTTTGGAGCCACCATTTAGCACTCCACACCAGCCAAACCAATCACCATTTGGCTCTACTGCAAAATCTGCTAAGAGTGGAATATTATCAGCTTTTGCATCTTTTGCCCACTGACGAAGCTCTTTATCAAACATACCATCTATAATATGTTGCATTGAGTACTTTTTCTCTTTTTTAAACTGCTCTTCGTTACTCCTTGGCATAAAGCGAACATAAGGCAGAGCACCAGTACTATAGATAGCGTGAATATGAGCTTTTGGGTAACTTATACCACCCTTTTTAAACCAATTATCTGAAAACATAGCCCACGCTATCTTTTTTTGAGCAATAGCTTCAAAATCTTTAACCCTTTTGGCACTTACTTCATCTTCCGAACCACCAAAATCTGGAAAAGCTCCAAAGTATATTTTGCCATCAGTTGGTGCTTTTAACTTATAACTGCTAGAGTTACTAGCTCCACCACCACAAGAGTTTATAGCCAAAATTGCAACTAGAATAAAAATTATTTTATACATAAGTGCTCCTTTTGTTTAGTATAACATATTTTTAGCTACAATTACACCCATGTTTAATAAGAAAAAAGAGCGACTATATATAAGCGACTTGCTAGAAGACCCTGCTGTTACATATCCGGCATACTACATTTTAAGTGCTTCGATGCTAAAAAACGAAATGTTACTAACAGCCTTAGAGGCGTTGCATAGCTTCGATTTTAAATTTTACGAACAGCCCAAAAGCCATAGCGATATATTTGCAATGTTTGCTGGCGGTATGTTCCCAATTTATAAAGAGAAGTACATTGTTGGCTACTTTGGAGGCAAAATGATGTACCTAGAATCTCACGGCTGGAAGAGTATGCCCGTAACAGAAGAGCTTTTTAATATGGAGAACTGGCTGGTATGTTAAAAATCTAAGAGTTTTTAAGATAGTATTACAGTAACTATTTACTAAGGTATAAGAGATGTTAGAGAAAAAAGGCTCAATTTTGAGCGTAAGAGAAGATATTAGAGTATTTGATTGCACAATTAGAGATGGCGGATTGGTAAACAATTTCCACTTTAGCGACGACTTCGTACGTGGTGTTTACGAAACTTGTGTAGCAAGTGGTGTTGATTATATGGAGATTGGTAAAAACAATTCACCAACACTTATGAGCGAAGATGAATTTGGTGCCTGGAACTTCTGTAAAGAAGAGGACATCAGAAGAATTGTAGGCGAGAACAACACCAATATGAAAATTGCTGTAATGTCAGATATAGGCAGAACTGTAAAAGAGGAGCTTTTACCTAAAGAGGATTCGGTTGTAGATATGGTTAGAATTGCTACATACATACACCAAATACCAGAAGCTATAGAGCTTGTAAACGAAGCACACGCTAAAGGTTATGAGACAACTATAAACATTATGGCAATAGCAAAATCTTTCGAGAGCGAGTTAGATGAAGCACTAGAAGCAGTGAGCAAAACACCTGTAGATGTTATCTATATTGCCGATACTTTCGGCTCTTTCTATCCAGAGCAGATAAGAAAACTTACAGAAAAGTATTTAAAAGTTGCACAAGATAGTGGTAAACAAATCGGAATACACGCACACAACAATATTCAATTAGCCTACGCTAACACAATAGAGGCTATGATGTATGGAACAAGCTTTTTAGATGCTACAATATCCGGTTTAGGAAGAGGTGCAGGTAACTGCCCACTAGAACTACTAGTAGGTTTTTTAAAGAATCCAAAATATAAACTTAGACCTATACTAAAATTTATAGAAGAGCAGATAGTACCGTTAGAGAAAGAGTTAGATTGGGGCTACAGCATCCCATATATGATAACAGGCTTACTAACAGAACACCCAAGAAGTGCCATGAAAGCCAGAGCCGAAGATGACACCGAATATGTAAAATTCTACAACTCTCTACTAGACGCACAACAGTAGGCTTCGCCTAAGCATAGAGCTAAGGGCTTAGAACTCAGAGCAATTTGGGTGGTTCCTAGCCTATATTTTACTTTATCATAAAAGTTTTATATATTTTATTTATATTACACCTCCCCCCAACGCCATTAAGTTAAATTTAAAGCTCATCATCGCCGTCATTCTGAGCGGATGCGAAGAATCTAGTTTAAACGGCTGTAAAGCTAATAGTTTATCTCGGCTTTTTAAGTTAGATTCTTCGCAAACGCTTGGAATGACAGCAATGGTAAATATTTTCATCGCTTCGGGCTTTGAACTTAAAGCCAATAAATGGCTATATAATCCTTAACTTAATGGCAATGCCCCAAAAAAAATAATATACTAATTAAAATTAGCTCTAAGCTCTCGGCTCTTAGCTCTTAGACTGTTCATAGCCCCGCTACCCACTCATAAAATGGCAAAGCTGTAAAGGTTGTATCTTTTATTTCAAAGCTATAATTTGCATTAACGGTTAGTATTGTTACCTTTTTGATTTTATTATTTGTATAGAAACCAAAGTTTTGTTGAGCCTTTTGCCAACTTTGGTTTTCATGATAAAATGGAGCTAGTTGATAAAATTCATTTTCACTATTTAAGTAACCTAAAGGCGAAATAGTAGCTTTTACTTCGATTCTGTACTTCATTAAAGCCAAAGCAACTAATGAATCGAAAGTTACATTAAATGGCTCGTGTTTATTTAAGTATTTACTAAAGGCGAAATCATATATAAAAAACTTATTTCCGACACCCCTCTCTAGCGTAGGAATCTGTATTAACAAGCCCTCTTTTTCATACATTTTAATAGTTTTATAGAGCCAATCTTTCGATATTTTAAAGTACTCTTTAGCCTTTTTATAAATCAAGTGCGAAGTTGCAATTTTACCTTGAAAAAGGGCTAATACTAAAAATACTTTACCCTCTTGCTCATCAAATTTCTCAAAAAATAGTTCACGACTACTAAGTGCAGGATTACTGCTTTTCGCAACTCGTGGAAGTGAACCAAATTTTGTATATAGACTAAAAGTACTCTCGATAGTAGTTGTCTTTTTAAAGTTAATAAACTCTTCAAAGTCAAGCGGATATAGTGTGAACTTTGGCATATCAATATCTAGTGGCTCTCTTGATACAACAATCAACTGCTCTACCTTTGGTAAACTATCTAAAAAGCCCTCAAAATAGTGGTCTAACACAACTGTTTTTATGTTCTCTTCTTTTATTAAATATTCAAGTTCACTATCCTCTATATCTTCCAAAATAAATATAGGGTCTTGGCAATCTATATATAAAAATTCATGATTTAGTGTAGATATGTAATCAATAACCAAAGCACTCTTACCACTACCCCTAGCCCCACTTAGAGCAAATGAACCACTAGCAGGCAGTTGCAATTTACGCATAAAAAACTGCTCTAGTTTTGGTGGGTTTGTAAAGAATGTATCTAAAACTGACATAACTAAAACATCCCGCTATCTAACTTTTTAAACAGCTTCTTAGGTACAACTTTTTTAGACTTTTTAGCTACATTTTTATACTCAAAATGTTGATAATCTTTAACACTATGCCAACTATCACCCCAAATAAACCCCTCGTTTAAAAAGGCTTTTACAGCTAAATCATCTTTTAAAAGCACAGCTTTGTTTATATGCACTCTTTTAGCAAACTTACTCGCCTCTTTTGGGCTAATTTTACCACTTTTAGAGATATATGGATTCTCAAATGGGTTTAAATCTATAGACAATCCAAAGCTGTGGTTAGACCACTTAGTTTTGCTACCTGTCATCAGACGACAGTTAAATGCCGAAGTGTTATCTGCCCTCATCGAAGCTTCATCATTAGCTTTAAAATCACTTACTAATCTCATCTGTCTAATTGGGTAGCCAGTGTTATATAAAGCTTTAAACACTCTACAAACTTTGCTTGAGATTTCACTATTTACTATAAGCTCCCCTACTCTCTCTTTGGCTTTAAAATCCCAATATTTCAACTTTAAATAGCTAAGTTTATCTAAGCCAACAGGGCAACCATTATGCCACGAACCACCCTTTAACACCCTACTCTTTACATCGCCAGAAACTGGACTAACACTGCAACTAAACTTTGCACTCGATAAAGTAATTATTAAAGCAATTAATACTAAAACTTTCAAGAAAAACTCCAGACAATATACATCAAACCAAACAAAATTGGCTGATGAATTAAATAAATCAGCAACGACCTCTTACCAATATTCGCCAAAAACTTATGAATAGCTGTATCGGCTTCAAAAACTCTATTTTCAAAAAACAGTTTATACCACCCCAAACCAAATATAGCTATGCCAATTAGCGTAGCACTAAACCAAGGAATAAATGGCACTAAATCTTCGGTATGTCGCATTGGCAAATGCAGTATTGGGGCAACTTGCCTAAAAATTGGGTGCATATTAAAGTTATAAAAAAAGTAAGCAATCAAAATAGCAACAGCCAAAGCAAGTGAAATTTTAGGAAATTTAACAAACAAAAGCCCGACAATAGAAGCAACTAAAATAAAATGAATAACCCCAAAATATATCCAAGTATGAGGAAATACAAAATAGGTAACTACACTAATAGCCAAACAAGCCAAGCCCAAAGTTACAACTCTATGTTTTACACTACTCCATTTAATGCCATCTCTATGAACCAAAGCCAAACTAATACCAGCAGTAATTAAAAACATATTTACAATTACAAGCCTAAAGTTCAACCAAAATTCGCTACTATACAAAGGAATATGAGCAAACTTAAAATAGTTTAAATCGTAACAAAAGTGAAACACAACCATTAAAAAAATAGCAAGCCCACGAAAAATATCTATACCAACAATTCTCTTCATAAAAAAATACAACCATTAACCATTAACAATAAACTATCAACCATCTGCCAACTACCCAAACATCTTCACAAAATTCTCATCCAACCTAGCAGGTCTGCCATTGGCTAAGTTCACAAGCTCAATTTCCATAGAAAAGAGCTTCTGCCCATCTTTAAAAATCTCTTGCAAAAGGCTAAATTTAACCTTACCAACAGATAAAACCTTAGTCTCAACATCCAACAAATCCCCAAGCGTAGCACTCTTTAAAAAATCACACTTCAAAGACTTAACAACAAACCCACTCTGAGACTCAGCATCAAACGGCGACAACCCCCGCTTAAACAAAACCTCACTCCGAGCCCGCTCACAAAAATTAATATAATTAGAGTGATAAACAATCCCACCTATATCTGTATCTTCAAAATAAACCCGTATTTTCACCTTTAAACCTCCGTATTACGGGCATATTATCTATTATTTTCATCTAGTGTGCCCTTGTGCTTGCACTCTCTTTGAGAAAAGTGTGCCTATTTTTTTAATTTTCTTAAGCCTTATATCGTCGCTCTCTTGTATGAATTTTGTATAAATTTAAGCTGTTTACCTTACATCTTTATGTCCAAGCATTTTTGAAACCCATACAATATCTGCACCGCAACTTTAACTGCGATGCAAAAGTGTGTCTTAGATTATACAAAACACGAGCTTTAACACCGGCATTTTTAAGAACTCTTTTAAAATTAACTCCAATAACATCATGCGAATAAAATGGCTGCCTTCTTGAATTGACATTCAATATTGAAAGAAATGTATGATATTACAAGTTCATATAGAAAGTATCTTTTACTATTTCAATTCTATTTTTCAAACCAATGAAGAATATCACTACTCTTTGCTCATATTTTTAATCTTATCAACAATTTTTACTGCCTCATCAAGATTTTTCAATGTTATGTCTTTTGATTCTTTATTGTTGGTACCAAATGCTTTATCAGTTGGAACTACAAATATAGATTTTATTGAGTCTATTAGGAAGTCTCTATATTTGCTATCTGTTCCATCGCGCTCAACTTTTTGCACCAGATCGGAATAAGGTTTTAATGCTAATGATATTGTAGATTTAAAGGCATATTCTTCAACAAGTCGTCTTTCTTTAGAGTATCTTGACGTTGCAAAAGAAATTAAGTACACAAGAGGCAAAAGCATTGTAAGTTTTAATAAAATCCACATCCAATCAATATTAAGTTTTGCAATTGGTTTGACAAGCATACTTGTGTTTGTATCGACACTCCATCCAACTTTTGTTAATTGGGTATATTGATGAACATTGTTCAAAAAGTCAGTTATTATGTTCATTGACAACCAAACAGTAGCACCAACACTTAAAATAATTAACCACAACCACAAATTGGATGTTTTTGATAATTGTTTTTTTCTTTCCTCAAAAGTCGAAAACAAACTAACGCCAACTGCCTTTTCAAGCTGTCTATCAATTTCGTTGGTCTGTTCCTCATTTCTTTGAATTATTTCATCTGTTTTTTTAGTAAATTCCGATATATCCTGCTTAGCTTTAGATATTATTTCATCTAATTTTTTTTCTGCATCTTCTATGTGTTGATGGTATTCAATAATATCATTTTTTATATCTTCAATACTTCGATTTGAGTTATTTGCCTCTTCCAAAATCCTTATTGTGTTTTCTTTATTTTCTTTAATTGTCTCTAGTAATGCATTTATTTGGTTTAATGTTTCTTTAGATATATCAAGGTGTTGTGCAATAGTGGTTCTTTCTTCACTTGCCTCATCAAGTAACTTGTTTATTTTTTCTACCGCTTTTTCGGACTTATCTTTTAATGTTGATATATATTTTTCTTTATTAGCCACATCTTCTATTACGCTTTTTGCATCAGTCAAAATTGATATTAGCTCTCTATATTCCGCTATTTTCTCTTTATATCTTGGTATGTTTCTTGCTTCAAAATCTAATCTATTTATTCGTATCTGACCCATCAAATTTTGAGTATGGTCTTGCACATTTGCAAACTGCTGGCTATTATTGTATATATTTGATATTGCACCATTAATCGTGTTCACAGATTGAAAAATAGAATTCCTTGTGTTATACGGAAGTGTATCAAAATTTCCATCCTCTATATTTTGTTTTAAAATATCTATAATATCCGGCAAATCATTAAGTAGTTCTTTATAGGTAAATTCATTTCGTTCCGGGATACTCCACCTATTTGACATCACTTTTTCATCTAATTTGTGAACAACGTTTTCAAAATTTTCATTCGTAATAATGTCATAAATTTTTTGAGTAGTATTTTTCATAAATTTTCCTATTAATTATAAAATTAAATATCCTCATGGATAAGAATACTATTCAGAGCGATTGTAGCTTCTCGTAAATTTATTTAGAGAAACTATAAACCCTTCCTGCCTTTTAATGCAACCAAACTTTAACAAATCTTAGCTAGCTTTGACTAAATGGTGGTTTGTAAAGTACTTTTTATCAAAACCAATTTTCAACTCTTAAACCATCTACCCTAATAAACTCTTTTGTATTCCTTGTAACCAAAGTTAAATTGTTGGCTTTTGCACAGCCTGCGATTAAAGTATCTATTGGTCCAATAGGGGTGCCGAGTTTTTCTAAATTGGCTCTGATTGCTGCAGCTTCTTTTGCTTCTTTTTTACCAAAATCTATAATCTTTATCTGCTCTAGTAAAAGATTTAACTGCTCTCTTCTTTTTGCAGGGCTATTTGATTTTGCAATTCCAACTTCTAACTCATATACCACAATAGATGGAATAAAAATCTCTTTTGGAGAGTGCAAAAAGAGATTATTTGCCACCTCTCCCATTCCTTTAAAAAAATAGATAACGCTGTTTGTATCTAGCAAATACATTTAAAGCTCTTCTCTTTTTATATCTTTAGCACTGCTGTCTCTAATCTCTTCGATTGTAGGAAAATCGCTCCAACTTCCGGCTAGTTTTTTAACTTTTGGATTCCAGCTATCTTCGATATTTTTCTCTACAATAGTGGAGATATACTTACTAATCGAGATATTCAGAGAATTTGCAATTTTTTTTACTTTAGATTCTAGTTCACTGTTTATATAAATAGTAATTTGTGCCATATTGAATCCTTTTAAACAAGTATATGTCCAATTATATGTATTTGTTCATTAAAATCTTATTAATTTTGGCAACTATTTACTAACAAACACAAACTCATCATCTTCTACGCAATAAGCCGTCAATTTACCAAACCTCTCTTGATTATAGCAACACCCAGTATCAACATTTATACAGTTGCTCTCAAGAGTGGGAGTTTGCACAGGAGTATGCCCGTAAATATTTAGAATACCGCAATTTTTGCAAGTTAAATCTCTGGTTCTAAGAGCAGTTTCTCTAAACTTGTTAAAAGCTTCTTTATCATCTTTTAAGTGCCAAACTTGGGTTATATTGCTATGCGAAACCACAACAGGCAAACCGCTTTTATGTTTAGCATCTAACTCTAAAAAAATTGGCAGTTTCTGCATCCACTCCAAATCGCTTTTTATACGGTTTAAGATTTTAGGATTATCTTTTGTATCTTCCATAAAATTGTAACTATCAAGTGTTTCAATACCACCATTTAAAAAGAGCCACATCTCCCATTTGTTTAGAAGCTCCTCCCACTTCATACCGTTAAAAAAGTCTTTAAAGAATTTAATAAATGTATCTTCGTGGTTGCCAAGCACACAAGCAAAATTGTTTTCTCTAACAAATTTAACCACTTCTGCACTTTTAGAGCCTCTATCAATCAAATCACCCGCAAAAACTATATTTGCATTAGATGGCAATTTATTAAGCAATGCTAAGAGGGTATCGAACATTCCGTGAACATCGCCGATTATATAGGTTTTAGACATTGCTATTCTCTTTTGCTTTTTGTTTTTGGTAGTAATAGATAAACAATAGTCCTAAAGGGAAGATAAATATAGCCAAAGCCCAGCAGGTAATCATTGTCATTACTTTAGCCAACAGATAAACAATCGAATTTATAAAAAAGATATTTCTGCCAAGTAAAAAGCCTACTATCTCTTCGTATGCAAACCTTGAGTATGGATAAAGCAGTGTGCTAACAATAGCAAATATAGCCATTTGGGTAAAGTCGTGTATATCACTTTCACTTACAACCCCATCTCTATTGAGAGTGTTCCACATCATATAAAGGTAAATAGAGCCAATAATTAGCCCAAAGAATAACTGTCTAAAGTAGTATTGCGGTGTAAAGCCTCTAAATAGATTAATGATTGTTTTAAGCATTACAACTCTTTTGCACGGCTTAAAATCTCTTCATACTGCTTTGGTGTCGGGTTGCCTTGAAGAGTATCAATCCAGCTATTAATCTCTTCAATCTTTGAACTATCTTTTCTTTTAGCCCTGGCACTATATAAATCCATTAAAAGCGGTTCTAACAAATGAAACATTGAAGCATATGTCATTAGCTCTCCTTTTCTTGAAACTTATCTAAAAGTAAATTAACCATCTGAGACAAATTTAACCCAAGCTCTTTAGCTTGAGCCGATAGTCCTTGATGCACCTCTTTGTCTAAAGTTACCTGTGTTCTTTTATGGCGGTTTCTTGATTTACCGACACGCATAACAACTCTTAATTTCTTTAATTGATTATCATTTAGATACTCATCTATCCAACTATTTAATTTATCAAAGTAGATTTCATCTATTGGCAAAGTATCATCAAAAGGCTGCAGAGCTTTTTGGGCTTTATCTTTTTTTCTAGAGCCTTCCCAGAATGAGGGGCTTTTAACAAAGCTTCTTTGCAGATAATTTAAGGCGATAACAAACTCCTCTTCATCTCTAATCCGCCACTTATTAGCTCTTTGCAAAACTGCCTCCAGTATTTAAGTGTTACATTGTAACATATTTTATTGAAGATTTATTTGCTTGAAAAATATAATATTATGAAACACTGAGAATTTTGCACTGTTATTTATAAATAAAATTAAATTTATGATTCTACAAATGGCAAATTATATTCTGATTGTAGATTCTACACCTATAGCATTTTTTACTTCCCAGTTATATTCATTCATTAATCTTACCATTTCATCATAAACCTGTGCCCCTTCATCTAAAGCTCTTATTGTCATTATAACTGAAAATGACTGCTTAAAATCACTATCAGGTGTAAACCCCTCGCGTGTAATCATTTTTACTTGAAGTTTCCAATTTTCTACATCAACACCTTGAGGAAATTTCTTGTGATATACTTTAATTGGCGACCATTTATATCTTCCGCCTATAAGTTCATATTCAAAGCCAGATTTTTCAGCTGGTATTTTATTGCTAAATGTACCATCTTCTTTAACTTCACCAAGACCTGCCTCAATATTTACTAAGCAATATTCAAATGCTCTATCAGGATCAACGGGAGGATCATAAGCTACTGTCATAAAAAACTCACCTTTTACTTTTCCATTAGGTAACCGCATTGATGGTACTATAGGAAAAGGTAGCTTATGGATTACTTCTCTATTACTCGCTATTTCACCCTCAAAAATAACTGTAATTTCATTCTCATCACAATATAAAATTTCATCAGCTTCTTGCGGTTTACCCCACCCAAAATATGCTCTATGATCATTATCAATATCATGGTGTAGTTTTGCAGAATGAGCAAGCATTCCTTTAATAATATATCGTGGGGTATCTTCTCCCATTCTTTTCCATAGATTAGCTGTTATAGAAGAAACCAAAGGAGTGGAAAAACTTGTTCCTCTATCTGATGCCATTACGCAAGTTGTCTCATTGCCTGCTACAGATTTAATTCCCAAAGGTATTGTTCCTCCATAATGAATGAGGTCTGGCTTTAGAATTAAATTTGCAATTGGACCACTTCTTGAATAGCAAGAAGGTTCATTCAAACCAATCGTACCTGGTATTTCAACATGCGACATTGCAGCTACACATATTCCCATAACAGAATCTCCAGGGGAAGAGATTCTTTGCTCATTTTTAGGACAATCAGCAGAAGGAGGCCAAGTTCTAAGATTCCTTCTGTCATTAATATTCCCTGCCGATATAACACAAATACAGTTATTTTCTTCTTGAAATTTGTCTAACCAAATAGCAAAATCTGAAATTTTATGCATAGAAACAGGACTATCTTCTCCAAGTGAAAGATTCCATACTTTAATATCAGGATTACTTTGCCGCACCCTTTCCATCATATCTTTGATTTCAGGGAAACTTGCACCTTTTCGACCTAATACTCCAATTGAAAAAACTTTTGATTGGCTTTTTGGAAAATCTGGATGACCATTGTAAAAATATCCATTAGTTATTAACCCTGATACAAAGGTGCCATGACTATAATCTCTATCCTCTTCAATAATGGCGGTCTCTTCCCCTGCTAACCAAGGTCTAATTAAAGTACAGTCCGTTTTTACTGATGTATCAACTACTGCCACAACAGGATAATCAATATCATCTTCTGGTATTGGTACATTTGAGGGTAAAGGATCAGCTTCTTCTATATTCATGGGTTGTATAAAAATAGATTGTGCTTTTTGAACTGAAAACAATATCGCTCTTTCTTGTAAAGCATGTATAAAATGATTAATATTATCTTGTTCATCATTAGTAATATAATATATATATGGATCATCTAAAACAAGTGTATGGGCTATATTATACTCTTCTACAAGAGTTATAAATTTAATATTAATTTCTTCTTGCAACTCCTCTTCTTTAAGAGAAATTAATCGTACCAAAATTTTTTTTCATTTTCAATATCTATCTTTGGCTCATAGGGTTTGATACTTTTTACCGTAGATAGTTCACTTTTTAAATTTTCATTAGTATCAATATTGTTAATTTTTTCTTCTAATAATTCTAAACCTTGCCGGCTTACCCTAATTAAGAACTCTCCTGTACTATCACTACCTAAACCGATGTCTCCTACAAATGGGCAGGTTCTACTATTAAAAATACTGGTTGGTCTATGTGATTTAGCTAATGCTTCCTTTTCAATTTCCACGATTGCCAAAGTTGCAGGTATACCATTTGAGACAATATACTCTTTAATTCCAGAAATTTCGTTAATTATTTCTTCTTTGAAATTACTGTTTACATCTTTAAATCTCTTTTTTGAACCACCGCCAGATACTATGCTAACACCCTTGTCTTTTGCTGAAAACTTTACATGTTTGACAGGTCTATCAAATCTACTATTAGGCATTTACTTTTTCCTCTCTCAATACAGTAGCGATACGCTGTTTAGATAATCCAAAAATTAATCCGATTTTCTCTGCAGATAAATTATTGAATTTTTCTTTAACTTTTAAAATATCATATTTTCGATTTCTTTTTATAAATGTTATATCTGGGTATAAGTTGGATACAAGCAACTGCAAAAGTCTATTTTCTTTTTCATTCTTGCCATAATCATTTAAAATACATTCTCGTTTATATTCAAATACTATATTTTCAATCTCTGCACCACTAATACCTTCTGATATATCTGAAAATAGATTTAACACTTTGGAAGAAATAGAACCTTGTAGCCACTTAGTAGCAATATCTTTTCGTGATTCTCTATTTGGCAATGGAACTTCTATTTTATATTGAAATCTTCTCCATACAGCACGATCTAACAAATGCGGATGATTTGTAGCAGCGATTAAAATAACATTATCTAAAGCATCAATATTTTGTAATAAACTAACTACAACCCTTTTTAATTCACCAACTTCATTTGAATCATCTCTACCTTTGGCTAAAGCATCAAACTCATCTAAAAATAAAACGCATTCTCTTTCTTTAGCATAGTCCATCAACATTCTAATATTTTTAGATGTAGAACCGAGATAAGATGATACTAATGCATCAGATCTTGCAGTTATAAGAGGTAAAGATAATTTAGCTGCTATATATGCAGCCAATTTACTCTTCCCTGTTCCTGGTTCTCCATATAAAAGTATAGTAGGATTAATAGGAATACCTTTTGTCTCTAACTTATCTCTATGATTTAGATTTATTAAAAATTGTTCAACTTTTGTTTCAATATGCTCAGGTAATGCTAACCATATATCATTTTCAGAAAAAGTTTCATAATCCGCAAGGGGAAATCTATTATCTTTTTCTACAGGTATTGGCTTTTGATAAAGAGCATTTTGTGTATATGTATTATTGGATATTATTTTATTGTTTAATTTTATTTTTAGTGCTTTAGCTTCGTCTTTCTCACCATTCTTCTCAAGTTGGCTCACTAACATTTTAATTTGGGATACTAATTTCTTCTTATCTCCAGCTAAGCCATAGTCTATTATATGTGATATTTCTGAAAAATAATTCATTTGCTGTTCCCTCATTTCACTTCTCTATAATATAACACATAAAGTTTACTAAAATTATAAAATAGTATATATATTTACATATTTTATTTACATTTGTATCATAAATACTCAAATTAATATGAAATATATTTACGATTTTGATTTTATGCAAATAGAAATGAAATTAGTTTACATCTTGAATAGCTTATGAGAGAACTTTATAAATATTAACTTAATCAAATAAATAACTAATTCTTAAAAATTTAGCTTGTGAAGAGAAATCGTAAGACATTATTCAAACGGGCGAAGGTCAAGATTTAATTGGCTTAATGCACGGTAAATATCTGCTAAAACAGCAGTATCTAAATTCTCTTGCTCCATAAAAGATTCAACCACATCTCTTGGAATTTCATTGAAAATTCTAAGATAAATATTTGCATATTGTTCATTATATGCAGACATCATATTTCTTAGCTGTTCGGTATTAAAGTGTTGATTTTTGTCATAAGACCAGTTTACATAAGTTAAAAAAGGATGACGGTTAGTTTCTATTTGGGGTATCGGTTCATTAGAATTACGCCGTCTATAATGCAACATAACCACCTCCTTTATAAATGTTTTTTATAATTATAGCATATTGTAAGGAATTTTCAAATCTTAGCAAATGCCGTATTCATAATCTTACATTTGATTGAAAATATATTTTGCTATAATTTTATAGCAGTGAAGCAAGGTAACGATGCAGAGCGTTATGCCGACCCTTGATGGTCAAATCTGTAATCGTCTTGCTTCCGCTTCTACCTATAAAAAAAGTAAATTTTTATGCTCTCTTCCTCTCAAAACAAATACGATAATGTGTGTCCAAGAGTGTGCCTATTTTTTCGCTTAAAAGCTTATTTTGGCAATTTTATAAATTTTACAAAGCCCTATATATTGGGCTTTTTTCGTATGCAAATACGCTAAAGGTGTTCTCAAAATAGACCCGTATTTTCATCTTTTGAACCTCTATATTATCAACATTTTAAATATTATATTTATTTTGTAGAACTTTGCATTTATACTATTTTTATAAAATTCTCTCTTAAATTATACTAAGTTCTTATAAAATTTATTCTCATTTAGCTGTATTAATTTTCTACTAAAAAATTATAAAATCCATTTTTATATATTCAACTATTTTGTATTTTTCTTCAAATTCTTTTGATAAACATACATCTAGTCCGTGTTTATATTCATTATGCACATTAATATAAATAATATCATAAAGCAACTTATAATGAAGTTCTCTTTTCCTACATCTATAATAAAGATGCTTGTTATATGAAAACTAATATAAGCAAAAAAAACATAAAATTAATACCATTAATCTTTATGATACATAGTTTTTATAAACAACATATCTCTATCTATTAAAGATTAAATTTTGTGTTGAAAATCTTCAATTATCTATATGTAATTATGGTTTTTTTATAGACATATCTTATAAAATTTTCTAAGTTCAATTTCTTTTATACTTCTTACTTATTTTACATATACTATTATTCTGAGTATTTTATAAAGAACGTGTTCACAATATATTCTGATGGAGACCATACTACTTTAAAAGAGTTACATATTTGTTTCATTAGATTTATAAACTAACGATTTTGATTTGAAACAATAGCCAGAGGATATAGTATTACTAAGGACTTATGAATATATTTATTAATTTGATATTTATCAAAAAAAATTGATAAAATAATCTTTTCTATCTATTATCATGACATCTCTCATTTTAAATAATTCTTATTTCTATTATATCCAACCTTTTATTACTTCAAAAATTTAAAATATGTTAAAAAAATTTAGAAAGTGAAGAATACAATTCAGCCAAATTTATTAAAATGCTATTAAATTAGGCTATTTGTCGGAGATCTAAATCTACATCTACAAATGGATAATTTTTTTATAGCCTCTGATGAGAATATCATCAAATGAACTTTCAACTTTCAACTTTTCAAGCCTTAGCTAAAATCTCCGCTGCCTCTTTTGCGTGGTAAGTGATAATAATATCTGCACCTGCTCTTTTAAACGCTAGTAAAGTTTCCATCATTACTCTTTCGTAATCTATTACGCCGGCTTTTCCTGCCATCTTTAGCATAGAGTATTCGCCACTTACATTGTAAACGGCTAGTGGCAGTTTTGTATTTTCTCGCACATCTCTAATAATATCTAAATATGCAAGGGCTGGTTTTACCATTAGTATATCTGCACCCTCTTTTTCATCTTCTATACTCTCGTGTATTGCTTCGGTTCTGTTTGCAGGGTTCATTTGGTAGCTTCTTCTGTCGCCAAAACTAGGGGCACTCTCTGCTACATCTCTAAATGGTCCATAATAAGCCGAAGCAAATTTTGTAGAGTAACTCATAATTGGAATATGTGCAAATCCTGCATTATCCAAAGCTTCTCTAATTGCGGTAATCATACCATCCATCATACCACTTGGTGCTATCATATCAACACCGGCTTTTGCATGAACAACTGCCTGTAAGCCTAAGTTCTTAAGTGTAATATCGTTATCTACAGTCTCAAGCACTGGGTCTAGCACACCACAATGCCCATGGTCGGTATATTCACAAAAACACAAATCTGTAGTTACAAACATATCCGGATGAGCGGCTTTAATCTCTCTAACAGCACTCGCCATTATGCCATGCTCACACATAGCATCACTTCCTACACTATCTTTTGTATCTGGAATACCAAAAAGAATTATAGACTTTATGCCTAACTCTTTTAAAACATCACACTCTTTAATAGCTTCGTCTATACTCATCTGAAATACACCCGGCATAGATGCAACTTCGTTTTTTATACCCTCGCCACTTCGTATAAACAGTGGATAGATAAAATCATTTACACTTAGTGTTGTCTCAGTTAGTAAATCTCTTAAAACAGGATTTAATCTTCTTCTTCTAAATCTTGCAAACATTGTTTTTCCTTTTGTAAGCGTAAAGCATAAAGCATAAAGCATAAAGCTATATCCATTAGCTTTTCGCTTTGAGCTTTATGCTTTATGCTTAATATTGATACCCAGTTTTTGCCAACTCTTTTTTAATTTTAGCCATAAGATAGTTTTTACTCTTACCGCACCAGCTAGGGGCTAGTAGAGTATCATCTTCTATTCCGGCTGTTACTCTTTGTACTATTATATCTTTTGGCATTATCTCTATTGCTTTAATTAATGTATCTATGTATAAATCTAACTCTATCGGTGTAAATTCTCCACGATTATACTCGTTTGCTAAAAGTGTATTTTTAACTACATACAGTGGATGAAATTTCACAGAATCAAGTCCCCATTCATATGCGACTTTAGCGGAGTTAAGCATCATCTCTTGGCTCTCACCTGGTAAGCCAAAAATTAAATGTCCGCAAACATTTAAGCCGTAATTTTTTGCCTTTTTTATAGCAAGCTTTACACTCTTTGCGTCATGCCCTCTATTGATTCTTTGTAGAGTTTTATCATAAATAGATTGAATACCATACTCTATCCAAATCTCTTTACTTTTGCTAAATTCACTTAAATACTCTAATACTTCATCTTCGACACTATCGCTTCTTGTTCCTATGCTTAAGCCGATTATATCTTTTTGCTCTAATGCTGTAGAGTAGAGTTTTTGCAGTGTATCAAACGGAGCATATGTATTTGTAAATGCTTGAAAATAGGCTAAGTATTTATTGGCAATGCCTCTTTTTTTAAACTCTAATTTATTACTATTTATCTGCGAAATTAGTTGATTTATTTGACTATCTATAATTGGGTTCTCTTGAGAGCTCAAATTTAGAAATATCTTATCTTTGTTCTTTGAAATATTTGGGCTAAAAGAGTCATTTAGACAAAAAGTACAACCACCTTTTGCAACAGTACCATCAATATTTGGGCAGGTAAAGCCACCTATTGCCAATGGTATTTTCTCTACCCTATAGCCATATTTTTTTCTGAAATAGCTACCGAAAGTTCTTATTTTTTGCATTATCTCACTTATTACTGCAATCTAGCGACTCAGCACATCCACCTGCAAAATAGCTACCATCAAAACTTACAAGTGAGTATTTTCTATCTCTACCTAGTGCATTTGTTAAGCCATCTATACTTAAAAAAGCTACACTCTCAGCACCAATCTTTTTGGCAATCTCTTCTGGCGTAAGTTTGCTAGAGATTAGCTCCTCTTTTGTTGGCGTATCAATTCCATAGCGACAAGGGTACTTAATTTCAGGTGCTGCTATTCTCATATGTACCTCTTTTGCCCCTGCATCTTTTAACATCTTTACAATTTGCTTAGATGTTGTACCACGCACTAAAGAGTCATCGATAATTGCAACCTTTTTATCCTTTATCAAATGCTTAATTGGCGAAAGCTTTAACTTAACTTTTAAATCTCTAATTTGCTGAGTTGGTTCAATAAATGTTCTACCAACATAGTGGTTTCTTACAATTCCCATATTAAATGGCTTGCCAATTCCTTCGGCAAAACCCATAGCAGCGGCAACTCCACTATCTGGTACAGGTAGAACTAAATCTACATCTGCAGGTGCCTCTTTTGCTAACTCTCTACCGCATCTTAATCTCTTCTCATAAACATTTTTACCATCTATGTTAGAGTCTGGTCTTGCAAAGTAGATATACTCAAATGCACATGGGTGTGGGTCTGGCTCGAAAAGTTGTTCACTCTTTGGCTCTTGCCCCGCTTTTTCAAAAGTCAGCATCTCTCCAGGTTTAACATCGCGTACAAATTTAGCACCTACCAAATCGAAAGCACAAGTCTCACTTGCTACAATATAACCACCATCTTCGAGCTTTCCAATGCTAAGTGGTCTAATTCCAAATCTATCACGGATTACGAACATCTTTGTGCGGCTCTGGATTATAAGGCAGTAAGCACCCTCAATCTTTCCAACCATATCTTTTATTCGTTTTTTAAGCTTCTTCTCTTGGCTCTTTGCAATCAAGTGTACAATATTCTCTGTATCCATATATGTTTGAAAAATTGCACCTTTATCTATAAGCTCTTCTCTAACTTCCATTTTGTTAGTTAAGTTACCATTGTGTGCAACTGCAATTTCGCCGAGTTTATACCTAGCAAATACAGGTTGAGCATCTAGTACAGAATCTTTTCCAGCTGTAGAGTAGCGATTATGCCCAATAGCACAATTTCCTTCTAAAACTTTAAAACTCTCTTCATCAAAAACATCAGTTACTAAACCTCTTTTTTTAATAAGAGCAATATTTTCGCCATTTGCAGCACTAATACCACTAGACTCTTGACCACGATGTTGCATTGCAAAAAGTGCATAATATGCAACTTTCGAAGCCTCTTTTGTACCATATACCCCAACAACTGCACACATTTACATAAACTCCTTATAAGCCGATAGCATCGTTAATGCTATACATTCCATTATCTTGATTAACTAGCCATTTTGCAGCTCTTAGCGCACCTTTAGAGAATGTCTCTCTACTTGTTGCAGTGTGCCCTAACTCAATATATTCGCCATCGTTATAAAAGCCAACTGTATGGCGACCAACAATATCGCCACCTCTTAGTGCCATTACTGCAATTTCATCTTTACTTCTTGCTCCAATTTGACCATCTCTACCACTAACTCTAACTTTATCTAAATCCAAACCACGCCCCTCTGCAGCAAACTCTGCAAGCGTTAATGCAGTACCACTTGGTGCATCTACCTTATGGCGGTGGTGCATCTCTACAATCTCTATGTCAAAGTCTTTAAGCTTGCTAGAAACATCTCTAACCAACTGCTTTAAAAGTGCAATACCAACTGACATATTAGACGAATAGAGCACTGGTGCAACTTTAGCAACTTCTGATAATAAATTTTGCTGATGTGGCGTAAAACCGGTAGTTGCCACAACTATTGGTTTAGGATTTTTAAGTATAGCTTCACAAAGTGCCTCTGTAGCAACTGGTGCCGAGAAATCTACAATAACATCTGCATTTTCTACAAATTTATCCATATCGTTTGTTATTAAAACATTCTCTGGTACTGTAGTTTTTAACTCATCATAAACATGCAGAGTTGCCAACTCTAACTCTTCATCTTCTAATGTATTTTTTATTAAATGTGCACCCATTCTACCAGTGCTTCCTAAAATTCCTACTTTAATCATTAAAATTTCTCCTGAACATAATTTAGAGCTTGCATTCCTGCTACTGCACCATCTGCTGCTGCACAAACTACCTGTTTTGCTGCATCAACTCTTAAATCTCCTGCAACAAAAAGTCCCGGAAGGCTTGTGTGCATTTTTAAATCAACTACTACTTCGCCATTGTCGTTTAAATCACACAGCCAACTTCCATCTGCTTGCTTTAATACGCCATTATTTACATTGTTGCCTACAAAAACAAACACTCCAGGTACTTTCAAATCTATCTCTTTACCCTCTTGCTCTATTTTTAAGCCATCCAAGCCCATAACTGAACCATAAGCCTCTTTAATATGAGCGTTTAAGATAAACTCTATTTTATCATTATTCATAGCTCGCTCAACAGTAGGAGGAGCCGCTCTAAAGGCATCTCTTCGATGTATTACATAAACTTTAGAACAGATGTTCGCTAAATATAGAGCCTCTTCCAAAGCGGTATCTCCACCACCTAAAACTGCAACCTCTTTATCTTTATAAAAGAAGCCATCGCAAGTTGCACAAGTACTTACACCTTTACCAAAAAACTCATCTTCGCCTTTAAAACCAGCTCTTTTGGGTGTACTACCTGTACATACAATTACACTCTTTGCTTCATACTCTTTAGAAGCAGTTATAATTTTAAAAGTATCACTATCTTTTCTAACTTGTTTTACTTCAGACATATCATGTTGTAAGCCAAAATGCATACACTGTGCAGGCCATGGCTCCATTAACTCCATACCTGTAAGTGGTGGTTCTTCTCTAAAAACACCAGGGTAGTTTTCGATTTCGCTACTCTGCGTAATCTGTCCACCAGGCATTCCCATTTCGAACATTACAACATCTTTTAAACCGCCTCTTGTAGCATAAAGCCCAGCCGTCAAGCCCGCTGGACCCCCACCTATAATTGCTAAATCTAACATGATTTTACCTTTTGAATTGGTCTATTAGTAATATTAGTATATTGGTTATTGGTAAAATTTCTCATATACCAATAAACAATATACTACTAGGCTACTAGGGGTCAGGTGTTGAAAATAAACTTTTTTAAAAAAGTTTATTTTCAACACCTGACCCCTTTCGCGGGGCTAAAATTACGCTAAAAGAGCGTCTAATTTTTCTGCAAATACAGCTTTACCAGAAGCACCAACCATTTGGTCTACTAACTCACCATCTTTAAAGAAAAGAATAGTAGGAATAGATCTAATTCCATACTCACCTGCGATTGATGGTTGCTCATCTGTATTTACTTTACAAATTTTTGCTTTACCATCATAATCTTCTGCCAACTCTTCAATTACCGGAGCAATCATTCTACAAGGTCCACACCAAGGTGCCCAAAAGTCCACCAACGCAACACCTTCCTTAATTGTATCTTTGAAGTTATCAGCTGTTAACTCAATATATTTACCCATTTAAAATCCTTTTCGTTTAGTTTAAATATTAGTGATTATACCCTTTTATTTCTTGAAAAAAAAGAGTTGTATAAAAAAATCACAAATATTTTTAAAAGCCGTATCATATACAATCAAGCTTAATAAAAGATAAAAAAATCTAACTAAAAAACACTATTAACAATCAACCATTATCTACCAACTATCGACCATCAACTATAAACTATCAACCAATACAAAGTTCTATCTCTTTAAACTCTGCACTTCGAGTACCTGCAATAGCATTCACACTCTTACCCTTAACAGTATAAACAAAAGAAATCTTAGCTTCATCAGTACTATTTTCATCAGCACGGTGAAGTAGTTCTGCATGAAACAATACTACATCGCCTTTTCTAAGTTTAAAACTAACTGTTGTCTCTACCAACTCTTTGTTGCATTCATAATCTGCTCTAAAAAAGCTCTTATCATCAAAGCTCTCTTCGCCTAAATCCATTTTATGACTTTTTGGTATAAATTCTAGCACACCATTATCTTTATTCTCATCACCTAGTGCCAACCAAACACTAACTAAGTTACCACTATCATAATGCCAATATCTTCTATCTCTATGCCACTCTGTGTTTGTAGATGTATGTGGCAATTTCGTCATAATAGAGTTATGGTGTGCGGTTACAAGCACCGGTTCTTCATCTAATACCTGCTTTAAAATTGGTCTTATTTCACTATAAGTCATCCAATTTTTAAACAAAATATCTCTATCATAAACTTGTCTAAGTCGTCTAATACTCTGCTTATACTCTGCCTTATCTATGCCAATATACTCATACTCTGTCTCTATCGGCTCAACTGCATACTTCAAGTGAACCTTTGCCACATCTTTAATTGCATCGCACTTTTCAGCGTCGTAAAAGTTACGAATTAATAAAAAACCATTCTCTCTAAACTCTTCTAATTGCTTACTATTTAACTCCATAATGCCACCTACATTGTAATATTTTCTATCAACTCTATCTTATCTTTTTTGATAATCAAAGCATCTACAACCCACGCATATTTTAACTTTTTTTGCTTTAAGTAAAACTGTGCACTCTTAATTACTCTATTAAGTTTTGTAGGCGTAATGTTATAAATAGGCTCAAAACTCTTTTGTGTAGATTTTACTTCGATAAAATGCAGTACATCACCCTTTAAAGCAACAATATCTATCTCACCCAATTTACTTGCATAAAAGTTTCTATCTACAATAGCAAACCCCTTAGCCTGCAAAAAATCCACCGCTCTATCTTCACTCTGTTTACCAAAAAATCTACTCAAAACTCACCCCTACACTAAGCATTCACTACCCACTAACAACTAACCCCTAATCACTAAACTAGCTACACCCAATAGCTTGACTAACAGGCACAACCTCAACCTTTAGCGATTTAAAATTAGCTGTCATCACTAAATCATCGCACTCATCTCCAAACAGTGCATTTATTTTAGAGCTTGCGTGGTGAAATGTAGTAAATAGCGTTTTCTCTTTCATTGTTGCACTATATTTAACACTCAAAGCTTCGCTCTCGCCATTTTTTGTTTTTAAAATCACCCTGTCACCAAATAGCTTTTTTGCACTTAAAGGAGCAATCAATACATCTTCGTCATATTTACTTATAAGCTTATCGCTTCGTTTAGTCTGAGCCGCATTATTATAGTGTGCCAAGATTCTTCCGGTAGTTAAGTACCAATTATCCAAACTATCGTTATATAAATTAGCATTTAAAATATCTTCTACCATTCCACGCTTCTGCCATTGGTAATAAGCAAACCTTCCTAAGCCATCTTCGGTTCTAAAATCCAGCAAGTGCAATATAGGTGTATCTTCATGATAAATTGGCCACTGCATACCTCTTTTGCTGTGGCGTTTTAGTCTGTAATACTCTGCTCCACTAAAGCGGCGATGTGCAACTTCTCTAACTTCATTCCAAATATCTTCGCTATCTTCATAGTTAAAGTTACCACCCATTTTGTTATCTATAGCTTGCAAAACCTCCCAATCGTCTGGCAAATCAGACTCTACAAGCGGTTGCGAAAGGTGCAGACGCCTCATAGCATTTACATAAACACCACTCTTCTCATAAGCACTCTTAACCCCAAATACAATATCTGCACGGCTTGCAATATCGTTTAAAAAGAGCTCTTGCACTACCAAAAACTCTAAACTCTCAACTGCCTTAATACTCTTGTTTACATTCGGATGAATATGTGTAATATCTTCGCCCATATTAAGAACCGCTTTTACCTTACCCTCTAACATCTGCTCTATAAGTTGCGGAGTCATTAACCCCACCTCTTTAGGCTCTTGATAATCTGGTGCATAGTAAGGCAAACAACCCATATCGCAAGCACCCTGTACATTATTCTGCCCACGAAGAGGCATAAGCCCAGCCCCACTATTTCCAATATTTCCAGTTAAAAGGGCTAAGTGTGTAATAGCCATTACCGCCTTAGAGCCATCTATATGCTCAGTAATACCCAAGCCCCAAAAAATCATAGAGCGTTTAAGTGCATACTCTCGTGCAATATTTGGTATAGTTTTAGCTAAATACTCATACCCCTCAATCTGCTCAAAATATTTAGGGTTTGCATACTCATCGCTTAAAATCTGCTCTCTGTACTCTTCGAAATTTGCACACCTGTTGGCTACAAAATCCTTATTGTAAAGCTCTTCGTTAATAATAACATACGCCATCATATTCAAAATTAACAAATTGCTCTCGAAAGGAATTATACAGTTATACTTTGCCCTCTTAGCAAGCTTTGTATCTCGCACATCAATAACAGCAATATTATCTTTTGTAGATGCCACCTCAACCAATCTATTCGCAACTATTGGATGTGCTTCTATAGTGTTAGAGCCAATTACCATTATAAATTCAGCTTCGTAAATATCATCATACGGATTAGTTGCCGCACCCTCGCCTATTGTTGTTCGCATACCCTTTAAACTTGGCGAGTGACAAACCCTAGCACAGTTGTCCACATGGGGAGAGCCCATACTCTCGCGACAAAACTTCTGAAACGCATAAGCATTTTCGCAACTAGTTCTTGCCCCACCTATAGCACAAAAGCTATGTCGCCCATACTTTGCCTTTATTTCACTAAGTTTATTGGCTGTAATTGTAGTAGCACTATCAAAATCTATAGCAAAAAACTCATCGCTATACTCTTGCAAGTTAGAGGCAAACTCCTCTTTTATCTGCGGATTTTTATCTAAAAACTTTTTGCTTATCAAAGGGGTATTAAGTCTATCTTTTGCATCTACAAAATCATACCCATACTTACCCTTAATACAGAGCTTCCCCTGACTTACAACACCATCTTTTTGAGCATAAATCTTCTCTATCTTATTATCACTAACAACCGCCGTAATATCGCACCCAACACCACAATATGTACATACGCTATCTATCTCTTTAGACATAATAAACCCTAAATTAAAAATTAACTACATTTTTACATATAAAGCTTAAAAAGAGATTTTAAATTCTATATTGTTACTTAAACTTACTAGCAAAATAGTCACTTACTAGCTTTTCAAAATAAGCCATACGCTCTTTACCCTTTGGCATTTCGCTTCTTAACCTCTTTAATTTTGCCAAAAACTCCTCTACCCCATCTGGTATAATGTTTTCGAAATATCTTCGCAAATGTTTAGCAAAGGCTGGCGAAGCTCCACTTGTAGAAAATGCAATAGTTAAATCGTCTCGTTTTATGTAAGATGGAAAGATAAAATCGCAATATTTAGTATTATCTACACTATTTACCAAAATATGTTTACTACGGCTCTCTTCGAATATCTCTTTGTGTAACTCTTGGGTGTTGGTAGCAACTATTACTATATCGAAACTATCAATATCTCCACTCTTGTAAGCTCGCTGGTAAAGTGTTAAGCAGTGCTCTTTTATTAAATTGTGGCACTCTTGCGTTAGCTCTTTTGTAATTACTGTTATCTCTTTTGTAAAATCGACTAACTTCTCTAACTTTTCAGTAGCAATATTGCCACCGCCAACTACTAAAATCTTTTTATCGTTAAAGTCTATAAACATTGGGAAATATGACATATCTACTCTTTTTAAATCTATTTTATCAAATTTTAACAAAATTAACTTGACAATTATCAACTCAATACAATTACTACTTTAGTATAATCAAATTAAAAAGGCAATTTATGACAAAAGTTGAGTTAAAAAACGAACTACTATACAAAATGCAAAGCTCTTTTCCATTAACGCAAAAACCATTTTTAGAGTTAGCAAAGCAGTTTGACACAAGCGAAGATGAGATTTTAGAGTTAGTAAAAGAGTTAAAAGAAGATGGCATACTTCGCCAAACCTCAGCAATTTTCGATACAAAACGCTTAGGCTACAAAAGCTCGCTAGTTGCCTTTAAAGTTGCCGAAGATAAAATAGATAAAGCAGTAGAGGCAATAAACGCCCACCCAGGAGTAAGCCACAACTACTTAAGAGACCACGACTTTAACATTTGGTTTACTATGGCAGTAGAGCCAAGCTCCAAATTTGGGCTAGAAAAAACCATAGAAATACTAGCCAAGCAAAGCGAAGCCGAAGAGAGCATAATACTACCAACCCTAAAACTCTTTAAAATATCTGTAAAGATGGATACAACAGGTAAAAAAGCCAAAAAAGAGCAGGTAAAAAAAGCTAAAAATAAAAACTTAGAGCTAACACCAAAACATATAGAAGCCATAAAAGAGTTGCAAAAAGATATAGCAATAGTTAGCGAACCATTCCTAGAAGCCACAAAAAAACTAAACATCTCTTACGACGAATACTTCACCCTTGCAAACGAGTTAAAAGAGGCAGGAGTAATGCGACGCTTCGCAACAATATTGCGACACAGAAAAGCCGGCTTCAACGCCAACGCCATGAGCGTATGGGAAGCCCCAGAAGATAAAGCCGAAGAGATAGGCGAAAAACTAGCAAGCTTTAGTGCCGTAAGCCACTGCTACCTCCGCCCAAGTTTCCCAAACTGGAAATACAACATATTCGCCATGGTACACGCAAAAACCCAAGAAGAGAGCAACGCCTTAATAGAAGAGATGGCAAAAGAGACAGGACTAAGCAATTATAGAAAACTATACTCAACAAAAGAGTTCAAAAAGCAAAGAATCGTTTACTTTAGTGATGAGTTTAAAGAGTGGGAAGAGCGGGTTTAATAAGCATAATGTGCAGTGCTGAGAACCTGTGACATTAAGTTAAGGATACTACATCCATTTATTGGCTATAAGCTCAAAGTCAAAAGCTTAAAGCGATGAAAATATTTACCACAACAGTCATTCTGAGCAGATGCGAAGAATCTAGTCTAAACGGCAGTAAAGCAAAGAGTTAATCTCGGCAAATTGAGTTAGATTCTTCGCTCCACTCAGATGACAGCAGTGGTGGCGAGCACTACACCCTTGTAACTAACAACTTTTATTTCTCAAATCATAATCATCATGGTCACAAATGCATATTAAAACTGCAAAATCATCAATAACCGACAATAAAATCCTATATTGAGTATTTAAAACTCTAATTGAATGTCTGTTTTTATCTCGCTTGCAATTTATTTTTTTAAAATTAAGTCTGTTGTCATAAGGATTTTTCTTAAAACTCTCTAGCGTAGCATTTATGGCACTTTCTGACAAAATCCTTCTTTTACTTATCCTTTTTAAAGAGCGTAGATACTCTTTTGAATACTCAATATACATACTCAACTAGCTTTGTATCTCTCTTGAATTAATTTCACCTCTTGTGTAGAGACCAAATCTAAATTTAATATGACAGCTTCGTGCAATTTATCTACTATATTGTACAAATCTTCAAAAAGTTCATCTTTCTCTCTATAAGGCATTAAATGAGTTTTTAAAAGCTTTACTAAATCCAAAACATCGTACATATCATCATAAAAACTGTCTAAATTATCTTCGTTAATAGTTAAATTTTGCTCTTTCTCTAAAGTAATATTTTGAATCTCAATATTTTGCAAAAGCTTTTTGTAAGCCTCTATTAGAGTTATCATTATTTTTCTATAAATATCTCTTTTCTGCCCCTCAAAAGCCTCTTTAGCAATATCAAAGAAATCTAAGTAAGAGCTTGTATTAATCATCAATGCACTCATAAAATAGCCTTATAAACTTGGTTTTAATAATTATAACATAAGTTTTAAGAAATTTGATATTTTCATCATCTTTTCATTTTCATATATTAAGCTTCCAAAAAAATTGGGAGCTATATTTTGGAGACTTTAAATCATTCGTTTTTTATGTATATAAACTCATTTGCTGGGCAAAATTTTATTGTTGATAAGTTGGGTATAATTATTGGGGAGTATATGCCTTATCTTTTTATCGGTATAGAAGTTTGGCTCTATTTCTTTAAAAAGCTAAAAAAAGAGGCACTTTATGCTTTTTATGCTGTTTTGCTTGGGCTAATGCTAAATCAAATTATTGGGCTGTTTTATTTTCATCCGCGTCCTTTTATGGATGGCTTGGGGCAGACTTTGGTGTATCATGTAAGCGAGAATTCGTTTCCATCTGACCATACAACTTTTATGGCTTCGATTGCATTTGCATTAATTTTTATTCGCAATACAAGAAGTTTAGGTATTTTCTTGTTGCTTCTGGCTATAATTGGCGGTATGGCAAGGGTGTTTATAGGGGTTCACTATCCTTTTGATATTTTGGGTAGTCTGTTTACTTCGATAGTTTCGGCAACTTTTGTGGTACTGTTTAAAAACTATTTCGATAAAATGAGCACTCTTATTTTTAGAATAGAAGAGTGGATTTTCAAAGGCAAAATATGATAAACAAAAACATTATAGCACTCGGGTTTGTAAGCTTTTTTACAGATATGGCAAGCTCTATGCTTACTTCGATTTTACCGATATTTATAGTATATGTACTGCATCAAGGTGTTGATAAGTTGGGTTTTGTAGTAGCGATTGCTACTTTTATCTCTTATGGCTTTCGAATTCTGTTTGGTATTTTAAGCGATAGAATGCATATAGTTAAGCCGTTTGTTGTGGCTGGGTATTTTATATCGGCAGTTACAAAACCACTTTTGGCACTCTCGCACTCTTGGCAAAGTGTTGCAACACTTAGAGGATTAGAGCGAATGGGTAAAGCTGTGCGAAGTGCTACCAAAGATAGCCTAATTTCTGCATATAGCAATGGTAAAAGCGGTAAAAGCTTTGGCTTCCATAAAATGATGGATGTTGCAGGCGAAATGTTAGGTGCTATTATCGCCTTTGGTGCACTTTACTATTTAGGCAAGAGCGAAAGTGTCTTTAGAGAGCTTTTTGCTTGGACTCTGCTTCCTGGTTTAATAGCGGTAGTAATAGTTGCATTTTTTGTTAAAGATGCTCCATATAAAGAGAAGAAAAAAGAGAAATTTAACCTGCAAAGCGATAAAAAACTACTGCCTATGCTCTTTATATATTTTGCATTTACCTTCTTTATTTTTAGTGATAGTTTCTTTATAATCAAAGCCAAGCAGAGCGGTATAGATATTATCTATATTCCTCTTTTTATGGTGCTATATAACTTTGTACAAACAATATCCAGCTACTATTTTGGCGTGCAGATAGATAAATTTAGCCCAACGAAAATACTATTTTTTAGCTTTATCATAGGTATTTTAGCAATGGTAGCACTCTATTTTAACTCTATAATTGTTAGCTTTATTCTACTTGGAATCTTTGTAGTATCAAGCTTAAATGCCCTAAGAGCTTGGATTTCCAACGAAGCCAAAAACAAAGCAACAGTTTATGGCTTTCTATACGGAGGAGTAGCCGCTTTTAGTGCATTAGGAGCAACGGTTACCGGGCTTATTTGGAAACACTATAACGAAGCAGTGGCAATAGAGTTTTCGATTATTGGGCTTGTAATAACTTTAGCAATAACTCCTGCTATAATAAGAAAAAAGTAGTAAAAGTTCAGGCTATAATATGAAAATTTTAATAGTAGAAGACGACCCATATATCAGCGATATGCTCAAACGAGGATTAGAAGAGAGCGGTTTTAGTGTTGAGTTGTGTGATGATGGTGAAGAGGGGGAATATATTGCCTTAAATAACAGTTTTGATGTAATTATTTTAGATTGGATGTTGCCCAACAAAGATGGTATATCTATTCTAAAATCTCTTCGAGAAAACAGCATAAATACTCCCATTTTAATGCTAACAGCCAAAGATGAAATTGCAGATAAGGTAAAAGGTTTAACAAAGGGAGCCGACGATTATCTTGCTAAACCGTTTAGTTTCGACGAATTAATAGCAAGGCTAGAGGCACTTTACAGAAGAAGCTTAGGCGGGGCAAATAACTTTTTAGAAATAGGTAGTTTAAAAATAGATTTAAGCAATAGAGAGCTTACAAAAGATGGTGTTAAAATAGCACTGACACAAAAAGAGTATGAGTTGCTTCTTTTTTTAATTAAGCACAAAAACCAAATTGTATCGAGCAATTTTATACAAAATGAGTTATGGCGAGATTACGAGTATATAAATAGCAATGTAATCCAAGTTACTATATATCACTTACGCAAAAAGATAGGCAAAGAGTATATAAGTTCAGAGCGAAAGTTAGGGTATAAGTTCCGCCAACCAACTGAACCTGCTAATGATAAGTTTAACTGATTGGAGGAACTTGAATTTGAAATTAAATAGTCTAAAACTACAAGTTACACTCTGGTTTGGCTCTTTGGTGGCGACTGTTTTACTCGTTTTTAGTTTGGCTCTCTATTGGTCTTTTAGCCAAAGCTTTTTAAACAGAGAGCAAAACCACTTAAACAATTTAGCTGTTCAAATTTACCAAAATAGCGTTTTAAATCAGGGCAAAATTAAATTGCCAACAAATGTTAAATACTCGATAGTCAAAAATGCCAAATTTTTATCTGGCAATAATCTAAATATGCCAAAAGATAAAGATTTTTTCGTAAAAGATAATGGCGAAACTTTAACCCTCTATTTTAGATATAAATTTTTTAAGCCTCAAAAAGGCGAAATTATTATTGTAAAAAGCAAAGTGGATGATGAGATAGAGAATTTAACAGATACTCTGCTCTTTCTTGACCCAGTACTACTTTTACTGCTTTTATTTGTGGCATACAGAGCTACCAATAAGATGCTTCATCCAATAAAACTAATTGCACAAACAGCAAAAAATATATCGGTTAGCAACTTTCCAAGCCCACTACCAAAGCCAAAATACAGCGGAGAAATCGAAGAGTTAAGCAGTGCATTTAACACAATGGTCAGTCGCTTACAAGAAGAGATAGCCCACATAGAGAGATTCAACAGCGACATTGCCCACGAGTTAAAAACCCCTCTAACAGTAATAAATGGCGAAATAGATTTAGCCCTGCGAGGCGACAAAGATAAAAATAGCTTAAAGCAGAGCCTGACAATTTTACAAAAACAGAGCAAACAGTTAGAAAAATTGGTACAAAACCTTTTAATACTCAACCGATACAAACAGAGAGATTTACGCAAAAAGTTCAACCCCACACAGTTAGAAGAGATTGTTTTAGAAATATTAGAAGAGAAGCAGAGTATTATAAAAAAGAGACATTTAAAAGTGCTTGTAAATAGCTTAGAACCTATAACAATTAATGCCAACACTCCCCTAATAAAAGTACTTTTTGCAAACTTAATTGATAATGCTATTAAATACACCCCTGCAAACAAAAAGATAGAGATAGAACTTTTTAAAGATAAAAATATCCATTTTATCGTTAAAGATGAAGGCATAGGTATAGAAGAGAGCAAATTAAACAAAATCACAAAACGCTTCTACAGAGCCGACGAAGCCCGCTCCAAAAAAATAGAAGGCTTTGGACTCGGCTTATCAATAGCAAAAGATATAGCAAAGCTACACAATGCCAAATTGCAATTTAGCTCCAAAGTTAATATAGGCACTATTGCCGAAGTGATTTTTTAACTTAGTATTTTATTTTTAGGATACCTCCATTACCATTAAGTTAAGCCCAAACCATCTATAAAATGGCACTAAGCTAAAAGCTTGAAGCAATGAAAATATTTACCATCGCCGTCATTCTGAGCGGACGCGAAGAATCTAGTTTAAACGGCTATAAAGCCAAGAGTTGAACTCGGCATCTTGGGTTAGATTCTTCGCTCCGCTCAGAATGTTCTGTCTTAAACTCTCTTAAATTATAAACAAATTCCCTTAAGCTCTTACATAATTTTCACAAAATTATCTTTTATGTTTTACTACTGCAAATATTATTCTAAGTAGCTTATTCATAGCTGCAATTAAAGCAACCATTTTTGTTTTACCTTTTTGCAGTAATCTCTCATAAAACTCTTTAACTGTTTTATTATGT
>JALVTE010000039.1 GCA_027024155.1 Campylobacteraceae bacterium
ATTACTTAAGTGGTATCTTTGCACACAAAGAGGCTGTTGCTGCGTTTACTAACCCATCAACTAACTCTTTCAAAAGATTACTTCCAGGTTTCGAAGCTCCAAGAATTTTGACTTACTCTAGCCAAAACAGATCTGCAGCTTGTCGTATTCCTTACGGTGCTGGTGAAAAAGCTACAAGAATTGAAACAAGATTCCCAGATAGTGCATCTTGCCCATACTTAGCATTTGCAGTTCTTATGATTGCAGGACTTGACGGTATAGAAAAAGGCGGTTACGACTTAGTAGGACCATTCAACGAAGATTTATTCGAATTAACTCGTGATGAGTTAAAAGAGAGAAAAATTCCAGAGCTACCAAACAGCTTTAGAGATGCATTAGAAGGTTTAGAGAAAGACCACGACTTCTTAGCTCCAATTATGAGCCCAGAGTATGTAAAAGAGTATATTGACTATATGTTCGATAGACACGTTATTCCTGTAGAGGGAAGACCAACTCCATACGAGTATATCTCTACTTACTCTTGCTAATTGCAAACTATTCCACTTTTGTGGAATAGTATTATACTTTTACTTTCATCCATTCATCTTTTTGAAATTCTCTATACATCAAATAGGCAGTAACACTAAATTGTATTAAAAATACACCCAAAACCCATTCGTAAGAGCCTAAAACATATATTCCATACAATGCTGGTGCAATTCTAAATATCCATAAAGTTATCATATTTATCTTAAAAGTCTTTTTTGTTAAACCTGCACCATTTAATGCAAAAGTATAAGTTGCATCAATAGCAAATGGTATATTTGAAATAGCAAAAAAGATTATAGACTCAACAATAATTTTAATTACCTCTTTATCTGTGCTAAATATAATTGCTAAATTATCGGCATATATTATAAAAAATATAGTAGTTGTAAGCATAATAGCTAAATTTATACCAGCAATTATTTTAATAAAACCTTTTGCATCTTCGTAATTTTTTTCACCAATCTTTTGACCTATCAATATACCACCAGCTCCGGCAAATGCGATTATAGGCATATATCCTATTGCCATTATTTTCATACTAATGTTAAAGCCTGCATAGTAACTACTGCCCAAACTAATAACAGCTGTTGTAAAAATTAAATAAGATATAGTATTAATCCCGCGAGAGGCAACCTCTGGTAACGCTACCTTAAATGCACGCATAAAGATATTTTTTCTAAAGCGTAATGTTGGTATAAATGGCATCTTTTTAGCAAAATAGATATACAAATGCAACGCCGCTATTACACCATAACTTATTACAGTAGATAAAGCAACTCCAAATACGCCCATATTTGGCATACCAAAATAACCCAATCCTAAACCAAAGTCTAATATAACATTTAAAACAACCGCTACCATTGCCAAATACATCGGTGTTTTACTATTGCTATAACTGTGCAAAGCTGTGTCTATAACTGTATTAATCAAGATAAATGGAATATCTAACAATAAAATATAGCCAAACTCTAAAGTATACTCCATTACCTTACCATCTACACCCATAAACCATAATATCATCTTGGGCATCACTGCAAATACAGCAATAAACAACACACTTGTACCTAAAGCAACTATTAATAAGCTAGAAATTACAAGCGAAGCCTTTTTATAACTCTTCTGCCCCACATATCTAGTTAACAACACCTGCCCACCAGATGAAAACACAATAGTTAAAGAGAATAAAATTCCCCATACGCTTTGAACAATTCCAACGCCACTAACAGCATCAACACCAAATTTTGATACCACATATAAATCGATAAACTGTATAGTAGTAAGCAACAATAAATTAACAACTATTGGCATAGCCAATTTCAATATAACTTTTAATTTCGACATAATAAAAAACCTTAACAATAAACATAACAATATAAAAATAATTCTATAAAAACTCGTGGTTGAAAAACGGTAAGTCAAATGCGGAGGGCTCAAAACTCAAAAGATAGAAAAACAAGCAAAATATACCTAATATATAAAATTGTTAGGTAAATTAGCTTTTAAAGTAAGGGGAGTTTTTCGAAAATTCTTTTGAGTCTAAGCCACTAAGCAATAAAAGACTGATTAAAAAGTAGATTATATCTAATAAACGAAATCATATCAGTCTCCTTTGCTTGAATTTTAATTTAAGATTAACGAAATATTAACAGAACTTAGCTTAGAATAATCTTAAACCAAACTATTAACTGTGTAATCTTGTAGTTTATTTAAGTAAAATTGTTTGGCAATTTACTTTATTTCCATATAAAGTATTTGCATTTAATGAAGCATTGTTTTCATAATAAAAACACTCTTTATAATTTTTTAAATTATTATACATAATTTTATAGTAACCTTTAGATACTGCTACCTTATCATCACCTATTGTTTTTGGATGTTCAGGATAAACAACTAAATTTATAACATTAATTTTTCCTAAAAGTACAGCCTCTTTTCTTGCATGCTCTTCAACTTTAACCCATTGATGCTGATTAACATCTCTATCTTGTGGAATTATATTAGCCAAAGAGTATGTAGCTTCTAAGCTATCTTCGCTCCAATCAAAAGCAGCATCTGGTGCTAAATGTCCTCTGTCATACCCTGAATGATAATAATCTTGAACATAAGCCCTATATGGGTCATCAATAGCACTCTCTGGATAAAACTTTGGTCTATCTTTTATATTAACATCATTTACCAAATCACCCTCTAGTGTGTAAGCTACACTTTTTGCAGCTTTATATTTATAGTTATAACAAATTTTAAAAAAATCTTTATTAATTATTTGGTCACAATTATCTCTATTTATAAATTTTGCTTCAATGGTATCTTGATTTTGTATATTAAGTACTGGTTTTTTATTTGTATCAATATTTTGACAAGCTGTAAAAGCAAAAGTCAGTGATAGAATTGCTATTTTATTTATTAGTTTGTTCTTATACATTAGTAGTCCTACATTTTTTATATTATACTATTATACCATCTAATGGATTAAGTAAAAGCACTAAACATAATATTAACATATGATATATTCATTTATTATAAAGCTATAAGATAAAAAACTATTATGTAGTTAATAGAGTCAGTTATAATTTTAAATAGAGTAGATATAATTAGATATGATTTATTATATATACGAAACAAAATTCAAAGAATTTATTGATGATATAAAAGCATCAAAAATATTACCTGAAGATATTGAAATAATAGATATTGATACTTTTTTAAAAGAGATTCCTAAAAATATAACTCATATTATTGTAACATCTTCTATTAATAATATTAAAAAACTTATACCTATAGCTATAGAAAGAGATATCACCTTAGGTATAATTCCTAGCTCCAAGCAGAAAAATTTAATTAAAACTTTTGCCTTACCTAACAATATAGAAGATGCTATTAAATTAGCCCTAAAACCTACAGAAGATAAAATAGATTTACTATATTGTAATAATTCACTCGTATTACAAGAGGCTGTAATAGGTGAAGCACCGCCATTAGATTTATTTGAAAACTCTCTAAATAAAAATAGTTGGAGAGATAGATTCTCTCTATTTTGGAAAACACTTAAGCGTGTTAAACAATTAAAACATACTAAAATTAAAATAACTGTTGCTAATGGAAATGATATAAAACTATCTGCTGTAGGAGTAGTTGGTATAGAGTACAACAATAACACTTTTGCCTCTAAACTAATTACATCCGAATTAAGTGCAACAGATGGAAAATCTACTATTGCAATACTCTCACCACAATCTATTTTACAATATATTGGTTATCTTTTTAAATCGATTGTTTCATACTTAACACCAAGTAAAATACCAGAATCTGTAGGCTTTATCCGTAGTTCACTTGTTAAAATAGAGGCTGAGAAACCTTTAAAAATTGTAATAGATTCACAAGATGCTGGTATAACTCCTGTAACCTTAGAGACAAAACAAACACTTCTTCGTCTAAGTGTAGGAGAAAAATTTTGGGAACAAAACAGTAGAGAAAAAAATACAAAAGAGAGCATAAAAATAGACCATCTTCCTTCTGATGATGAGCGTATTAGTTACTTAAGCGAAGGAATTCCTCTATTTTCTCATGCAAGTCAAGAACAATATGCTTCGCTATTTACAAGTTTAAGAGAAGAGAGTAAACTAAATTCGACATTCTTAACTCTCATAATCCTCTCAACTCTAATTGCTACTTTTGGACTATTTATTAACTCCTCATCAGTAATAATAGGAGCTATGCTTTTAGCCCCTTTAATGCAACCAATTATCTCTTTAAGTATGGGTGTATTAAGACAAGATACTCCACTAATAAATAGTGGAGCAAAGACAATAATTATAGGGGTATTAGCAGTTGCATTTACAGCATCTCTTACTACACTACTAACACCTATACAACACTTAACACCAGAGATGACAGGTCGCCTAAGTCCAACAATCTTAGACCTTTTTATAGCTATAGTTTCAGGTGTAGCCGCTGCATATGTAAAGAGTAATGATAAAATTATTGGTTCATTAGCAGGTGTAGCAATAGCTGTTGCATTAGTTCCACCAATAGCAGTATCAGGTATTGGCATAGGCTGGGGAGATTGGCATATGTTTTATACCGCTTTTTTACTATTTATAACCAACTTAGTAGGTATAGTTTTAGCAGCAGCATTAACTTTTATGACTCTTGGCTTTTCTCCATTACATCTCGCCAAAAAAGGTGTAACTATATGGCTAACAATCGTTGCAATAGTAGCTATTCCTCTCTATAGCTCTTTTAAACAGATGAAAGCAGATATTGCAATCCAAAAAAATCTATCAAAGCTAACATTTAATTTAGGCAGTCACGAAGTAAAACTAAACAATATAAAAGTTCTACACCACGGAAAAAATGAAAAAATTGAGTGCGAAGTAATAAGTACAACAATATTATCTAAAAATGAGAAAAAAAGATTAAGAGAGTCTATATTAAAAAGTATCCATAAGCAAGCAACTATTATTGTCACTTTTAAATATAAACTTTAGGGCACCGACAATGCCCTAAAAGAATATCTAATTATATGATATAATTACATTAAAAAATTTAGGAATGTAATGGCAATCACAATAATTGCACAAAATAAAAAAGCTAGACACGAATATGAAATATTAGAGAAATTCGAAGCAGGACTTGTCCTACAAGGTAGCGAAGTAAAAGCACTTAGAGCAAAAAGAGCAAACCTCAATGATGCTTTTTGCCGTTTTATCAAAGGTGAGCTTTATCTAATGAACGCCCATATAGGTCACTTAGAGACAACAAACCAAAACTTTAGTAAAGACGAAAGAGCACCAAGAAAACTACTACTCCATAAAAAACAGTTAGATAAACTATTTGGAAAAGTAAGTAAAGAGGGTTTAACAATAGTACCCCTAATGCTCTACTTTAATGAGCGAAATCTAGCAAAAGTCTCTATTGCCCTCGCTAAGGGTAAAAAACTACACGACAAAAGAGAAACACTAAAACGCCGAACCCTAGATAGAGAAGCTGCAAGTGCTATTAAAAATAGGAGTTATTAGTAACTAAAAATCAAATAAAGATAATTTTACAGAAAAATTATATCCAGAAAACTCTTTATTAGAAAATGTTTTCTGAAGATTAAATTTAACCTTCATAGAGTGTAAAGGTGATTTTTTTCTTAAATACTCTCCTATATTATAATCGATACCTAAACCAATAGTATAAAGCTGAGCAAATCCTAAATGCTTTTTAAATCTATTACCATAAAATACAGATTGAATATATGGACTTATTGTAATAGGTAAATTTGCATATGATTTAAGTATATCTATATCAAATCCACTATCAAGAGATGCTTCAAAACCATTAGAGACTCTATCAGCTCTTGCCAAATTAAATATATTATAATTAAGTTGGAGTTTAATATATGGATTATAATTACTTTTTACTTGATACTTTATTTTACTATATAGAGTAGTTTCATTACTAAATTTATGATTTTTTAAAAATAGAGTTGATAAACCTACACCATACATAGTATTTTCATTTATAAAGTTATAAAAACCTATGCTACTCTTTAAACCATAATATTTATCTTTATTATCTATTTTAGAGTAGCTTAAATATAGAGAAGTTTCAATATTATTATTTAAATAAAACTCTCTACCAAAAGAGAAATTATATATCTTATATAAATTACTATCTCTATATTTACCACTATTTAAAAGCGGATTATTAAGAAGTACTAAATCTTTAAGCATAAGAGATTCACTTCCATACAAAAACATCAATGTATTAAAAATAAATAATATAAAATACTTTTTCATATCAACCTTTTTTAAAAATTAAACTATAGAGCACCTCTAAAAATAGATGCCCTATAGTATACAGATATTAACTGAGATTAAACACTAATTCATTAACACTATCATATAAATGTATGCATTATAGAGTGCAACTGCGTAACGTGGGAACTATTTAAATTGTAGATTCCCGTTTTCACAGGAATGACGGCGGTGGAAAATTATTAATTTTATTTAATAATCAATTCCATTATATGGCTATAAATTCCTTAACTTAATGGCATTGATGGGTAGCCCTTGTGGCTACCCATTAGTAGCAACTAGCGCAATATTCACAACAAATTAAAGTATAAGTTCCCATCGAGAACGATGAGAACTAGATAAGATAAACTCTAATTAACTAAACTTATCTCTAAATATCTAAAGTCTTTTACATTTAATGTATAGAGCTTTAAATCATATATGAGAACAGTAGATGCAATTATTGCATCCATAATTTTAGTATTATGCGATAGAGTGTACTCTTCTAAAATATCTTTTGCTAACTTAATAATCTCATTTGAAGTCTTTAAAATTTTAAATTTAGAGATAGACTTTTTTATATAGTTTAACTCTCGTCTGTTTTTAGCCCCTTGATAGAGCTCCATTATAATAATTTCGTTTATAAAAACCTCATCAAAACTATTTAATTTATCTATAATTTTTTGATTACCTTTAAGATACTCAATAATAATATTTGTATCTATAAAAGCTATCTCCATGCACTCTCTCTTAAATCTTTAGCATACTTAACGCTATCAACAACATCTTTAAAAGGGTTATCTTTCTCATCAATATTATCTACTTCTACATCGATGTTATATGAGTTTTTAAATGGGTCTAAATGAACTATTTTATCTTTTCTTTTTACTAAACTCTCTTTAACAAATTTAGTAAAAGCATCAATATCACTCTTAAATTCATTAACAAAAATAGCTTCTATCTGTGGGTCATTTAGCTTTATAGTCATATAACACCTCCTGCATCTATTTTAATTATATCAAATTTTTTTCAAAAAAGCCATTTTTTACAGCAAATTTATTTGCTGTTCCTGCACATTTTGAGATTTTCGGAAAAAGAGATTTGCTTAATTGCAGTGTGAAGAAAAAGCAACTGTTTGAAGCGTATGCTGAGTTTTGCTTTTTTAACGAAAATTAAACAAATCTCCCGAAAATATCATCTTTTGTGCGATTTTTTTCTAAAGAAAATGAAAGGAATAGCTTTATTACAATTAAGAATTAGAAACAACACTATGCTATATAAGCGTATCCATTACGCAGTGCAACTGTGTAACGAGTGGAAAATATAACATTTATACTAAGGAGTAATAAATTTATAATTTTCAGTATTATAAATAATAGGACGGCACACAGAATCTTTAATAGATTTGCTTCCAAATACAATTTTAGATTTCTGTTTAAATTTTAATAAAACAACTTTCCCACTAATATCTTTTTTTCTTATACATCCATAATGTCTACTATCTTTTGAATATTCTCTATTGTCTCCCATTACAAAAAAACAGTTTTTTGGAATTTTAGTTAAATTAAAATCAATTAATTTTAATTTAACTGTACTTTTGTTTTTTGTAATATTTTTATCATGAAAAATATAATTGTCGGCTATCATATAAGGGTCTCTTACAAAAAGTTTTTGATTAATTTTCACAATTTTATTTTTATTAAAATTTTTTTTAATATATTTGCTACCTTCATATGGATGCAAAAATAAATGTTTATCTTTCATAAATATTTCATCTCCTCCAACAGCAACACATCTTTTTATAAAATTACTTACTCTAGTTTCAGCTGTGTGCTTTATATATTCAAGCTTTCCATTCTTGATAGTAGGTTGTGAATATGGAGAGATTTTAGAATAAAAATTAAACATTATAATATCATTCCTTTTTGGAATATAGTTTGAGTCCTGAATAACTAATATATTTTGTCCCTTTATGATAGTTTTGCACATATCTATTGAAGATATCTTATAAAAATCTATTGGAGTTTTTTGCTCCTTCATATAGTTATAAAATTTTAGTAATTCTTTTTGAAGTAGAGGATTTTTAATATCTAATACAACACCATTTCTTCTAAAAATCCAAACATCATTTCGATTCTCTTGTATTGATTTTTGTGTTGCAGAAAGTAATGTTTTAAAGTCATATACTTCAATTTCTTTAGAAAATAAGGTAACACATATAATACAAAATAATAAAAATCTTTTCATTACTTAACCCCAACAAAAGTAACAAAATTCCCCCATTGGAAAATGGTATGCACCTCTTTAAAACCAGCATCTTTGCACATTTGAATATTCTCTTTAATAGTAAAAGGAATAAGCACATTTTCTAGGGCTTCGCGTTTTTTAGCTATTTCGTATTCACTATAACCTTGCTCTTTTTTATAGTTGTAGTATAACTCTATAATCTGCTTATCTAGTTTTTTATCTTCAAAAACTACCTTTTCGCTAAAGATAAATAGCCCACCACTATTTAAGCCATTGTAGATTTTCTCTACAATTTTTTGGCGGTTGATTGGGCGGATGAATTGGAGGGTGTAGTTGGCTACTATAAAGTCTAAATTATCTAAGGGGTACTCTTTAATATCTGCAAAATCTAACTTTATATTTTCTACTCCGAAAGCTTTGCACTTTTTTTGTGCCTGTTCTAGCATTGGTTTTGAGTTATCTATACCTATTAGCTCTAAGTTTGCTTCTACTTTACTATTTAGCTCTAGTAGGAACTTAGCAGTTGAACAACCTAAATCTATTACTCTATTACCATCTTTTGCATTTAGGTTGATATAGTCTATTACAAACTCTTGCACCTGCTTATAAAAAGGAACAGAGCGAGAGAGCATATCATCAAAAACTGATGCTACACTTTCGTCGAATTCGAATTTTTTATCTAACTCTTTGGCAAAAACTCTATCTTTCATATGTTTTTATCCTATTAAACCACCCACGGCGGAAGCGTTTTAAGTTACGCTCTGGTGGGGATACTTTTATTAATCTATCTAGTATAAAGCGTACACTATTTGCAAAGGCTTTGTATTTGTTTGGCTCTTGTGTGTTCATATGTTTAAGAACCTGAAACAAGCCCCAACCTGTGTTTTGGTAGCGTTCGCTCTCTAAGGTTCCATCGCCTTTAAAGTTGGTGTAGTCTATTAGGCAGTAGGCACCTTGTGGGTCTATTGTGCCGTTGCTTTTGTATAGTAGTCTTTTTAAGTTATATGCTACTACTTTTCTTGTCTGCTCATCTTTTGCATAGTTTATTATTTTTGGCACGGCTTTATTGAAGCGGTAAACCATAAAGTGTGCTTGTAGGGCTTTTGTGCGGTTTAGGAAGTTTGTAAGCTCTACCATTTTAGGTGCATTTGTTGCTTTTGCTCTTTTCCACTCGTAGTAGTTGTTCCA
>JALVTE010000040.1 GCA_027024155.1 Campylobacteraceae bacterium
GGAGCAACTTTGCTAAAATTGGCAGTAGAGATTTTAAATAAAAACAGAGTAAATTTAGATGTAATTGCAATAGCAAAAGAGAAATTAGATGCCAAAGCCCACAGAGCAAAAGGTGCAGCAAAAGATATAATTTACACACAAAATGGTGAAGTATTTGACTTAAAACCAACAGATAAACGACTCATTTTTATACAAAGATTAAGAGATGAAGCACATCGTTTTGCTATTACATATCATAAGAAAAAGAAGCGAAAAGAGGATATGAAAATATCGCTTTATGAAGTAAAAGGTATAGGCAAGGCAACTTTACAAAAATTACTAAACTACTTCGGTACTTTCGAAGAAGTTGAGAAAGCTAGCTTCGAAGAAATAGTAAAAATTACCAATAAAAAAGTTGCAAATGCATTAAAAAACGCAAATATTATAGAAAAATGAAATATTAAACCATATTTTAAAGAGTAATATAATAATATATGTATAAATATTACCATAATGTATTTGGTAACTTATAAAACGACCTTAAAAAAGGATTAAAATGTATTTTTTAACGAATAACGAAAATAATATTATCGCAGCTAGTAGCGATTTTTTAACAACTATTGGCTCAAGAGATGTTTGCTCTATTTCTGCAATGCTTCAAAATAAATTAATTATATTAGATGATAGTAAATTAACTATTCCAAATAAAGATTTAGAGTATGAGTGTAAAATATCAACTATGTATTCTGCATTTGGTAATTTAAATCTACATACACTTACAACAGTATCTACTGATTCTAAAACAGAAGAAGAGACTACATTTATTAATAAATTACAAGATGCGGCTACAGAGAAAAAAGATAATGAGTATGATATTCCCGATATCCCAACACTTCACAAAGAAGAAACTACTAAAGTTGAAGACACAGAAGTAGAAGAAAAACCATTAGATGATGTTCAAACTATTCACAATGAATCTATAGAGCTAGCAGATGAAAATGCAGAATCTAGCAAAGATGAAAAAGAGATAGATAATGAAACAATCGATACAAAAGAGTTAGAAGTTTCTAAAGAGAACAAAGAAAAAGTAGATACAGAAGATAGTAAAGAAAAAATTGAGACTAAAGAGCCTAAAAATAATGAATTAATTGAAATTCTAAAAAATCTTGATACAGATACTGATAACGATGAAAAATCTTTAAATATATCTACTGATAATTCTATAGAAAAATTAGCAGAGGAATTAATTGATACAGAAAATAAAGAGGATGAAAGTAACACAATTCAAGATAGTAAACCTATAGAAACTGCACATAATATAGATAAAATTATTGAGCATTCAACAGTTGATAATGAAATAATTAATCAATTAAAAGAGACAGAAGATACAAACATAAAAGAGAATGGTCTTAAAAAAATTACTAAAAAATTATTTCCTTGGAGTAATAAAAAAAGTCAAACTATAGAATTAGAAGAAGATAATACCCCTTATGAAATTGACTTAAAAAGTGCAAGTGAACTAGAAGACAAAACAAAAGATGTTAAAACTAATAATAGTATAAATAATGATGAAGCTATTAAGATAGAAGAAGCAAGAGAAGAGATTCAAATACCTGAAATACCTTCTATTGCACTTGAACAAGAGAGAATAGAGAACGAACAAGAGAATATATCTATTAATAATGAACCAGAATTAAAAGTAGAAAATATCGAACCAGAAAAAAAGCTACTTACTATTGAAAATGATGAAATAGAAGCACCAGAGATACCATCTATAAGTATTGAAGAAGAGCCTAATGATATATCTACAAATAGTGCCAATAAAGTTATTGAGCCATTAGAAAAGATAGAGCTAGCAAATACAGAAGACAATAAAATAAATTTAGAAAATAAAGATATCAATCTTGAAAAAACAGTACAGGTAGAAAATACAGAAGATAAAGAGACAAATCAAGAAATAAGTACTTTAAAAGAGCAAATATCTAATATAGATATACAAGAGAAAAAAGAAAAAATAGAAGACAAAAATAATATAATCAATACTCAAGATACAGAACTTGAAAGCATTGAGAATAATAGTATCGCTTATAAAGTTATAAAACTTCAGGTAGAGGGTATAGATTTCGAAAAAAATGCTAATAAATTAAGCATAGATAAGAGTAGTTACAAAATGTTATTAGCTAACTATTTAGATGAGATAGAGAAGTATAATAATGAGTTGGAAAATGGAACTACATCTACTATAGATATGTTACAAGATGCTGGAAAACTATTATCATTAGATATATTAACACAGAGACTTGGACAACTAAAGCAAGAAGGCGATAGAGCTAGCTTTATAAAAGAGATTTCGCTTATAAGCTCTTTATTAAAAGAGAAAATGGATAAAAAAGCAGAAGCAGTTGCAACTAACGAAGAGCCTAAAGTGGAAGAGTCAGAAGTAATAGAAGAAGAGGAGATATCTACACCAGCAATTCCAGATGATATTATAGATATTACCTCTGCACAAGATTTACTAACGTCAATAACTCCACAGAGTGTATCTTTTAATCCTAATAGAGCTGCTGAAGAGCTTAATTTACCTAAAACATTAATTATAGAATTTATAGAAGATTTTATTGCTCAATCTAAAGAACACTTGCCAGTTCTTGTAGAAGCTTATAAAAAAGAGGATATTAAAACTATCCAGACAACAGCACATATGCTAAAAGGTGCAGCAAGCAATTTAAGATTAGATACAATAGCAGAGAATCTCTTTAAAATACAAAAAGAGACTAATATTAATAATAGTGCAGAACTTATTAAACAATTTGTCGCCAAGCTAAAAGGTTTAAGTTCTGAAGTTGCATCATTGGAGGATGCAGAAGATGAAAATTAAAAATAAGTTAAAATTAATAACTATACTGCCAACCTTAATTTTGGTGGCAGCTGCTACCTATCTTTTTTATAATACATATATAAACTATGAAAAAACAAAAGCTTATAAAATTGTTACAAATAACAATAAAACATTAAATAAGTTATTAATAGAATTAGGTAGAGAGCGAGGTATAACTGCTTTATATTTAGCATCTAATAAACAATCTTACAAAGAATTACTAAACAGCCAATATAAAAAGACAAACAATGCAATACAAAAATATAAAAATAGTGCAATTATAGAAAGCAGTACCCTACTTCCAAAAGATTACCTATTTAATCAAACAATTTCAATAGATAAAAAATCTTATATTATGTTGAATAATAAGTTAAATAATATCGATAAAATAAGAGCCTCTATAAACTCTATATCTAACCAAGATTATAAAAAAGTTATAGATATCTATAATAAAAATTTAACACAACCAACACTTAACAATCTTTTACAAATTAATAGATTCTCTTTAAATGTAGATATTAATAAAATAAGCAACTCTTTAACAAACTTATACATCAGTGAAGAGTATACAGGACTACTTAGAGATTTTTTAGTATTTAACATAGAAAAAAAGAGTAAAATAGATAAAAATCTTTTAAGACAATGGATAGAGTATCATTCAAAAGCTATGATATTTAATCCTAGTACAATTCAAGATAAAGAGTTAGCTAAAAAAGTTGCAAATTTTTTAAAAAACTCTTATGGCGATGAAATTAAAGCAAAATTTGTAGATGTATATTCAGATATTATTAAGAATTCACAAAGTGCAAATTACTCTACAGATACATTAAGACTATTTACTGTTTTATCTAAATATATTGGTTTATACAATAAAACATCTGCCCTAATATATAGTGATACAAAAAATAAATTAACAAAGCAAATGAATAATCAATTAATTCTTGTTGCACTATTTGGTCTATTATTATTAGTATCTCTAATATTAATTATATTTGGAAGCAAAATATCTAATGAATTAGAGGCTAACTCAAAAGAGTTAGAAGCTACACTAAAACGAGCTGTTGAAAAGATTAAAGAGACAGACCCTACAATAAAAGAGGAGTTAGAAGATATAAATAATATAGACTTCGAAACTTCAAAAGGTATGAGAAAAGGATATAGATTCTTAGAAAAAATGGTAGAGTCTGCTAAAGAAGACAAAATAGAAGCTATCGAAGCAAACAAAGCAAAATCTTACTTCTTAGCTAATATGTCTCATGAAATTAGAACACCAATGAACGGTATTATCGGTTTTGCAGAGTTATTAAAAAATACAAACTTAAATGATGAACAAAGAGAGTATATTGAAATAATAGAAAAGAGTTCAGATAATCTATTAAATATTATCAATAATATTCTAGACCTTTCTAAGTTAGAAAGTAATAAAGTAGACTTAGAACATGTAATTTTTGATACAGCTAAAGAGTTTGATAGCACAATAGATACATTTGCAGTAATCGCCTCTGAAAAGGATATAGAGCTAAATTACTACCTAGACCCTAGTATTAGTCCAAAACTAAAGGGAGACCCAACAAAGCTTAAAGAGATACTAACAAATCTATTAAATAACTCTATTAAATTTACTGAGAGTGGTGGAGAAATAGATGTAGAAATTAAAAAGAGCTTTAAAGTTCAAGATGATAATAGAGTTTGGATAGAGTTTATTGTTAGCGATACTGGTATCGGAATGAGCAAACAGCAATTAGAGAGAATATTCCAACCATTTATGCAAGGTGATTCATCTATAAATAGAAAGTATGGTGGTACAGGGTTAGGGCTTACAATTACTAAACAATATGTAGAGTTAATGGGTGGAGAACTTAAAGTAGAAAGTAAAGAGGGAGAAGGCTCAACATTCTACTATACCTTACCAATAGAAGAGATAGAAAGTTCTGTAAACTCTTATAAAGGTCTATTTAATAATTTAAAAGTACTGCTATACCAAACAGATAAAAATAATAAACTATCTAACTATATGATAGAGTATTTTAAATACTATGGAATAGATTATAAAACATTTTCAAATATTGAAGAGTTAGATAAACAACAAGATAAAAACAACTCAAAAGAGGCTATTTTAGTAGATTTAGATAGAGCTGATAATGACTTAAAAGAGTTCCTTAAGAATATTAGTAAAGAGAAACTTATACTTATTACAAGTCTTAAAAATAAAGATAAAATATCTCAATATATTCTACCAACTGAACGAGTACTATTTAAACCTATAGGCTTTAATAAATTTCTAAATACTTTAAAATTCTTAACTAAATTTGAAGAAGTTAAAGAGATGCAAGCTCCTACAGTTCATGCAAAATACTATGGTAAAGCATTAGTTGTAGAAGATAATATTATAAACCAAAAACTTATTGTAAATATATTAAAAGGCTTTGGATTAACAATAGATGTAGCAAATAACGGATTAGAAGCTGTAGAAAAAAGAAAATCTGTACAAGATTATGATTTAATTTTTATGGATATACAAATGCCTATAATGGATGGTATAGAAGCAACTAAAATTATTAAAAAGTACGAAGATGAAAATGGTTTAACTAGCATACCTATAATTGCACTTACAGCAAATGCTCTAAAAGGGGATAGAGAAAGACTTATAAAAGAGGGATTAGATGAATATATATCTAAACCAATAGAAATGGCAGAATTACTATATATTTTACATAAATTTATAGGGCATAAATCAGCTATAAGTATAAAAAATTTAGAAAATCAAGCACAAATAAAAGATAATACTAATCCAAAAGAGCAAACAAAAGCTAATGAGTCTAATAAAATAGAAAATTTAGAAAAAAAGATAGACTCTAGTAAAATAGAAAATAAAAAAGTATTAATTGCAAAAAAATTTCCTCTAAGTAATAAAATTTTAGCTACACTTATGGCATCTATTGGTGTAGAGTTTGACTCAATAGAAGACTCAAGTAAATTACTAGATAAAATCGAGTCAGATAGTTATGATATTATTTTTACAGATGAAGAGTATTTAAATGATAAGATAATTAATGCTTTAATTAAACATAATATAGATATTGTATTAACAGACGAACCAACAAATAAAGATAAGTTAAAAAACATCTCTTTAGAAACAATCAAACAGCTTACAAGTAAAGAAGAGATTGCTTCTATTATTAGCAACTTTAGGAACAAATAATGAATAAACTAAATATATTATTAGTAGATGACGATACAATTAACCGTAAACTAATAATCGCACTACTATCTCACCACAAAGATTTAGTTCAAAATATTACAGAAGCTTCTAATGGAGCTGAAGCACTAGAGATTGCAGAAAAAGACCCATCTATAAATTTGGTACTCTTAGATATACTAATGCCAATACTAGATGGCAAAGGCTTCCTAAAATCATTCCGCTCACAAAAGAAAAATAGTTCAACCCCTGTAATCGTACTAACCACCGACGACAGCCAAAAAAACGAAGCCCTAAACTATGGAGCAGATGACATACTAATAAAACCTATAAAAGAGGAAGAATTACTAAAACATATAAAATACTGGACACAAGGGGAGTTGAAGGAGTGAACTCCTTCGTTGATAGTTAATGGTTAATAGTTGATGGTTAATTGCATCGGAGGGTGCGGTGCCCTCACCGCACCATAAACTAAATCCTAAATCCTAAATCCTACTAGTTACTCTGAACAAAGAGAAGAGTCTCAACCATTAACCACTAATCAAACAGTGACTTGCCTAATTCAATATCCTCTTTATCATACCAACTCTCACCTGCACTTAAAGCCAAGATAGCTATAAGTGGTAATAGAATAAAATACTTCATCATTAATCCTTATACAACTGTAAATTGTCCCATCATACCAGCATCTTCATGCTCTAGTATATGGCAATGGTACATATATGGCACTTTTGCATTGCTATAATCTGTATGCCGCACCAACAACTCTACTCTATCGCTAGGTTCAAGCATAACAGTATCTTTATATCCTCTCTCCCAAGCTCTTACATTTTTACTACTGCCATTTCTGCTAAGTACTCTAAAGTGCCCGCCATGCATATGGAAATTATGCACCATTCGCATCATCCCCATGCCCATCGGTTCATTATAGACTTCCCAAATTTCATAATCACCCTTTTTGACTACTTCATCTATTCGTCTAGGGTTCATACTCTTACCATTAATTAGCAACCTACCAGGTCCAGCAACCGATAGTGTAAACTCTCTTCTTTTAACTACCTTCTTTAAATTTAGAGGCTCTAGTTTTGTTAAAACAGTAGGTACTCTGCTAGCTACTTTTGCCTTTTTTGTTACTCTTATCTCTAAAACTTTAGCACCACTTTGATAATCTTTTAGGTAAACTTTCTTCCCCTGCATACCGCTTAAATCTACAACTACTTCAGCCCTCTCAGCAGGCGATAGTGTAACTCTGTTTAAATCAACAGCTCTTTCTAAAAACGAATTATCTCCCGCAATCAACTTAACAACTTTTCCATCTATTCCAAAACTATAAACTCTTGAGTTAGAGGCATTTAAAAGTCTTAACCTCAACAAGCCAGCTTCTGCCTCCATATATGGTGCAACTGTTCCATTTACAAGTAATACATCACCTCTATATCCATGCATCGTTGTCATCATTGTTTTAGGATACGAAAAGTAACCACTCTTAGTAAATTGTCTATCTTGAAAAACCAAAGGAATATCATCAACACCGTACCGCTTTGGTAGTGGCAACTTTAAAGAGTGAGCATCATCTATATATATCATACCACCAAGCCCCATAAGCACTTGTGTAGCAGTCTTACCCATAGGTACCAGTTTGTACAAGGCTCTTGTTTTACAAGATACTTTGCACTCCAACTACTACCATCTTTTATAACCTGATGCACTGTTCCATCAGCACTTGCAGGCAAATGCATACCATGCCCATGCATTGTAGCTTCATCGCCAATACTGTTATGCCAATTCAAAGAGACCTTCTGCCCAACTCTAAGCCTAATTGTTGGACCCAAATAAGAGCCATTAACACCATAAGTTTGCGTCTCTACACCTTTAAAAAACTCGCTCATACCTAACTGCATTTTTAAATCAAAATGGTGTACTCCACCTTTTAGTGTGCCATGTATCTGCTCAGGGATTTTAAGCGGATTAAAAAAGCCACTTAAGTCTTTTAACTCTCCACCAAAATTTCCACCCATAACCTCACCACGGTTACCCATCATGCCACCCATCATGCCACCCATCATGCCTTTAGCATAAATAGCAACAGAAGCAACAGCCGAAACACCAACTACACTCTTTAAAAAATCTCTTCTTTTCATTATAAAAACCTTTATATTTATTAAAGGCATTATAACAATGATTTATAGAGTCTATATGGAGTTAAGAATACCACAATTTTCATCGTTAAGTTATTCTATAAAGTAGTACTAAAAAGCCTGAATCAATTAAAATATTTACCATAGCAATCATTCTGAGCGGATGCGAAGAATCTAGCTTAAAAGGCTGTAAAGCCAAGAGTTCTTATCGGCAGTTTGGGTTAGATTCTTCGCTCTGCTCAGAATGACGGCTATGGTAAAGTTTAAGATTAGTGTATTTAATAAGTATTAGAAATGCTCTTAAAATCTAAAACAAACTCCGTACCCTTACCCTCTATAGAATCTACTTTTATATCAATACCATACTCTTTACAAACCTGCTCTACAATACTTAGCCCTATTCCAAAACCACCATCAACTTCAGTAGCCCTGTAGTATTTATCAAAAATTTTACTCAAATCCTCTTTGGCAATACCTATACCGCTATCGGCAACTTTTAAAATGCCATCTTTCAAAGTTATATTAACTTTGCCACCCTTTTTATTGTACTTTATAGTGTTACTTAGTAAGTTAGAAAAGAGCCTCTTAAAATCCTCTCTATCCATCTTAACACTACTACTATCCAAACTACTCTCAATACTTACACCCTTTTTGTTAGCCAAAATATCAAAGTATCCAATATGCTCGTTTATTACATCTCTAAGCTCAAACTCTTCTATATTTTTACTCTTATCTTCTAAGAATATGTAAGTTAAATCTTTATAAAGCTCACTCACTCTTTTTGCACTTAAATTAATTCGTTCGATATTTTTAGGGTTCTGCATACTCTTAGAGTTAGCACACATCAAAAGTGCAGTAATTGGGGTATTTAACTCATGCGTAGTATCTTTAATAAAGTTATCAAGTCTCTCTCTAGCTTCATTAATTGGCTTTAAAAATAGTCTTATCAAATAATACCCAAGCAGTGCTATTACCAAATAAGCAAGCAAAAACAAAATAATACTCTTTTGCAGTATTTTACTCTTGAGTGCGTTAAATGTAGTATCTTCAACAACAATTCCCCACACACCCAAATGCCCAAGCGGACTTTTATCTACAATAGTTAAACCACTCTTATCTATACTCTGCCCAGCTAATTTATCGCCATTTTTATCTAAAAGCATAAATCTATAGTCGCTATTAAAAGCACAACTACAATTTAAGGGCTGTTTATTCATAGCAGATCTAATAATATTAGACGAAAGTTTAAAACTAAAGTTCTTCATCTTAGCAAGCACCAAGTTTTTCTGACTATCCATCTGGTAGCTATATATAAGCCAAAATATTATCGCAAGCAATACAAAAGTAACACCAAAATAGAATACTGCAAACCTTTTTAGCAAATCACTCTGCTCATATCTCAAACTTATAGCCGACCCCTTTTAGTGTAGTAAGTAAATCTTTACCCAATATTTTACGCAAATTTTTTATATAAGTTCTAATTGTAGCATAAGTTGGGGCACTATCCATATCCCAAATATTAGATACAAGCTCATCAAGCG
>JALVTE010000041.1 GCA_027024155.1 Campylobacteraceae bacterium
TTACATAAAATTCCTGATTTACGCTCGCTATTTGAGGGTGATATTCGTTTACTGGAGCAGTTTAGATGATAGTTACAAGAAGTTGGTTACAAGAGTATATAGATTTAAGCGATATAGACAACGATACATTATATAAGACATTTAACTCTATTGGTTTAGAGGTAGATTCGTTTACAGAGCATAAGATTCCTGCAAAAGTTGTTGTGGGCGAGATTTTAGAGTGCGAGAAGCATCCGGATGCAGATAAGCTAAATGTTTGCCAGGTAAATACTGGTAGCGAAACGGTACAAATTGTTTGTGGTGCTAAAAATGTAGTAAATGCCAAGTATGTGGCTGTGGCTACTGTTGGTGCAGTTTTGCCGGGTGACTTTAAGATTAAAAAAGCAAAACTTAGAGGGCAAGAGAGCTTTGGTATGATATGCTCTAGTACAGAGCTAGGGCTTCCTGAGCTTGAAGATGGTATTATGATACTAGATGATAGCATTGGTGAGCTTGTAGTTGGTAAAGAGCTTAACGAGTATAAGAATTTTGCTGATACAGTTATAGAGTTAGAGCTTACAGCAAACAGAGGTGATTGCCAAAGTGTGCATGGTGTTGCAAGAGATTTGTGTGCAGCATTTAAAAAAGAGATAAAAAGCTTTGATTATGAACCTAAAAATAAGTCTATAATTGGTATTGCTAAACAGCTTAATGTATCTGAAAAGTGCGATTTTCCTGGGCTTTTAGATTATTCTATAGCTACTATAGAGGAGCTTAATACCACTTTTTTAGAGCGTTTGAGATTAGCTTTTGTAGATGCAAAAAAAGATACTACTATAGATGATAAATTGGCTTACGCTACACATGAGAGTGGAGTCGTTTTAAGAGCTTATGATTATGATAAATTACGCGATGGCGAAGATAGTTTAGTTCAATTAAGTATTGAAAAATCTAGTGATTTTGTGGTAGAAGTTAAAAGTGTAGATGCTATCTTGTCTACTGTTGGTGTAGAGCAAAATGATGAGTTTAAAGCTGATGACTCATCTAAAACTATACTGCTAGAGGCTAGCTATATCGACCCTGATTTTGTGGTAGAGGGTGTGTCTGCAAATAAATTAAAGAGTGATGATTTATATTATATCGCTTCAAGAGGCAGTGAGCCAGATGTTGCGTATGGACTTAAACTTTTGCAAAAAACTCTTAACGAAGCAAGTAGTGTAGAGTTTTCTAGCAGTTGCGTTAGTATTGGTGAACCTCTAAAAAGAAGAAAAATAGCACTAAATGTAGATGAGCTTATAGCTGTAATTGGGCAGGATATTTCAAGAACAGAAGTGGCTTCTATATTGACTTCGTTAGGTTTTGAAATGGATAGAGTAGATGACAACTCTTATAGAGTAAGCGTACCTCTACACTGCCACGACATTAAAAATATTCAAGATATTGCCGAAGAGGTTATGAGAATATATGGTATTGATAATATAGAATCTAAAGCTATGATTTTTGAAGAGAAAAATAGAATTAACTCTACATATCTTGCATTTAAAGCTAAAAGAGATATTAGACAAAGAGCTTCTAGTGCATCCTTTTACGAAGCTGTAACTTATACATTTGCAAATAAAGAGCTACTTACAAAGTATGGATTTGAAGTTTTAGATGAGAGTTTAGAACTTTTAAACCCTATTGTAAACGAGTTAAATACAATGCGAACAACAATTTTGGTAAACTTGCTAGAAGCAGCTAGCCGAAATGTAAAGTATGGTAAAAAGAGTATTGCACTTTTTGAATTGGGGGTTGTATTTAATAGCAAAAGAGAAGAGAGTCAAAGAGCTTCTTTTATCTATAGTGGGCTAGAGAGTAGAGCAAGTGTTGTAAATTTTGCAAAAGCTAAAAAGATAGATTTTGCTACTTTTGTAGAGAAACTTGGTAGTGTAATAGGGGAGTTTAGCTTAGAGAGTTGCGAAGCTGAAAATGGCTTAATGCACCCATATGTAAGTGCTTCTATTATTAAAGATGGTGTTAAAATTGGTTTTGTATCTAAATTGCACCCAGAAGTTGCAAAAGATTTTGATTTAGACGATACATTTATAGCAGAAGTAGAGTTAGAGCCGATTATGCCTAAACATATTAATGCTAAACCATTGTCTAACTTCCAAGCTGTTACTAAAGACCTGTCTATCTTGGTAGATAAAGAGTTAAGTTTTTATGAAGTTTCAAAAGCT
>JALVTE010000042.1 GCA_027024155.1 Campylobacteraceae bacterium
ACCCCTTTTAGTGTAGTAAGTAAATCTTTACCCAATATTTTACGCAAATTTTTTATATAAGTTCTAATTGTAGCATAAGTTGGGGCACTATCCATATCCCAAATATTAGATACAAGCTCATCAAGCGATATAACTCTATTGCTATTTTTAATAAAATACTCTAAAATCTGAGCCTCTTTTTGCGTTAAATCATAACTCTCGCTCTCGCTCTTTAGAGCCCTTAAATCAAAACTGTAAACAAAACCATTATTAAATTTATACTCTTTTATATCTAACTTATGTATCTTAGTTAAATGGTTTATTCTAACCTCTAACTCTTTTAACTCAAAAGGCTTTTTAATATAATCATCACACCCAATATTAAAAGCCTTCTCTACATCTTTTGCACTACTAAGTGAGGTAATATATATAGCAGGTATATTTACATCTATCTCTTTTAAATAACTCAGAAGCTCAAAGCCGTTAATGTTTGGCACTCCCACATCTAAAAGCAGTATATCAAACTTATGCTCTTTTATTAAATCTAAAGCTTCATAGCCTTCAAATGCAGTTACTACGCTATATCCAAGCTCTGTTAAAAACTCCTCTATAAGCTCGCTTAGTATTACATCATCTTCTAGTAATAATATATTCATTAAGAGTTAGCCTTACCAATAGCACAAGATACAAAACTCTTAGCCTTAGCCCCAACACCTTCGATAAAGTTCATATCTTCATCTACCATTGGGTAGCCAAGAGCTTTTAAAGCCTCTCTTAATCTATCTTCGTCAATATCATCTTTATGAATAGTAATAACTCTAGGCATAACCTCTAAATCCACATCAACATCGCCAAACTCATCTTGCAACTTACTCTTTAAAGTCTCAGCACAACCACCGCACTTTACATTCAATACTTCATACTTTTTCATAATTTATTACCTTTTATACTTTTAAATCTGGGTTAAACATATAATAACATATATTTATGGAGTATTTATGCAATAAATCCACACAAACAAACAATATTGCAAATTGCTAGAAAAGTAAGCACAAAAAAATCCACAAGATATAATAACATTATATGGATACAGGAGCAAATTTGAAAACAATAAATCAACTAAACAGTTTTGATAAACCACGCGAAAAACTTAAAGCCAAAGGTGCAAAAGCACTAAAAAACGAAGAGCTAATGGCAATACTCTTAGGTTCAGGAGTAAAAGGCAAAGATGTCCGCAAACTCTCTAAAGAGATAACCACCCTACTCGACTCTAACTTCGAAAACATCTCGCTAGAGACACTAAGCCAAATCTACGGTTTAGGAAACGCCAAAGCATCACAAATAGTTGCAGCAATCGAGTTAAGCAAACGCTACCTAATCCGCACAAACAAAAGAATCCTAAACGCCAACGACATCTACAACGAGTTAAAAGAGTACACCACAAAAACCCAAGAGTACTTTCTAACAATCACACTAGATGGAGCCTCTCACATAATAAACAAACGAGTAATATTCATAGGCACACTAAACCAATCGCTAGTCCACCCCCGCGAAGTATTCGCCGACGCCATAGCCGACAGAGCAGCCGGCATAATAATAGCCCACAACCACCCCAGCCAAACCCCAACCCCAAGCCAAGCCGACATAAACATAACCAACCGCCTAAAAGATGTAGCAAACTTAATAGGCATAGAACTCCTAGACCACATAATCCTAACCAAAAACGGTTATTTCAGCTTTAGCGAAGAGGGCTACCTATAACAAAATGCTTTGCATTTTGTTATAGTTGATGGTAAATGGTCAATGGCTGATGGTTAATGGTTTATAGCTAATAGTTAAAAGCTTAGAGCAAACCCGTAGCGTGCGGTGCTCTCACAGCACAAAACCAACAACTACACCCTACATCCTAAATCCCATATCATAAATCTAACACTCTACACAACAATAAACTATCAACAATTAACCATAGACTATAGCAACAAAACATATAACCATAATCTATAAAATTACCCATATCCAAGTGATATGAGTAATTTTTTAAATAATTTACTCATATTAAAGTATATATGTGTATAATTATTAAATAATTACTCATATTAAGAGAAAATAGATGAACAACACAATAACACCTCTACCACTACCAAAAGATATTGAAACAAAAACTATTTTAAAAAAAGCTCTCGATGCAAACAGAGCATTGGCAGAACTTAAAGGAACTGCTCGCACTATTCCTAATCAAGCAATACTTATTAATGCTCTTTCCCTCCAAGAAGCTAAAGACAGTTCAGAAATCGAAAATATAGTAACAACTCACGACGAACTCTATCGCTCAATGGTAAGCAATAGCAACATCTCTAATGCAGCTAAAGAGGTTAAACGATATAGAGAATCTATCTATAAAGGTTTAGATCTTATCAAAACCCATAATCTACTTTTAACAAGACACATTATAGAGATACAAAGTATACTAGAAGATAACAATGCAGGCATTCGTAAACAAGCAGGCACTACCTTAAAAAACGAACAAACAGGAGAAATAATCTATACTCCACCGCAAGATTACAACACTATCATAAATCTATTGCATAATTTGGAGCAATACATTAACGACCCAACTATCGACAACTACGACCCTCTTGTAAAAATGGCTATTATTCACTACCAATTTGAATCTATACACCCTTTTTATGATGGCAATGGTAGAACAGGAAGAATTATAAATATCCTCTACCTAATTTTAAATAACCTCTTAGAACTCCCAGTTCTCTACCTAAGCTCATACATCATACGCACAAAATCAGACTACTACAAACTACTAAATGCAGTAAGAACAAAAGACTCTTGGGAAGAGTGGGTACTCTACATACTTACAGCAGTAGAAGAGACTTCAAAAGAGAGCGTAAAACTAATAGAAGCCATAACCCAACTCATCCAAAAAACAAAAATAGAATTAAGAGAAAAACTACCAAAACTATACTCCAAAGACCTATTAGAAATACTATTTAAGCACCCTTACACTAAAATAAACTTTCTAGTGGAAGAACTCAATATTAATAGAAAAACTGCAGGCTTACACCTAAGAGCCATAGAAGAAATAGGAATTCTTAAAAGCGTAAAAATGGGAAGAGATGTATATTTTATAAACAAAAAACTGTTTGAGCTACTGCAGAATGGGGTGAATAAGTGATAAAGAGTAATAGACCAAATTAAAACTATTAGTTGGGTATATACTTTTCCAAATAATAGGCTTCTATATTTTTATATTTTATACAACTCTTTAATTTGTATCATACAGCTATTTTGATAAAATAAAAGTATTTAAAGTTATAGGGCACCTCTAATAATAGGTAATACCCACAATGGGCAATGCAAATGTAAGATTGTGCAAGAAATTTTCAAGTCTTAGCTATGCTTAAGATGACTTAAATATCTTGTGCAAGATTGCGTTTGCATTGCCCACCCGAAGGGCATCTCTAGCTTTCCTCTATGCGTCGTTACATCTTTTCGAATTAGCCAAGCTAGTACTTCAAAGATGTGCCTAGCCTAAAGAAAAGCTAGAGATGTTGTGGATATTACCTATTGTTAGAGGTGCCCTATAGTCCAAGGTGTAAATGTATGCAAAAATTAGATGGTAAAAGTTTAGATATTGTTGGTGAGAATATAGAGAAATTAAAAGAGTTATTTCCCGAAATATTTTGCGAAGGTAAAATCGACTTTGAAAAGCTTAAAAATGAGCTTGGTGAATTTGTTACACAAAAGAGCGAACGATACAACTTTACTTGGAGTGGCAAACAAAAAGCTAAGCTAATAGCACAAACACCATCTACAGCAACACTTAGACCCTGCATTAAAGAGTCTAAAAATTGGGATAGCACGCAAAACCTTTATATAGAGGGCGATAACTTAGAAGTATTAAAACTACTGCAAAAATCTTACCATAAACAGGTAAAAATGATATACATAGACCCACCATACAACACCGGAAAAGACTTTGTATATAAAGATAACTTTAAAGACAACATAAAAAACTATCTTGAACTCACCAAACAAGTAGATAACGAAGGTAAACGCCTAAGCACCAATAGCGACACCAGCGGAAGATACCACAGCGATTGGCTAAATATGATCTACCCACGCCTAAAATTAGCAAGAAATCTGCTAAAAGACGACGGTGTAATTTTTATAAGCATAGACGACAACGAAGTAGCCAATCTTAGAAAAGTTTGTGATGAGATATTTGGAGAGGATAATTTTCTTGAAACACTTATCTGGAAAAAGAGGGCTACTCCTCCAAATGATAGAAATATAGGAAGAATCCATGAGTATATATTATGCTATGCAAAAGTTATTAATAAAGTAAGTTTGGGATTACTGCCAAGAGATGCAAAATCTATTGCTAGATATAGCAATCCAGATAATGACCCCAGAGGAGCTTGGGTTGCTTCTGATTTAAGTGCAAATGGAAAAGGAGGTAGATTATCACAAACTACTATTTATCCAATTATAAATCCAAAAACTAAGGAAAGCTTTATGCCAAGTGAAGGTAGATGTTGGCTTTTTGGTAAAGAAAAAATGGATAAATTTATTAGCGAAGGTAGAATAGGTTTCAGAGAGTCATCAGGAGCACCTTATCTAAAGCGATATTTGTCAGAAGTCAGACAAGGACTAACATTACCAACACTTCTAACAGAATTTGGATTTTCATCTTCATCAGCAAGTGAACTAGATTCTTTATTTTCAAAAAAAGGTGTTTTTGAATATGCTAAACCCACTACACTGAAAGCTTTAATACAAATAGGAATGCCAAATAATAATGAACTTTTGTTAGACTTTTTTTCAGGTTCTGCCACAACTGCTGATAGTTTATTGCAGTTAAATAGCATTGATAATAAAAATAGAAAATTTATTATGGTGCAGTTAAATGAATCAACTAATCAAAAAACTCAAGCACATAAATTAGGATATAAAACTATTACTCAAATTGCAAAAGAGCGTATCCAAAGAGCAGGAGAAAAAATATCCAAATCCTCAAACCTAAATCCTGAATCCTCTAATTTAGATATTGGCTTCAAAGTTTTTAAGCTTGATAGTTCAAACATAAAAACATGGGATTCTAAAAGTGAAGATTTAGAACAAAACCTATGGGATAGTGTAAACAATATCAAAGCCGACAGAACAGAAGCAGACCTTCTTTACGAAATACTATTAAAATATGGACTAGACTTAACTATACCAATAGAAGAGTTAAACCTAGCACATAAAAAAGTTTTTGTAGTAGGCTCAGGAGCCCTAATAATCTGCCTAGATAACCAAATAACCCTAGATACAGTAGAAGCCATAGCCAAACTAAAAAAACAATACAAACCAGAAACCCCACCAAGAGTAGTATTCAAAGACAACGGCTTCAAAGACACAGAAACAAAAACCAACGCCATCCAAATCCTAAAACAAAACGGCATTGATGATGTTAAGAGTTTATAAGAGAATAATATGAATAATATAGAAAGATTAGAAAAATATTTACTAGATGAGAAAAAAGGTTATTTAGCTAGAGAGCTTAGTAATGGAAAAATAATGATGCTTTCTGGTAAATGGGGTAGTGGGAAAACACATTTTTGGAAAGAAATACTAGCAAAAAAAATAGAAAAACATATCTATATTAGCCTATATGGTAAAACATCTATAAAAGACATTGAATATGAAGTTTTTGCTAAAGCATACTATCTTAGCTTAGGAAGAGAAAAAGATGAACGAGATACAATAGAGAAATTATTTTCTACTTTTTCATCTTTATCTGGAGCTATCGACAGCTTCGCAGATTCTAATTTGAAAGTTTCTTCTTTTATGAACTTTATACATGACAAAAATCAAAGTTCTAAAGATAAAAAAGCAAAAAAACTTATTAAAAATGGATTAGTAATATGTTTTGATGATTTTGAAAGAAAATCTAGCAATATAGATTTACAAGATTTATTTGGTTTTATTACAAATCTAGCATTACAATATAAGGCTAAGATAGTTATTATATTAAATGATGATGTTTTTAAAGGGGAAGATAAAACTATTTTTACAAATGTAAAAGAGAAATCGTTATCAAAATATTTACTATTTTCACCAACAAGCTCTGAGCTATTTGACATAATTTTTGAAACTTATAAAACATCTCTTAAAAACTACAAAGATGTATTAAAAAATACATTTGAAGAAGTCAATTTAGTAAATGCAAGGATACTTATCCAAATTTTGGATAATGTGAATGAGTGGATTAAAGCAGGGGAACCAAGCAATGATGAAACTTTAAGACTTTTATCTTTGATTAATATAAATTTTATTTTGTACCATTTTGTATTTGAAGCTGTTTTGGAACATGTAGATGAAAATGGAATAGAATTAGCAATGAAGCAACTTGAACAATTTACAAGCGGTAGCACAAACAAAATAATGCACAATCCAAAATATATAAATAAAGCGAATTGCTATGTTAAAAGTGACAATACTTTACCTAAAAACATGGAAGACTATATTCAAGATATTGAGTATAGTGAAAATATAATTGAATCATTAAAATATAATATTACAATAAAAGAAAAAAAGAATAGTGTTAACCCAAAAGAAGTTGATAATAGCCAAGTCTTGATAGAGTACTTAAATGATAATGAACTCTTTATTAAAAGTTTTATTTTTATGGAACATTATAAAATAGAGTCATATTTTTTAGAGAATAATCAAAGTGAGGTAGATACTTTTAACAAAGTTAATACTTTTATTGAGACAGGAATATTGTGATTTTCATACTTTTATATTGCAATAGTTTAAAATAGGAAAGAAAATGACCAAAGAAAAAATCTTATCTCTAATTGCCAGAGGTGAAGGGGTAGATGTTGAATTTAAAGAGTCTAAAAGTAAATTGAATAGAGATGTTTACGAGAGTGTTTGTGCTATGCTTAATCGTCATGGTGGGCATATTTTGCTTGGGGTAAAAGATAATGGCACAATTTGTGGGGTAGAGAGTGCAAGTGCTCTTGTAAAAGATTTTTTAACGGCTATTAATAACCCTCAAAAGTTAAACCCACCTTTTTATTTGAGTGCAAATATTGTAGAGATTGAGGGTAAAGAGATTATCTATATATTTATTCCAGAGAGTTCGTCGGTTCATAGTGTTAATGGTAAAATTTACGACAGAAATGGTGATGGTGATTTTGATATAACAAAAAATAGCACTCTGGTAAGTAATTTGTATTTAAGAAAGCAGAACAGTTATAGTGAAAATAGAATTTTTCCTTATGCCCAACTTAGCGATTTAAGAGCAGATTTAATACAAAAAGTTAGAAAAAGGGTAGCAAAAGAGCATCTGTGGCGAGAGATGGACGATTTAGAATTGCTTAAAAGTGCTGGTCTTTATAAAAGAGATATTTTAAGCGGAAAAGAGGGGCTAACCCTTGGGGCTATTTTGCTTTTTGGAAAAGATGAGACAATTATCTCTGCCCTACCCCACCATAGAACAGATGCAATTTTAAGACAAAAAAATCTTGACAGATACGACGACAGAGACGACATACGCACCAATTTACTAGAGAGTTACGAGCGACTTATGGCATTTGTTGCGAAACACTTAAGCGACCCATTCTTTTTAGAGGGCGATAGACGGGTTAGCCTAAGAGATAAGATTTTTAGAGAGGTGATTGTAAATATTTTAATTCACCGTGAATACTCAAATGCTTATGTGGCTAAAATGGTTATTGGAAACGACAGTGTAACTTTTGAAAATGCAAACAGACCGCACGGTTTTGGTTTTATTACACCAAATAATTTTACACCCTATCCTAAAAATCCAACTATTGCAAAAGTTTTTAAAGAGATAGATTATGCCGATGAGTTAGGCAGTGGCGTTAGAAACCTATTTAAATACTCTAAAACCTATGGAGGCGATGACCCAAAATTGATAGAAGAGGATGTATTTAAAATTATAGTTCCAATTAATGGTGGTTTGGTTAGCAAGGTAAAAGCAGAACAAGCCAGTGTGCAAGTTAGTGACCAGGCTACCCCCCAAGCTACCCCCCAAGCTACCCCCCAAGCTACCCCCCAAGCTATACTACTATTTTGCAATGAACCAAAAAGCAGAAAAGAGATACAAGAGTTTACAGGAATTAACGACCGTAAATATTTTAAAGAGACTTACTTAATCCCTTTAATAAAAAAAGGTTTACTAAAGCTTACAATTCCCGATAAACCAAGCAGTCCAAAGCAGAAATATGTCGCAACGAAGGTAAAAGATGAAAATTAAATTTGACTCCAATTTAGAGTATCAGCAAGAAGCTATTAAATCTGTAACAGATATTTTTGAAGGGCAAGAGGTATGTAGTAGTAACTTCTCTGTGCCATCACTAGATACAAGTGGTTTAATGCAAAACGAAACTGAGCTTGGATATGGCAATAAGCTTCTTTTGCCCGATTATGAAATAGTTAAAAATCTAAATACTATACAGTTGAAAAATGGCTTAAAACAATCTATGCTATTGGCAAATAACAGATTAGATAAAAACTTTACTGTAGAGATGGAGACAGGAACAGGAAAGACATATGTCTATTTAAAAACTATTTTTGAACTTAATAAACTGTATGGCTTTACTAAGTTTATTATTGTAGTGCCATCTATTGATTAACCTGAGTTCGACGGAATACCATATCCACAAAAACCTAAAAATGGGTAAGATTTTCAAAATTTAATTCGCAGTACTAGCTCAAGCTAATTCAAGAATTTAATTTTGGAAAGGTTACCCATTTTTAGACTTCCCTTCGGGTTTTATGAGGTTTCCCATATGCTTAGACAGATTTTTTTGAATTAACTAGTTAGTCCTGCAAAAATCTGTCGTTGCCTATGAAAAACCTCATAAAATTGTGGATGTGGTATTCCGTCAAACTCAGGTTACTAAAGAAGGTGTTAATAAAACTTTAGAGATTACAGAAAGCCACTTTAAAGCGTTGTATCAAAACACTCCGTATGACTACTTTACCTATAACTCTGCCAATCTTGAACAAGTAAGAAGTTTTGCGACTAATGACTATATACAAATAATGGTTATAAATATCGATGCATTCCGTCGAAGTTTTACAGACCCAAGCAAAGAGACAAAATCGAATATTATTCACCGCTATAACGATAAACTAAGTGGATATAGACCTATTGAGTTTATTCAATCTACAAATCCTATTGTTACCTACATTCCCGAAACACCTAACGATACCAAGCAACTAATTCCCTAAAATATACCATTTTATTGCTAAGTTTAGTTAAATATTCAGTAATCTTTAACTCGTTATGTGTTATAATATCCTAACGATT
>JALVTE010000043.1 GCA_027024155.1 Campylobacteraceae bacterium
CAGTCTATTAAAACTCTTGCTCTAGTTGCCATAAATTAACTTTTAGAGATATAATTTGCGATAATGTTACCCATCTCTGTGCAAGATACAACCTCTTTAGCATCAAATGCTGCAATATCGCCAGTTCTGTAACCATCTGCAAGCACTTTTTTAATTGCATTATCTATTGCATCTGCAGCTTCTGTTTCATCTAGCTCATATCTAAGTAGCATAGCAGCACTTGCTATTGTTGCAATAGGGTTTGCAATCCCCTGCCCTGCAATGTCTGGCGCACTTCCGTGAATTGGCTCGTAAAGCCCTACTTTACTACCAGTACTAGCACTTGGAAGTAAGCCAATAGAACCACTTAACATACTAGCCGCGTCACTTAAGATATCACCAAAAATGTTACCAGTTACAATTACATCAAACTGCTTCGGCTCTCTAATTAACTGCATTGCGGCATTATCAACATACATATGGCTAAGCTCTACCTCTGGGTAATCTTTTGCTACCTCTTCTACAACTTCTCTCCAAAGTTGGCTAACCTCTAGTACATTAGCTTTATCTACAGAGCAAACTCTCTTATCACGCTTCATAGCAATATCGAAAGCCACTTTTGCAATTCTTGCTATCTCTTCTCTTGTATAAACCATAGTGTTATATGCTCTGTCTTGTGCATACTCTCTAGGCTGACCAAAATAGATACCACCAGTGAGCTCTCTTACTACCATAATATCTACGCCTCTAACAACATCTGGCTTTAGAGTCGAAGCATTAATTAACTCGTCATAAACAATAGCAGGTCTAAGGTTTGCAAATGTTCCCATCTCTTTTCTTAAAGCCAATAGTCCGCTCTCTGGTCTTAAATGTCTCTCTAAGTTATCCCATTTTGGTCCGCCAATGGCACCAAAAAGAACAGCATCTACTTTTTTAACACCATTTATAGTCTCTTGCGGAAGTGGCACACCTGTCTCATCAATAGCAGCACCACCTAGTAAAAACTCTTCGTAACTTATCTCAAAACCAAACTTTGTAGCAACTGCATCTAATACATTAATAGCTTCATCAACAATCTCTGGACCAATTCCGTCACCCTTAATAATGCCTAATTTATAACTTTTTCCCATAATTTATGCTCCTTGTGCAATCTCTTTTTTTGCGTACTCTATAAGTCCACCTGTATTTACCAACTCTTGCATAAACTCTGGAATTGGAGTAAATTTATAACTCTTGCCAGTTGTTTCATTAACAACTTCTCCACTTGCCATATCTATTTTTACAATATCGCCTTCGTTAATCTCTGCAACTTCTTTAAGTTCAAAAATAGGAAGCCCCATATTAAATGCGTTTCTGTAAAAAATTCTAGCAAATGTAGGTGCGATTACAGCAGAAATTCCAGCAGCCTTTAGTGCAATAGGAGCATGCTCTCTACTACTACCACAACCAAAGTTCTCATCTGCTACGATAATATCGCCAGCTTCCATTTTTTGCGTAAACTTAGGGTCTGCATCTTCCATAATATGCTTAGCTAACTCTTTTGGGTCACTTGTATTTAAGTATCTTGCGGCAATAATAATATCTGTATCGATATTCTTACCAAATTTCCAAACTTTACCTCTCACAAAACAACCTTTAAATAAATTTTCCGCGATTATACCAAAATTTTACTTTATATGGAAGCGAAGAAGTCATTTATAAAAAATCAAGCTACTATATTAAAGTAAAAAAGAACTTACTATATAAATAGCTAAAAGTTTAATTTAAAATCTTTTAAATCTTCCTGGGGCATCAACTATTGCCTCTTGACAATTTGAGTAGATTGGTTTTGCATTTTTTATTAACTCTTTTAAATCACTACCCTTACCTTTTGTAGAGATCCAAATCTCACTTAAAACTCTGCCTTTACATTTAATAGCAATCTTATTTTTTATATCTTTACCAAATATTTTTGATGCCAGTAATTTAATATTAATATTTTTTATTTTTTTACCAATATGCTCTCTTAGATATTCACCAATAGTGCTATCTAGCTCTTTTGTTAAAGTTAATGCATTATTAAAATAGCCATTCGCATCTTTAGAGTAGCAACTACCATGTTTATAGTATTCATGTCTTTGTAAGTTGCTTTGCACACCTGGCATATACTTTTGCATTAACTCTAAAATATTAGGTTTTAAATTTAACTTTGGCAAAGCATTCCAGCGTTTAAATTTATCTAACTCTTTTATTTTATGACTTAATCCACAATATTCTCTGTTTCTTGGTTGTGGCCAAAGTCCATGAAGAACTAAGTGATTTTTGGCATTGCCACCATCTCGTCTACACTCTTTTTTATTACTATGAGTTTCACAAAAAGTATTCTGCCAGCTTAAAACTAATAAAACATCTAAATTATCACTACTTTTTGCAGTAGTTTCTACTACTTCACTTTTAGTTTTGCTTTTTTTTCCAAAAAGTCTACTTAGGAACCCACTCTTTTTCTCTGTATCTGTTCCATTAGACTTATTAAAGCAATTAACACTTACCCAACGCATCATAGGTTTTGTATTTGGCACTTTAATAAAGTAATTACCCTTTTGTTCTCGTAATATTTCATACTTGCTACTTGGCTTTAAAACTATATTACCATAGTTTTTTGTATGCTTTAAATTATTAAAAGCCTCACACTCTTTTGTAACAGTAGCATCTTTTGAAAACAGGGCAACAGTAGTAAGTGCAATTAATGCTAATTTTTTCATTAAATCCCCTTTTTATAAGCTGTAAGCACAAGGCTAAAAGCTTAAAGCATTTTATAAAAGTGGCGGAAGCCACACCATTAGCTTTAGGCTTTTTACTTTAAGCTTTAAGCTAAACTTTTATGATTAAAAAATCATAAAAGTTTCTATAAATCTTGTTCAATAACTTCTTTGAATTTATTAAAGTAGATATCTTTTAGCTTATCTAGTGAGATTTTTACATCATCAACTACTACTTCATCTCCACCAACAACACCAACTTCTTTAGCCTCTATACCAATCTCTTTAGCAAGGTCTAAAAGTGTGTTTAAGTTATCTTTACTAACTGTTACAATAGCTCTACTTGGACTTTCGTCAAAAATATTCAAGCCTAGCTCACTCTTAACATTAGCTCCCATATTAGATATTGCACTCACCTTTGCAACTGCAACAGCCAAACCACCTAAGTTAACATCTTTAGCACTATTTAATAAACCTTTTTCATTTGCTTTAATTACTATATCCCAAAGTTTTAACTCTTCTTGGTAATCAAGAGGGCTAATTGTACCCTTAACTTCACCTACTACCTCTTTAAGTGCTAAAGATGCACCAAACTCGCCTTTAGTTTTACCTAATAGTACAATTACATCGCCTTCGTTTTTAAACTTGCTAGTTAATACATTGTTAGCATCTTCATTTACACCAACCATAGCAATAGCAGGTGTCGGGTAGATACTTACGCCATTTGTTTCGTTATAAAGCGATACATTTCCACTAACAACAGGAGTGCTAAGCTCTTTACAAGCCTCTTTAATTCCCTCGCAACCTTGTGCAAATTGCCACATAACTTCTGGGTTTTCTGGGTTACCATAGTTTAGACAGTCTGTAATTGCAAGTGGTCTAGCTCCGCTCATTGCAACATTTCTTCCACTCTCCATAACTGCCATTGCTGCACCTTTGAATGGGTCGATATAGCAATATCTTGTGTTACAGTCACTACTCATAGCCAATGCTTTACCGTTCTCTTTTACACGAATTACACTTGCATCTAAGCTACCTGGGTGTTTTTCGGTATTTGTCTGTACTGTCGAGTCGTACTGATTATAAACCCACGCTTTATCTACAACCTCTAGCGAATCTATAACGCTATCGAAAATCTCTTGGTTGCTTTTTGCTTTAAGTGCTTCTAAGTTTTCATTTTTAACATCTTTTAAATACTCTGGCTCTTTTGTTGGTCTATCTAAAATAGGTGCCTCTTCACTAACTGGGTCTACTGGAATATCTGCAACTTTCTCTCCATGCCAGAATAGCTCCATATTTCCTGTGTCTGTTACCTCTCCGATAACTTCTGCATCTAAATCCCACTTTTGGAAGATTTCGATAATCTTATCTTCAGTTCCCTTTTTAGCACAAATTAGCATTCTCTCTTGTGATTCACTTAGCATAAAGTCGTAAGGTGTCATACCCTCTTCTCTTGCTGGTACTTTATCTAAGTGCATTATCATACCGCTTCCACTTCTTCCTGCCATTTCGAAGCTAGAACTTGTAAGACCAGCTGCACCCATATCTTGAATACCAACAACATAGTCAGTTTGGAATAGCTCCATACAAGCTTCTAGTAGTAGTTTCTCTGTAAATGGGTCTCCAACTTGTACTGTTGGGCGAAGTTTTTTGCTCTCTTCTGTAAAGCTATCACTACTCATTACCGCTCCACCTAGTCCATCGCGACCAGTTTTAGAGCCAACGTAAATTACAGGGTTTCCAGTTCCTTCTGCTTTTCCATAGAATATTTCGTCAGATTTTGCAAGACCTAAAGAGAATGCATTTACTAAAATGTTTCCATTGTAACAACTCTCAAAAGTCATCTCGCCACCAATAGTAGGTACCCCCATACAGTTACCATAGCTTCCAATACCATCTACAACACCACGAACTAAGTGTCGCTGATATTTGTTTGTATCGCTATCTCCATCTACATCGCCAAATCTTAGTGCATTTAGGTTTGCAACAGGTCTAGCACCCATTGTAAAGATGTCTCTTAAAATTCCACCAACACCAGTAGCAGCCCCTTGGAACGGCTCTATATAACTTGGGTGGTTGTGGCTCTCCATCTTAAATACAGCTGCCATACCATCGCCAATATCGATAACACCAGCATTTTCACCTGGACCCTGAATAACCCACGGAGCCTTTGTAGGAAAACCGTTAAGATACTTTTTAGATGACTTATAAGAACAGTGCTCACTCCACATAGCACTAAAGATACCAATCTCTACAAAATTTGGCTCTCTTTTTAAAATCTCTTTCATATGCTCATAATCTGCGAAAGAAAGCTTATGTGCTGCTAATACCTCTTCTATATTTTCTAGTTGCTCTGACATTAAATACCCTTAGAGAAAAATTTGCCTTATTTTACTAAAAATGCATTAAAGTAGTGATGAAAGTTTATTTACTTACTGTATTATTTTAATATATTTTGGAAAAAGGTCGAAGGATGAAGCTAGAAGGTAGAAGGAAATGATAAAAAAGTATTTAAAAGAGGCACTAATTACAATAGTTTTAATATTTATAGTTACAAATGTTGTAGGTTATTATAGAGGTTCTAGTGTAAAAACAGATGGCAACTATAATCTACTAAAAAATGCTATAACTATAAATGGTAAAAAGGTCAGCAAATTTATAGATGCCAAGAAGCCATTGGTTGTAAACTTTTGGGGTACTTGGTGTCCTGTTTGTGCACAAGAGGTATCTACCCTATCTACTTTGGCTAAAAGAGACGATTTAGTATTAATTACAGTTGCAGTAAATAGTCAAGATAATAAAAATATTAAAAATTATATGCAAAAAAAAGGTATTAAATTTATTGTAATAAATGATTATAATGGTAAAATTGCGAAATCTTTTAATATTACTGTTTACCCAACAACTGTTTTTTATAATATAAATAGAGATAAAACTATAAAAGATAGTGGATACACAACTGAAGCTGGATTTTTAGCTAGAGTAAAAATAGTATCTAATTAACTGAAGTTACGCACTATATGCAATATTTAACAAATAAAAAAAATGGAGAATATTTTGAAAAGAATAAAAAAAATTATATCAATCTCTCTAATAACTATATCTTCTCTATCAGCACTTAGTTTAGATGAGTTGAAAAATATGCCAAAATCTATAGAGAAAGATTTCTATATTTGGCGTTTTATTAGTGATAAAAACACAACAAAAGAGGATGCAGTAAAATCTGCTAAAATGATTTTTAGAGTAAATGGCAAGCTAGCAAAAGCTTATAAACAAAAAACTTCTCTAAGTTTGCCCAAAAGAGTATACAGACCCTCTAAAGCAAATGTAGATAGATACAAAGTACTTATAAAACAGTTAAATAGCAGTAGCAACTTTTTTCAGAGTTGGTTAAATTTAAGTGATAGTGATAAACTTATTATATTTACACTTGGTGGTAAAGAGATAAGAGCTAAGCTAGATAAGAAGTTAGATTCTAAAACTTATGACAACTTAACTAAACAGAGAAATATAAACCAATTTATATTTAGAGTTTTCAAAGATAATTTAAAAAATTTAAAAGATACAATTTTAACATCTAAACCGATAAAAACTAACAAAATTAATTATAATAATTTGCTTCTTTTGGGCTTTAAAGATTTAAAACTTGGAAACAAATACAACGCTGCTTATTTTTTCTATAATGCAATTTATAAAGCACCAACTAGGTTCTATGCCGACAGGGCAACATTTTGGTTATATATGGCAACAAAAAAGAGTCAATACCTTAAAAAAGTTGCAGGTAGTTACGACTTTAATATGTATAAATTAATTGCATTAGACTTTCTAAACTTACCCTACCCTATGCCAGCAACTACAAAATTAAGTAGCACAAATAAGCCAAATATAGATATTAAAAATCCAATAGAGTGGGCAAAATTAAAAAAGCAAATATTTACTAAAAATCCAAATTGGCAAGCTTTAGCAAACAGATATAACTCTATTTACACACCATCATACTACTACTATATTTTAAATAGAGCTAGTCGTGATACGAAGCAGTATTTTCCTATTTTACATAGAGATATTTTAAGCAAATACTCAATAGATAGACAAGCTATGCTTTTGGCACTTGGCAGACAAGAGAGCCACTTTATCCCAGCTTCGGTATCTAGCTCGTTTGCACTTGGAATGATGCAATTTATGCCATTTTTAGTAAAACATATAGCAAAGGTTCGCCACCAAAATGTAAAGTTAGAGGATATGTTTAACCCAAAAATAGCCCTAAAGTTTGCAAATACACATTTAGACTACTTAAATAAGCACTTATACAACCCAATATTTGTAGCATATGCATACAATGCAGGAATTGGATATACAAGAAGAATGATAAGAAAAAACATATTTAAAGAGGGAGCTTACGAACCATATATTAGCTTAGAGATGGTAGATAATTCACAAGCCAATCACTACGCAAAAAAGGTATTAGCAAATTATGTAATATATCGTATGCTACTTGGAAAGCCTATAAAAATAACAAAAGTCATAAACGAGCTAACACACCCAGAACTAACAGATAGATTTAGAAAGTAAGGCTAAATCTATCGCCACTATTTAAAGCACAGTTAAGTAAGTTACTCTGTTTTGTAGAAGTTGAAGAGTAAACTATATAACTATTTTGCCACTTATAAGTACTGCTAGATGGTTCGACTATAGCTTCTTTTTTATTAATTAGGCACTTTTGTAAACTAATATCTACTTCTCTATCTCTACTATTTAACTCAACTTTAAAATTTTTACTATCTTTATTGTATGTAACATACACTATTGTACTTTTAAGTAGTACAGTTTTTGTCATTTTTAATTTATTATAACTACTCTTATTTCTATTAAGTTGATTATATGCTTCGTTTTTCGAACTACAAGCTGTTATTAAAAAAATTGTTAATATGTATATGGCTATTTTCATTATGCTACTTTGTATTAAATCTTATATGTAATATTAGCATATATTTTAATTGCAATGTAATTTTTAGTCTATATAGTATAAAATAATTCTAAAGGAGTACAATGAAGCAATTAGCAATAGCATTTACAGGTCCATCGGGTAGTGGTAAGACTACTATTATTGAAAAAATTTCTAAAGCACTTAGCGACAGATACAAAATTGCAATTATCAAGCATGACCCAAAAAACAAAGCTATATTTGACAAAGAGGGTAAAGATAGCGATAGATTTTTTAAAAGTGGTGCCGATGTGGCAGTTATTTCAGATGTTAAAACTACAATATTTAAGCACCAAACATCTACACTTGAAGAGTTAGCTAAAAATTTCGGAAAATTTGATTTACTGATTGTAGAGGGTTTAAAAACTTGGAATTTACCACGTATAGGGATATTTAGAGGTAAAATAGAAGAGGATTACTTGCCATTTTTACAAGCAATAGCTATAGATAACTCAATACCACAAGAGCAGTTAAATGGATTAAATGTTAAAATACTAGACTTAAACAACACAGAGCAAATTATAGAGTACATTTGGGAAAATGCAACTACATTAAAAGGATTATAGTGGAAAAAATTATCAACAAAATAGAAGAGATAGCACTAAAGATAGATAACTTAATTAAAACAGGTGAGAGTGGATACAGCGAAACAAGCAACCAAACCGGCGATATACAGTTAAAGCTAGACATTCAAAGCGATGAAATTATAGAGGCTGAGTTTAAAGATGTAGACTCAATAAAAGCGATAATCAGCGAAGAGAAAGAGGATATTTTAAACCTGCATGAAGATGGCGAGTATGTAGTCTGTTACGACCCGCTAGATGGCTCTAGTATTGTAGATTATAACTTATCAGTTGGTTCAATATTTGGAATATATAAAGGTGGTTTAAATGGCGAAAATATTGTAGCATCTATTTATATCGTATATGGACCAAGGGTAGAAATGGTAAAAACAATTAAAGGCTCAAAGCCAATTCACTACCGTTTAGTTGGCGACAAGTTTGTAAAGCAAAGCGAGATAACAATGGAGCAAAAGGGTAAATTAAATGCACCAGGCTCTACACAGAAAAATTGGTACCCACACCATAAAGAGCTTATAGAGTCACTATTCCAAGAAGGATACCGCTTAAGATATAGTGGTGGTATGGTACCAGATTTACATCAAATTTTACTAAAAGGTGGCGGACTATTTAGCTACCCAGGAACAACAGACAAACCAAAAGGCAAGCTAAGAGATTTATTCGAAGTAATCCCATTTGCACTAGCATATATAGAAGCAGGTGCAGAAGCGATTGACGACAAAGGTGTAAGCCTGCTAGAGTTAAAACCAGAACACCCTCACGACACAAGCCCATGCTTCTTTGGTTCTAAATACGAAATTGCTAAAGTAAGAGAAGCTTACAATGGAAAATAAAGAGAAAGATAAATTTGACTTAGCACTAGATGTTAAATTAGAAGAGTTAAAAGAGTGCCAAAAAAACCACAATGTAGATAGTTGCCTAAAGTGCGACAAAGTAATAGGTTGCGAACTTAGAAATAGCTACGTAAAGGCAGCTTATGAGACCATGAACAAAGGCAGTGGCGGTGGATTTGAA
>JALVTE010000044.1 GCA_027024155.1 Campylobacteraceae bacterium
TTCCGCGGTTTCTAAAGAATACTTCCCAATCGTGCTTTATCATTGCACTACAAGTTGCTTCTGGAATAATAATAGCCTCTACATCATCTATAAAGCTTTCAAAATACTCTATATTTTGTTTAGATAGAGTCTCTACGGTATAAAAATCTCCAGTAAAGTATGCAGGAGCTGCACAGCACTTCTGCTTTTTTGGGATGAAAATATCTATATTTAACTCTTTTAACACCTCTACCAAGCTATCGCCAATTCCTGTGTAGTTGTAGTTTGCAAGACAACCGATAAATATAGCAACTCTTCTTGTACCACCATTTTTTATCTCTTTTGGGTACTTATTTAAAAAGCTTGTTTTGCCTAAACTCGGAAGCAATCTATCGGCTTTTAAAATTGGTAGGTTAAAGCGAGGTAACATTCCACCTTTTTTAGGCTCTTGCTTAAAGCCACAAGTTTTAAATACCCAACCTAGCTTCATCATAATATCCATTAGCCAGCGGTGGCGAAGAAGGGTAAAGAATGCTCTTTTAAACCAAGCAATACCATACTTTTGGGCAATATCGGCTCGTACCTCTTCTATAACCATATCTGTTGGCAAAGAGTTAGGGCAAACATCGGTACAAGCTGTACATAAAAAGCAACTCTCAAAAATATCTTTTGCTTGCTTATCTAACTCTAATTCATCTCGTCCATAAGCTCCAAGCAAGTCTATAAAACCTCTAGGGCTTGTTACTTCATCGGCATTTACTTGATGAATTGTACAAACGGGAATACACTTACCACACTTAATACACTCATCACTTGTTGCCATAAAATTAAATTTATCACTCATTGTTAACCTTTGGTTAAAGCTTAGAGCTAATTGTGCGACTTTGTCGCGTTTAATATTTGTGGCTTTGCCACATTAAAAAAGGCGAAGCCACCTTGTTAGCTCTGTGCTCTATGCTCTTAGCTCTCCGCTCAAAAACAGTTTAGCAAAAGCTAAACTGTTTTTGAAAAGCTCTTCTTACTACCTGCGTATTTTTGCATATATGCATCAAATGGCATTGCTATGTTTCTAATTAGCAGCGTTCCTGTTTCGCTTACTTTTATCTTATCTTCGCTTAAAGTTACAAGCCCTGCATCTATAAATTCGCTTAAATCTTTGATTGCATCGGCAAAGTATTCGTTAAAGTTAATACCAAGTTCACTCTCTACACGCTTAATATCTATAGAGAAATTAGCCATAAGCTCCATAATTACATGTTTTCTTATGTAGTCATCTTCGCTTAACTCTACGCCTCTCTCAAATGGCAATTTTCCGCTATCTATCGCTGCTTCGTAAGCTTTCATATCTTTTGTATTTTGGGCATAATATCTAGCACCCTCGCCAATACTTGTTAAGCCAATTCCTACTAAGTTTGCTCCACCTTTTGTGGTGTAACCTTGGAAGTTTCTATGCAGTTCACCCTTCTCTATAGCACCAAAAAGTTCATCTTCTGGCTTGGCAAAGTGATCCATTCCTATCATCTTATAACCATTATCAGTTAAAAAGTCGATTGTGTATTGAAAAATTGCTAACTTTGTTGCTGGGCTTGGCATTGTTGTCTCGTCAAACTTACGCATTGTCTTTTTAAGCCACGGTACATGTGCGTAGTTAAATACTGCCAATCTATCTGGATTAAGTGTTAAAATCTGCTCTAAAGTCTTTTTAAAACCCTCTAAAGTCTGGTATGGTAAACCATAAATTAAATCTGTATTTATACTGTTTATTCCATACTCTCTAGCCAAATCAACCGCTTTTTTTGTTAAGTCGTAAGGCTGGTCTCTATGCACTGCTTCTTGAACTTTTGGGTCGAAATCTTGTACACCAAAGCTGATACGGTTAAAGCCATGCTTTTTAAACACCTTCATCTGCTCTTCGTTAAAAAAGCGTGGGTCAATTTCGACACTTACCTCTGCTTCGGAGCTAAAATTTGGAAATGCATTTTTAATATAAGTTACAATCTCATCTAACTCTAAAGCACTATAATAGGTAGGTGTTCCGCCACCAAAGTGAAACTGTATAACCTCGCGAGAAGTATCTATATGCGACGCTAATATATCTATCTCTTTTTTCAGATACTCTACATATTGGCTAAGTTTGCCCTCTTTAGAGGTAAATACAACAT
>JALVTE010000045.1 GCA_027024155.1 Campylobacteraceae bacterium
TAAAACTATAAATTTTGGAGTATTTTATGAAAATAAGCGGAGCACAAATGGTTTGCGAAGCCATTATTGCAGAGGGTGCCAAGTATGTATTTGGCTATCCTGGCGGTGCAATTATGAATGTTTATGATGAAATATATAAACAAAACGGCTTTGAACATATTTTAACACGGCACGAGCAAGCAGCGGTACACGCAGCAGATGCATATGCAAGAGTTAGCGGAGAAGTTGGTGTTGCAATGGTAACAAGTGGTCCAGGTTTTACAAATGCTGTAACTGGTTTAGCAACTGCTTATATGGACTCTATTCCTATGGTTGTTATTAGTGGGCAAATTCCAGTTAGCTTAATTGGTACAGATGGATTTCAAGAGGTAGATGCAGTAGGAATTAGCCGTCCATGTACAAAGCACAACTATTTAGTAAAGAGTATAGAAGATTTACCAAAAATTTTAAAAGAGGCTTTTTATATCGCTAGAAGTGGTCGTCCAGGTCCCGTATTAGTCGATATTCCAAAAGATATTACCAGCGAAATTGCTGAATTTAAATACCCAGATAGCGTAAATATTCCGACATATAAGCCAAGCTATAATGGTAATAATCGTCAAATTAAAAAGGCTGTAGAGGCAATCTTGCAAGCTAAAAAACCACTTCTATATATTGGAGGTGGTGCTGTTTTAAGTAACGCTTACGAAATTATTAGAGAGTTTGCAAAAGTTACAGGAATTCCAGCAGTAGAGACCCTAATGGCTCGCGGTGTAATGGGTGATAGTAACGAATTGCATATTGGTATGCCAGGAATGCATGGAAATTATGCATCTAACATGGCAATGAGCGAAACAGATTTACTAATATCTCTAGGTGCCAGATTTGATGATAGAGTAACAGGTAAACTTAGCGAATTTGCAAAATATGCAGACATTATACACATAGACATAGACCCAGCAAACATTGGTAAAATTGTAGATGTAGACTACCCTATTGTTGGCGATGTTAGAATAGTTGTTGGCAAAATGTTAGATGCACTTAAAGATAAGGTAAATAAAGAGCGTTACCAAGTTTGGAGAGATTTATTAAAAAGATATAACGAAGTACATCCTCTAACTTACGAAGATAGTGACGAAGTTATTAAGCCACAGTGGGTAGTAGAGCGTATTGGTGAGCTTGTAGGCGAAGATGCTACTGTAACATCTGATGTTGGGCAACACCAAATGTGGGCAGCACAGTTCTTCCCATTCTCAAGACCACGCCAATGGGTAAACTCTGGCGGACTTGGAACAATGGGCTTTGGTTTACCAGCAGCACTTGGGGCAAAAATGGCAGACCCTAGCAAAACAGTAATAAATATTACAGGTGATGGCTCAATTTTGATGAATATTCAAGAGCTTGTAACCGCAGCAGAAAATGGCATAGCTGTAGTTAATGTAATGCTAAATAACCACTTTTTAGGAATGGTTAGACAGTGGCAGACATTCTTTTACGAAAAACGCTACTCAGAGACTGACCTTAGCTACCAGCCAAATTGGAAAATGCTAACCGAAGCTTGTGGCGGTGTAGGATACGATGTAACAACAAAAGAGGAGTTCGACGAAGCTTTAAAAGATGCAATAAAGCAGAACAAAGTTGCATTTATAAATGTTGCAGTAGATAGATTTGAAAATGTGCTTCCAATGGTTCCAGCAGGTGGAGCACTATACAATATGATGTTAGAGTACAAGGAGCGATAATGCAAAAGGTTAGAAGAGTAATATCAGTTATCGTACAAAACGAAGCACAAGTTTTAGCTAGAGTCTCTGGACTTTTTGCAGGTCGGGGGTATAACATCGACTCGCTAACAGTTGCTACAATCCCAAATAGCGATATGTCGCATATGACTATTGTTACAAGAGGTAGTAGCCGTGTGATGGAGCAAATTATTAAGCAACTGCACAAATTAATACCTGTATATAAAGTTATAGAGCACGACTCTATGGTCGAAAAAGAGATGGTATTAGTTAAGTTCCCAATTCAAAAAGGCGAGAGTATGGCAGCAATTCAAGCACTATTCGAAGCTTATAATGGCGGAATTGTAAATGCAAGTGAAGAGATGCTAATAGCAATGGCTGCAGATGAATCGCACAGAATCAACCACTGCATAGATGCAGCACAAGTATTTAACCCAAGTGAAATAGTAAGAAGTGGCGTTGTAGCTATGGAGCGATAATGAGCAAATCTTTAAAAGATATAGCAAAGTTTTTAGAGCTTGAGTGCGAAAAAGATTTAGAGATAACTAAACTGCTAGCTCTTAAAGAGGCAGATGCAAATACGCTTAGCTTCTTTCACGATGCTAAATATTTAAACGATTTAAAAGAGACTAAAGCAGGTGCAGTTATTTTAGAAGAGAAGTTTTTAGAGCATTTACCAGAGGGTGTTGTAGCTCTAGTTACAGATGAGCCTTATAAAAAGATGGCTCTAGCAACTTCACTATTTACTTACACTCCAAGTGTAGAGACACATGAGCCGAAACTTTTAGAAAATGCCCAGATTGCAAATAGTGTAAATTGTGGTAAAAATGTAACTATTGGCAAAAATTCAAAAGTAATGGCGGGTTGCTTCTTGGGAGACAGTGTAACTATTGGAGAAAACTGCATAATATACCCTAATGTTACAATTTATCACGAGTGTAAAATTGGCAATAATACAATAATACACAGTGGTACAGTTATAGGTAGCGATGGCTTTGGTTTTGTGAGTAAAGATAGCTCTAACACCAAGTTTTACCAAATTGGAAATGTAGTTATTCAAGATAATGTAGAAATTGGAGCCAACTGTACAATAGATAGAGCAACACTAGGCTCAACAATCATAAAATCTAACGCAAAACTAGATAACTTAATACAAGTTGGGCATAATTGCCAAATTGGAGAGTATAGTATTGTAGTTTCACAAGTTGGACTATCTGGCTCCACAATGGTTGGACAAGGTGTAGTAATTGGCGGACAATGCGGAACAGCAGGACACTTAAAAATAGGCGATAGAGCAATGTTAGCTGCACGAACTGGTGTAACTAAAGATTTAGAAGGTGGCAAAGTTTACGGTGGTTTCCCTGCTACAGATATAAAGCTATGGCGAAAAATGCAAGTTGCATTACTTAGACTAGCTAAAGGGAAATAGACATCTTAAAAACTATCTACTTAGCTACCCCTTCACCAAAAGAGGTAAAATGGATTATAAAAATTTAGCAAATGAATTTAAAAAACTTTTAGAAGAGTTTAGAAAAGTTACTATAGTTTCTCATATTCGTCCTGATGGCGATACGATTGGAAGTGCTTTGGCTCTATTTAATAGCTTAAAGATTATGGGATATCAAACTGAACTTGTATGTATGGATAGCGACTTACCTCTTAAACTCAATTTTTTAAATGGCTTCAAAAAGTATAAAAAGAAAATTGATTATAAAGACTCATTAATTGTTACAGTAGATTGTGCTGATATTTCACGAGCAGGCTTTGATTTACAAGATAGAACAGTCGTTAATATAGACCACCATAAAAGCAATACCAATTTTGGAATACTAAATATTGTAGAGGTAGAAGTTTCAACTACTGCAGTTTTATATAAACTCTTAAAAGAGGGTTTTGCAATAGATAATAAAGTTGCTGAACCTATATATGCTGGACTACTAACTGATAGTATTAATTTTACTACAACACTTGTAAATAGTCAAACTTTTGAGTTAGCTAGTGAACTGTTAGGGTATGGCTTAAATGCTAGTTATATATCGGAGATGATAAATAAAAGAAACTCTTTAGCACATACAAGATTAATAGCTAAAGCTATTGATAGTTTAGAACTTTTCAGCGATGCTAAAATTGCAGTGATGGTTTTAAAAAATATAGATTTAAAGGCTACTGGTGCAAAAGGTAGCGATTTAAATGGAATTATAGATTTCGCAATCGCTTTAGTAACTGTTGAAGTTGCCATTTTGATTGTAGAATTTGACACTATTTTAAAAGTATCAATACGCTCTAAAAATGAAGATATTTCTGCTATAGCTACTAAATTTGGTGGAGGTGGACATAAAAATGCAGGTGGTTTTGAAGTTAAAAGTGGTAAAATTGAAGAGATAAAAAACAAAATTTTAGAACAAATAAAGGATAAAATTAATGGCTAGAAAAAGAAGAGTTAGAGGAAGCAGTCGAAAAAGAAGTGGTAGTAAATTTTTACCAATTTTATTACTTTTACTTATTATTGGGGCTGGCGTATTTGCATATTTCTCACCAATGTTTGAAAAAGTACCACCAAAAATTATTGCCCCTAATCTAATATCAGCTAATGATAAGTCTCCTATTAAGTTTACTATTACTGATAATAAAAGCATAAAGAGTTGTAAAGTTATTTTAAGTAGTAATGGCAAAGAGTTTACTATATATTCACAAAACTTCTTATTACCATCTAAAAAGAAAGATATAGAAGTAAAACTTCCAAATGAGATAGCAAATTCTAAAATAAAAAATTGGGTATTAACGATAATAGCTAGAGATAGCAGTTTATGGGGCTTTTTTTTAGGAAACAAAGCAACAAAACAGGCTAAATTAATAGTTGATAATACTCCACCAGAGGTAAATTTAATTGCACAAAGTCCTAGTATTTTAAAAGGTGGTAGTGCATTAATTATCTTTAACGCCAAAGATAACAATCTTAAAAATGTATATGTAGATGTTGGTAATGGTGTTAAATTTAAACCAATTAAATACAAAAAAAATGGAGTATATGCAACACTAATTGCTTGGCCGTTTAATATGGATAATTTTAATCCAACTATAGTTGCAGTAGATAGTGCAAATAATATTACAAAACATCAACTACATTTAAATAGAATTTATAAAAAGTATAAAGTATCTAAAATTAGAGCAAGCGACAGATTTATAAATGGTAAAATTACAGAGTTAGCTCAAAGTGACAGTGACTATGCAAATATAAAAGATAAAATAGAGAGATTTAAAGCAGTAAATGAGCTTATGCGTAAGAAAAATGAAGATTACATACATAAAATGTCATCTAAAGTAACACCATTTAGTGGAAAGTGGAGTATAAAGCCATTTCATCCACTTCGTAGGGCAAAACAAGTCTCTGATTTTGGTACAAAAAGATACTACTATTATGGAAGTCCTGATAATATAATCTCTACATCATACCATGTAGGTTTTGACTTAGCAAGCGTTAAGCATGATAATTTATACTCAAGTAATAATGCGATAGTTGTATCAACTAAAAATAATGGAATATATGGAAATATACCAATGCTAGACCATGGTTTTGGTCTATATACTCTATATGGACACTGCTCTTCTATATTAGTAAAAAAAGGTGAAAAAGTTCACGCGGGCGAAGTAATTGCAAAAACTGGACAAAGTGGCTTAGCACTTGGAGACCATGTTCACTTTGGCATATTAGTACAAGGGGTAGAGGTTTATCCATTAGAGTGGATGAAAAAAGATTGGATTAAAAAGCATATTACTGACATATTTAATAAAGCAGATAAAATAATTGGGTATAATTAGATAATTGTATAGCCAATTAGGAGTTTATAAATGTTTCAACAAACTATAAAAAAGAGCGTAGAGGTAACTGGAATTGGCCTGCATAGTGGTGAGCCAATCAAGATGCTTTTAGAGCCAATGCCTGCAAATAGTGGCATTAGTTTTATACATGCTAATAGTGGAACAACTCTGCCTCTAAATGTTGATAGCATTACAGATACAAAACTAGCTACCGTTTTAGGTAAAAAGCCAAATGCAATATCTACAATAGAGCACTTCTTATCTGCAATTTATGCATATGGAATCGATAATTTAAAAGTCACTGTTTATGGTAACGAAATGCCTGTAATGGATGGTAGTGCAGTCTCTTTTTGTATGCTACTGGATGAAGCTGGAATTAAAAAACAAGAGATTATGAAGTCTTTAATGGTAATTAAAAAAGAGGTAAAAGTAGAGCAGAATGGTAAAGTAGCATCACTAAAGCCTGCTAAGAAGCCAATATTTAATTTTGAAATTAACTTTAATCACCCAATTATTGGAACACAAAAGTATAGTTTTGAATTTAGCAAACAGAAATATGTAGATGAAATCGCAAGAGCTAGAACTTTTGGATTTTTAAGAGATATTCAGTATCTACAAAGCATTAATCTAGCACTTGGTGCAAGTTTAGAAAATGCTATAGGTTTAGATGAAAATTCAGTATTAAATCCAGAAGGTTTAAGATTTGAAAATGAGTTTGTAAGACATAAAATATTAGATGCAATGGGTGATATGATGGTTTTGGGTCATCATATAGTTGGTGAATATAGTGCAGTTGCAAGTAGCCACGAGTTAAATCACCTATTAACACAAAAGCTTTTAGCTACTGAGGGAGCTTACGAAATTATAAACTTCCAAGAGGTAGAAAAAAGTTTAGAGTTAGCAAAAGTATTTGCATAAAGGGTCAGCTATAACACTACTTATAAATACGATTGCTAAGCCTCTTCAAATTGGCTTTTACGAAAATGAAAATTTAGTAGAAGTTAAAGAGTATGATGGAATGACATCAGATACTCTATTGCCAATTTTAAAAGAGATTTTAGAGAAGCACCTTGTAGAAAAGATTATCTATACAAATGGTCCTGGTAGCCATATGGCTACTAAAATTGCCTATGTTTTACTAAAAACTCTTAACATTATTAAGCAAATTCCTTTTTATGCAATCTCAGCTTTTGAGTTAAATGACAATAATCCTATTAAAGCTTTAGGAAAACTTTACTTTATCAAAGAAAAAGAGACTATAATTACATTAAGATTTGATAAAGAGCCAACAAGCAGTTTTAAAATGCCCAACAATTTAAATAGTTTAAATATTTTAGAGGCAAACGAACCAAATTATCAAATAGCTGCTGTATAGGCTCTTGGGTAAAGGAAAGTTAGTTGTTAATATCGGTACCAGCAACAAGTGCAAATTTGGGACCAGGGTTTGATACTCTAGGTCTCTCTATCAATTTGCGAAACGAAATTGTTATAAAACCATCTAGGTTTTTAAGTATTTCTACAAAAGGGGAAGGCTCTAGCAACCCTAGAATTAAAAGAAATACTATGTTTTTAAATATATTTAATGAACACTATAAAAAACTGAGCGGTGGCAAATATAATACATTTAGATTTGAGTTTACAAACAAGATACCAATATCTCGTGGTCTTGGTAGTTCTTCGGCTGTAATTGTTGCCGCACTTACTGCAGCACATGTAGCAGCTGGTGTTAAATATAACAAGAGAAAAATACTTAATCTTGCACTAAAGTATGAGCCACATCCAGATAATATTACACCGGCTGTAATGGGTGGTTTTAATGTAGCTTGTCTTTATGATGGTAGAGTATATAGTAAAAAACATAGATTACCAAGTTATCTAAAAGCAGTTTTAGTTGTTCCTAATAGAACGATTTCTACAAATAGGTCTAGAAATGTTTTGCCAAAGAGTTATCATAAAGATGAAGCAGTATTTTCGCTATCGCATGCAGCATATATGACAGCACTCTTTATGAGCGAATCGTGGGATCAGCTAAAAATTGCTGCACAAGATAGATTACATCAAGATAGAAGAATGGAGATGATGCCAGAACTTTTTAGAGTACAAAAGTTAGCACTTGAAAATGGTGCTCTTATGAGTACACTATCTGGTAGTGGTTCTACATTCTTTACATTATGCTATGAAGATGACGCAAAAAAGATAGCGCAAAGTTTGCAAAATGCGTTTAATGATTTTAGAGTACTTATCTGTGATTTAGATAATTACGGAGTACTAAGTAGACTGTAGGATTTTGTGATATAATGTCAGTTAGAAAATCTAATCCTATAAGAATGTGCATATCATGTCGAAAAAGGGAGCCACAACAAGAGCTTTATAGACTTCAAAAAGAAGAGCGGATTTTAGTTAAGTACCGCGGGTTTGGTCGTAGTTTCTATCTTTGTGAAGAGTGTTTAAACAGTAAACATATCGAAAAGAAGATAGCTGGGAGAATGAAATTAGATATAACAAGTGTAGAAGAGATGATAAACTTGTTGCGATATAAGGAGTTAAATAGTAATGTCAAAAATTAAAATAGAAGAAGTAGCACTAGAAGCAGGAACATCTGATAAAATTGCTTTAGAGAAGGCAAAAGAGTTAGGGTTTAAAGTAAGAGCACGAAATAGTACAATAACAGAGCAAGAAGCAGAGAGTTTAATGAACTATATTATTACAGGTAAGAAGCCTGAAATTGTACAAGGGGAAAAGCCAGCTAAAAAGGCAGAGGGGGAAAAGAAAAAAGAAGTTTCAGTAAAAAGTACTAAAAAAGGTACTACCAATAAAGAAACTGCAAACAATGAATCTGAACATAAAGTAGAAGAAAAAATAGAAACTAGCAAAAAAGAAGAGCCAAAAACAGAGGCTGTAGAAAAAAAATCTAATACCGAAGAGCCAATTAAAGAGTCAGAGAGTAAAGTTGAGCAGGAAAATAAGAAGATAGAAGAGAAGCCTAAAGAGGCTAAACCTAAACCTAAAAAGAGAAGAGGTATTACAGCGACCCCTAAAGTGGCTCCTAAAGAGACAGTAAAAGCTGAAGAGACAACAGAAGATAAGAAAGAAGAGCCTAAAACTCCTGTAAAAAGAAGAGGCATTACTATTGTTAAAAAGAAAAACCCTAATCGTATAATTAGAGATAAAAAATCTACACCTTCTATGCCTACTTCAAGTACACCTAAAAAGAAAAAGAAAAAAACTCCTGTTACAGCAAAAGATAGTGGTCAGAAATTAGAAATTTTAGGCGACCGTGGTTTAGGTGGAAGTGGAGAGATTTATGAAGAGCAAGAGGTTGTGTTACTTGACTTCTCAGATAAAATTATTTACGAAGAACAACAGAGACAAGAGTTAAGAAGAAAAGAAGAGGCAAGAAAAAGAGCTGTAATGGGTGGTTCTCAAAAGAATCATGTAAACAGAACTCAGCGTAGAGCTCCAGGTAAGAGAAAGAAAAAAAGAGATTACAAAAAAGATGTAGTTGAGAAAAAGGTAGATTTGATTAAAATTCCAGAAGATATTAGAGTATATG
>JALVTE010000046.1 GCA_027024155.1 Campylobacteraceae bacterium
ATGACGGCGATTGTAAGCTTTGAGTTTATTGCAATTTATAGAAATAGATTAGCTTAACTTAAGGGTAGCTCTAAAAATAGGTGACACCCACATAAAATACAGGAAGATAAATATGGCAATTTTTGCACTACAATCGCTAGCAGGCGGTTTTTTAGATGAAGATTTAAAACACTTCAATAAAGAATTCGACGATTGGTGTGTTCAGTTTGATAACAGGGAAGATGCCGAGTTAGTGCTTGAGTCTCTGAAGAAAAAAGAGCAAATTAAAATTGTCGAAATTACACCCCTTAGTTACCCTAAATACTTTTTCCCATCTCTACAAGGCACTACCTATGCCACAAGAGAGTACAACGATAATATTATCTGCATAGTTGAGCCGCAAATGGGTGCAGATTTTCGTATTGCAATATGCAACTTAAAACGAAAAACAGTAAGAGTACTATCTACTCGATACAAAAGTGCATATAGTGCCGAGAGTGCATTTGCCAACCTATCTTTCGATTTATAAAATGAACTGCATACTAATACCTAAAAACACAAATAAAATTACAGACCAAGAGCAGATAAAGCATATAAAAGAGGTGCTAAAATCTAAAGAGGGCGATAGCTTAACTATTGGCGAAATAGGTGGCAATATTGGCAAGGCAACAATTACCAAAATAGATAATAACGAAGTAACTCTTGAAAATATCACCCTAGATAAAAAGCCACCAAAAAAACTAGACTTGACTATTGTTCTAGCCTTGTCTCGCCCAAAAGTGCTACGCAGACTAATTATGGATATGACATCACTTGGGGTAAACAAGCTAATAATAGTAAACAGCTACCGCACCCAAAAAAGCTACTGGCAAAGCCCCCTGCTGGAGAGAATAGACGAGTTTATATTCGAAGGCTTGCAACAAGCCATAGACACAGTACCACTAAAAGTAGAGTTAAAAAAACGCTTCAAACCATTTGTAGAAGATGAGTTTCCAGCCCTAGTAAAAGAGCAAGATAACGCAGTAGTAGCCCACCCTTACGCACTGCAATCTTGGAAAACTTACCTTAAAGAAAATAGCAATGCCCAAATGCCAAAAGTTCTATGCATAGGAGCCGAAGGTGGCTGGATAGACTACGAAGTAGAACTACTTTGCAAACACGGATGCAGAGCTGTTAGTTTAGGAGAGCGAATTTTACGAACCGAAACAGTTGTTAGCGTAATGCTTGGGCAGTGGTAAAAATTTCTCTATATGTAAAAATAACCACTTTCTATAAACCACCCAAATTTTCATTAGAGATTAACAATCTTTAGTCAATCTATCATACTTATCATGATTCATAATATCTTGAAAATAGACAATATTATCTTTATGTGTAAGTAAAATTCTATAAGCACTATTTCCAAGAACTCGAATAGATTGCTTGTGCTTGTCTCGTTTGCAGATAATATTTTTTAAATTTAATTTTGTATGTGAGGGGTTAGATTTATAGAGTTCTTCAGTTTCTACAATAAATTTTAATGAGATTTTTTTAGCGACTTTCTTTTTGCTTCGCTCATATTTTATGTCAAATTTAAGAAGCATGGCGATGTTCTAGAATTAAATCTCCAATCTCCATTTCTAATTTTGCCATTTGTGTTAAAAGTTCATCAAGAATCTTTTTTGTTTTTGTATCTTCGCTATTTTTAAAAATTTCTTCTACTACTTCATAGTTATCATCAAGATTAAACTGTAAGGTACGAAGTTTCTCTTCATCAAAATTAAGCTCATCAAGAATATCACGAAAACCTTTTACCATCATTAGAGCAATTTTAATTGCATTTTCTGTTTCAACACTTGTTAAACCGTCCAAAGATTTAAAATACTCAACATTAAGAAGAGGCATATAGTGCAACTCACTCATATGTATCCTTTTTTGCAAAATTAATGTTTATTTATAATTATAGCAGAAAAATAAAATTTATAAATTTGTAATAATGTCCCAAATAATTCCATAACACACCTCACACACCAAAAGTCAGAAAAGACTCATCTTTTTTTGAATCCAAAAGCACCAAGTTTGGCTATAAAGTTATATTTTACATATTTTTAAGTTCCTTTATATTC
>JALVTE010000047.1 GCA_027024155.1 Campylobacteraceae bacterium
ATAAACTATTAAAAGCAATACCTGGAGTTGGTTTAATGGTATCAGGTAGTATCATATCTATCTTTAATTCATTTAAAGAGTTTGATAGTGCTAAGAGAGCTTGTAGCTTTATAGGAATAGCACCAGCGGCTGTAAAGCTAATAGTTTATCTCGGCTTTTTAAGTTAGATTCTTCACATCCGTTCAGAATGACGGCGATGGTATAGTTTTACATCATATCATTTTACCGATATAAAATCCTTATACGATGGCAGTAAAGGACTCCTCTAATAATAGGTGTCCTTAATTCATTAGAGATTCTAAACCATCAACAATAAACTATTGACCATCAACCAAAAGAACTATCTCATCAACCCTGGAGGAACACCGCCTCCTCCACCTTGCATCTGTTTCATAATATCTTGCATCTGTTTCATACCGCCTTTTCCAGATAGTTTTTTAGCCATCTTAGCAGCATTTTTAAATTGCTTTAATACACGGTTTACCTGCATTTGGTCTAAGCCAGCTCCTGCTGCAATTCTTCTTTTTCTTGAATTATTAAGCAAATCTGGATTTTCACGCTCTTTTGGTGTCATAGAGCTTATCATCGCTTTGATTTGCTTCATCTCTTTAGAGTTTTCTAAATCCATATCGCCAATCTGTTTAGCTATACCGCTCATACCTGGAATCATACTCATAATAGACTTCATGGAACCTAACTTTTTCATTTGATCCATTTGAGCTAAAAAGTCGTTAAAGTTAAACTGACCTTTTTTAATCTTTTTTGTTATCTTTTTAGCACTCTTTTCATCTATAACAGCAGTTGTTTTTTCTATTAGAGTCTCTAAATCTCCAGCTCCCATTAGACGGCTTACTATTCTGTCTGGAATAAAGGTTTCTAAATCTGGCATCTTCTCGCCACTACCAATAAATCTAAGTGGTACACCAACTTGATGAGCAACACCTAAAGCAACACCACCTTTGCTATCTGCATCGAATTTACTTAAAACTACACCTGTAATTCCAATTTTCTCTTTAAAAGTGGCAGCTGTTCTTACGGCATCTATACCTGTCATTGCATCGGCAACATAGAATATCTCATCTGGATTTGCAATTTTTTTAATATTTGCAAGCTCTTCCATAAGCTCTTCATCTATTGCTAAACGCCCCGCAGTATCTATTAGTAGCACATCATAAAGTCCATCTTTCGCTTTTTGTAAAGCCTCTTTTACGATATCTTCTGGCTTTGCATTTTCATCAGCTACTAAATCTACACCAATTTGCTCTGTAATTTGGCGTAACTGCTCAACCGCTGCCAAACGTTGCAAATCGGCAGCTGCTATTAAAACTTTTTTCTTCTTCTGCTCTTTTAGCATGTATGCAAACTTACCAGTAGTTGTGGTTTTACCACTACCTTGTAGACCAGTCATAAGCACAACTGTTGGAGGTTTTGGAGCAAAAACAAAACCTTGGTTACCCTGTGCTGTTAAAATATCTTTTAAGTGTGTTGCTAAAGCGTTTAAAAAGTTATCTTTTCCTACACCTTTGGCTTTTACATCTCTCTCTACATTTGCAAGTAACTCTTTTACAACTTTATGGTGAACATCTGCTTTTAACAAAGCCTTTTTTAACTCTGCTAATGCCTTCTTTAATGCCTTTTCATCGTCATGAAATCTAATTTTTCCAATGGCACTTTTAAAACTCTCGGTTAGAGTATCAAACATATACTATTCCTCTTCTCTAATTTTATTGTTAAAATATTACAATATATTATTTAAATTTAGCTAATGGTCACACTTATCTTTTGTATCAATATCTTCTGTAAATCCAGGCATAGCCATAAATCCATTTATAGATTTTTGTATATCAGCTGGATAAACTACTACTTTTGCATTATCAGATGATGATAAATTTTTCATTGAATGAATATAATTTACAGATGTTAAAAACTCTAAAATTTTACTATTATCCATATCTGGCATAGATTTTTTTATTATATCTATTTCGTGTTTTAAAGCTTCTGCTTCATATTCAGCAGCTATTTTTTTACCCTCTGCTTTTTTAATTAAAGCTTTTTTATCAGCCTCAGCCCTTAATAATTTTGCTTTACTATCTTTTTCTGCTTCTATCTCTTTTTCCATAGATAATTTTATACTATCTGGTAATTTTACATTTTCTATATGAACTTGTAAAACTTCTAAACCCCAACGACTAGTATCTTCTTTCATCTTCTCTTTTATCTCTTTAGATATTTTATCTATATTCTTCTGAATATCGATTAAATCCATACTACCCATAATATTCAATGCCGCAGTTTCAACTAAATTTGTAGTAGATTTCATATAATCATCTATATCCATTACAGCTTTTAATACATCTACTATTTTAATAGATGCAATCATATCAATACCAATACTAATATTATCTTTTGTTACAATCTCTTGCTCAGGAGGGTCAATAGTAATCTCTTTTAAACTAACTTTTTTAACTACTACATCCCTTATAGGCATTATCCACTTAAAGCCCTCTAAAAGAATTCTATCTTTTCCCAATCTGTTATCTACCACAACTGCTTCTTTTGAATTCACAACAATCACTGGTAAAAATTGTAAAAAGAAGCTAAAACCAACTGTATATTTTATTAAAAATAAGAAAATAATAAAAACAACAGTTACAATAATATATCCACTCATACTATAACTCCTTTTAAATAGACTTTTTACTAAAAGGCAGCTCTAAATATTATGCTACCCCATAACTACTATAGCTTTTCTCTAAACTAGGTATACCTTTGCAGAACTACTAGCTGGGCTAATTCCTTATGCTTGCACTCTATTTGGGAAAAAGATGTAACAACTCATAGAGGAAAGCTAGAGGTACCCTAAAGAGAACTTCTATAATTAGTATACCATTATCTACTTATATCGAACTATATCTTTAGGTTCAGGTGCTACATACTCTTTGTCAAATAGCTCTATTTTACTCGCATGTAGTAATATTCTTTTACTTTTTGTTGGGCTTCCGTACTGTTCGTCACCAACAACAGGGTGTCCTTCGTGTGAAAGATGTAGTCTAATTTGGTGTGTTCTTCCTGTTTTAATCTCTATATCTACTTTGCTTTTTTTACCCTGTACCTCGTTTGGCTTTACGATAGTTACAGCCTCTTTACCAATTCGTTTATTTACTTTAGATATAGACTTAGGACCTTTAATTGTATGAATTGGTAAATCTATTACCATCTCTTCATAAATTACACCCTCTACCCAAGCGGTATAAAACTTTTTAACTCTTCTATTTCTAAAAGCCTCTATCGCCTTTTTTAAAAACTCTTCATTTTTTGCGAGTAGCAGTACTCCACTTGTTTCTCTATCTAATCTGTGTATTAAAGCAGCGTCGCTAAAGCTTGCCTCTACTTCATAAACATCTAAAAATGCTGGTTTATTTACTACTAAAATATCGTCATCTTCATATATTTTATCTACTTTTCTTGGCATCTCTACACGAAATTTAGTATCTTCAGGCATTACTGCTCTTGCAATTTTTAACTTTTTATCGCCAACATAAACTAAACCTCTATCGATTAACTCTTTTGCCCTTTTACCAGATATATTTAACTGCTGTCCTAACAGTTTATACGCTTTATCTTCCATTATATTCCTTTTATCATAAATCAAAATCCTGTATCCCAAATCCTATTACTTCAAACTAGAAATAAACTTCTCTAACTTTTCACTTTTTGGCACTTTTATCAATTTAACTTTACTGTTTTGACCGCTAACAAAACTTACACTGCTTTTAGGTACTTTAAATTGCTTTGCCAAAAATTTTGCTAACTCTTTATTTGCTGCCCCTTCTACTGCTGGTGCCGCAACTCTTACCTTTATTGCATCTTCGCCATATAGTCCGCAAAACTCACTTTTACTAGCTTGTGGTTGGGCTTTTATTTTTAAAACTATATACTCTCCATCATCTTTATAAAACACTTTTAATATCCTCTATTAACTCATCTATTTTAGCTTTTGTATCAATTTTGCAATATTTCAACTCGTTATACCCGAGCAGTGTTTGCGTTAAGTCAAAATCTTCTACAACCTCTATGCCATCTATAGATTTAAAAATATCTTTTTGATTAAAATGGTTTACTCCACTTATTATTTTACAACCAAACTGTGCAGCTTCTGCCGCATTATGTCCACCAATATTAGCAAATGCACCACCTAATACTACAATATCACTAATTGCATATGCATTAACTAGCTCTCCCATAATATCTATTAAAACAATATCTGTTTTAAAGTCTCTATTTTGAGTATATCGACTAAAGCTTAAATCTTTTTTCAGTGCTGTTCTCTCTAGCAATTTTGCAACTTTATCAAAGCGTTCAGGGTGTCTTGGCACAACTATTAATTGAGCATCTTCTATATCTTTAAGCTCTAAAAATGCATTTAAAATTAACTCCTCTTCTCCCTCATGAGTACTTGCTGCACATACAACTAAGTCGTAATTTTTATTGTACATCTTATTTGGTGTTGGAAGGTTAAAAAACTTTATATTCCCATTTACTTTTATATGTTTTGCTCCAAGAGTTTTTAATCTTCTTGCATCTTCGAAACTCTGTGCATAAACTGCATCTATATTTTTAAAAATTTGCTTATATAACCACTTAAATCTTAAGTAACTTTTGTAAGACTTCTCACTAATTCTAGCGTTTATTAAAAAAGTTTTTGCACCTTTTTTCTTGTTTACTGCAAAGAGCATATACCAAAGCTCTGCTTCAAAAACTACTAAGACTTTTTGTCTCTTTATCCAAAAAGGCAAAAAAATTTCAAATGGCAAATATCTAGCCTCTTTACTATACTCTTTAATAACATTAAAGCCTGTATTTGTAGTTGATGTAAATCTAAGTTTAGAGTTATCTAATTCATTAGAAATAGCTCTAATTGCTCTAGCTTCACCAAGGGAACAGACATGAAAATGTACACCATCAGGAGTTAAGGATTTATTATTTTTAAGAAAAAACCTAGCAGGTATAGACTCTTTGTATTTTGATTTAAAACTAAAAACTATAAGAAAAGGTATTGCAACTATATAAGCGATAGTTGCAACTGTTAAGTAGAAGTAGTAAAACACTACATTACGCCTCGGCAGTCTCGCTATCTACCTCGATATATAAAACTCTTCCGCAGTGTGGGCAAGTTACAATATCTTCGCCTTTGATTAAGTCACTGTAAGCTTTATCGTTAATCTTCATATAACAGCCATAACAAGCTTGCTTCTCAACTTTAACAACAGCCGTATTTCCAGCCCAGTTTCTAATTTTTTCATAAAATGCAAGAATTTTTTGATCCATTGAACGAATAGCTTCATCTCTACTTTTAAACAGTTCAGCCTTTTGCTCTTCGATTTTTGCAATGTCACTCTTAATATCTTCAGATACTTTTGCTAGCTCCTCTTGTGCCGTAGCAAGCTCTGCTTCTAACTCTTCAAGCTCTGCTTTTTTAACATCGTTTACGCTATTTAAACGCTCTATCTCTTCATTAGCATAAGTTAAATTATCTTTTGCAATTTGCTCCTCTGAAGATAGAGAAGAGATTTCTCTCTCTGTTTTAACTTCAGCAGACTTCTTTTTGATACTGTCTAACTGCTCTTTTAAATCTTCGATTTGTTGCTCGAAGCTTGCAATTTTTAGATTGTTCTCTTCGATAACTTTAGCAATACTCTCTTTTTGCTCTAATAGGTCATCTACTTTTTTCTGTGCTTTCTCTACTTTTGCATTAATTTCAGCAATTTGTGGATTAAAACTATCTAGTGCTTTGTCTATTTTTGATAAAGCTACTAACTCTTTTACGTATATATTCAAGATATATCCTTTATTGGTAATTATACATGACTAAATGGATTTTTAGATTGCGCAATTATAACCGAAATAGGCAAAGAGTTAAATGAATTTTTTATAGCATCTACAAAAAACTGCTCACTTTCAAAGTGCCCAATATCTACCATCATCTTATCTTCGCTTAGCGCTTTCATTGCATCGTGATACTTTATATCGCCTGTTAAAAAACAATCTGCATCCATAGAGTCTAATAAGCTAGCCCCAGCTCCTGTGGTTAAAGCCACAGAATTTATCACATTTTTTGGGTTTACTACTTTTAAATGTTTTAAACCAAGTTTAGTTTTTATTAAATTTAAAAGCTCATCTTTGCTGAACATTTTACTGAAAGTGCAGATAAAATCGCTCTGTTTATCTACTTTAAAGCCTAAAACTTTTTCAAAAACATATCTGTTAAGATGGGTTTTATCAAAATTTGTATGCATAGCAATTAAAGATATATCTTTTTTTATCATTTTAGAGAGCAAATTTGCAGGATATGTAGACAAATCCAAACTCTTTAAACCCCCAAATATTATTGGGTGGTGTACAACAAAAAGTGTACCATTGTTAGCAGAGTCTATTAAAGCTTCATCAATATCTAAAGATAGCACTACTTCACTAATCTCAGCATCCATTGAACCTAAATTAAGCCCACTATTATCCCACTTCTCCTGCAACTCAAACGGACTTAAACTATCTAAAAAATTATATATCTCTTGTATCTTCAAATCACCCTCAATTCTTAACTCTTAACTCTTTTCTGTCTTTCTGCCTCTTGTTCTTTATAAAGCTTTGCACAACCAACAGATAATTCACGCACTTTTAAAATATAGTTTTGGCGTTGTGCTTGCGAAATTGCTTTTCTTGCATCTAGTACATTAAATGCGTGGCTTGCTAACATACACTGGTCGTATGCTGGCAGTGGCAAACCAGCCTCTAAACATCTTTTGCACTCTTCGCTCGCATCGTCGAAATGTTTAAATAACATATCTGTATTTGCAACTTCGAAATGGTATTTACTAAACTCATACTCACTCTCTTTATGTACATCTCCATAAGTTGTAACACCATTTTCGTTTTTGTTCCATACAATATCGTAAACGCTCTCTACACCCTGTAAGTACATAGCTAAACGCTCTGTTCCGTATGTTATCTCTACTGCAACAGGGTCACAAGCGATACCACCTACTTGTTGGAAGTAAGTAAACTGAGTTACCTCCATACCATCTAGCCAAACTTCCCAACCAAGGCCCCAAGCACCAAGTGTTGGTGACTCCCAGTTATCCTCGACAAAACGAATATCGTGGCTCTTTAAATCAAGCCCTAAATGCTCTAAAGATTTAAGATAAAGCTCTTGAATATTATCAGGACTAGGCTTTATAAGTACCTGAAATTGATAATAAGCCCCAAGTCTATTTGGATTCTCCCCATATCTACCATCTGTCGGACGACGAGACGGAGCCACATAAGCAGCCGACCAAGGCGTAGAGTCTAAACTTCTAAGCAGAGTAGCCGGATGAAAAGTCCCAGCCCCCGAAGCAACATCATAAGGCTGTAGTACATTACACCCCTCTTTCATCCAAAACTCTTGTAATTTTAGTAGTAGTTCACTAAATGTTAACATAAATTTTCCTTAATAATAAATTGTTTAAAATTGTCGCAGTTAATAACTTGAATATTCTCTACCAGGTAATTAAATCTATTAACTTTCCCCTTAAAATGATTATGAAAATCTCTTTTCTTATCACCTTGTGTATCATATACAATAAAAACACTTTTTTTATGATGATAAAAGTCATCATATGTAGCTAATGACTTTTTTACCATATATTTAGAAAGCATATGAAAAGATTCATGAACTTTTAAATATATCTGTTGTAACTTCTCTGTTGTTAGCCACTCTTTAGGCTCATTAACAGTTTTTAAATCTTTAAACTCTATAAAAAGAGTATGATTCTTAGGTATATTTAAAAACAATGAATCAACTGTAGCCGGTTCATTTTGACATACTCCACACTCTTTTAGACAAAAACTTGGGAACATATCAAAATCTATACAAAATTTATCTGTATCTGAACACATATTATCACTAACTGATTTTAATGTATCTGTCAATGATAATTCATCAACAAGTTCATTTTTTAATTTATTTACCATTTAAAATTATCCAATTCTATTTGTTCAAGAGTATCAATAGGCTGAGATAACAAATCATAAATAGGTGTCAAGTTATCTTTCATTTCTTTAATATTAACAATATTGTTATTATTAGTAGCTAGATAAAAACTAGATTTAACCTCTTCTTGTTTAGATAATAATTCTAAAGCTTCAATCATATATGGACTATGAGAATTAACAACAATCTTAACACCATTTTTAACAAGCTCTATAATAATTTTAGCCATCTCTAATTGCCATTTTGGGTGCAAGTGAACTTCTGGCTCATCAAAAATTAATATTCTATCTTTTGTTAAATATCCATTTTTAATTAAAGCATAAATTATTGCAAACTGTTTTATCCCCATAGCAACATTATCCATTTCAAATTCATTACTATTTTTTACAAAAACCCACTTATCTTTGCTTATCTCATCATATTTTCTAAAACTACCATGAGTAATATTTTCTATCTTAGACAATATATTTCCAAAATCAATATCTGAAAATGTTTTAGCTTTTTGAGAAAGCTTAATATATAAATCCCACCACAAATAATTATATTCAATTTCAAAATCAATAATTGAGTTAGCTTTATTTATTCCTGATAATGTCTGATATAAGTTAAAAATAAAAGGGGTTTCTATAAAAATTCCATCAAAAAATTTTCTATTTCCTTTTCTTGCACTACGCTTACTAAAATCAACTTCTATATCTTCTATTTTTATAAAGGTATTATTTTTTAATAATTGCTTTTTTGATATCTTATTAAAAAGCCATTCTATTTTATTCAAATATTGAGAGTTTGTTGCACTATATTCTAATTTACTATTCAAAACAAAAAGTCTAGCCTTTAGTAAAGCAAACAAAGCCTTCCCAAC
>JALVTE010000048.1 GCA_027024155.1 Campylobacteraceae bacterium
TAAACTATTTGGCAACCAAAACTACCAAAATAATAGAAAAGCTGGATATAAATCGCCATCTACTTATACAAGAAGCAAAAACAGTTTTAATAAACCTAGAAAGAGTATGAGCTCTTCTAAAAAGGGTGGCTTCTTTGGCAAGAAGAGTACAAGTAGCAGTAGAAAAGGTGGATTCTTTGGAGGCTTTGGTGGTTAATTTAAAAAAAATAGAGCCACTAGATAAGAGCTACTTAGAAGAGTTAGGCTTTGTATGGCATACAGATAGCGATGATAGTAGCTACATTGCCGATGAGTTAGTAGTACTTAGTGAAGAAGAGGCAGAAGGCTATGCAAATGCTGCTAATGAACTCTATGATATGTTTGTAGAGGCGGGCGAATATGTTATAGAAAACAAGCTTTTTCACGAAATTGGAATACCGTTTAATTTAGTAGATATAATAAAAAAGAGTTGGGATAGCGATGTCCACTGGCACCTATATGGTCGTTTTGATTTTGCTGGTGGAGTTGATGGAAAACCTATAAAGTTATTAGAGTTTAATGCCGATACCCCAACTGCACTTTTTGAGAGTGCAATTATTCAGTGGGCAATGTTAAAACAAAATGGCTTGGAAGAGAGTAGACAATTTAACTTTATCTACGAAGCCTTGCTAGATAACTTTAAACGAATTGTAACACTACAAGAGGATACAAGCAGTTTTGACGAACTCTACGAAGGGTGGAAATTTCTATTTAGCTCAATAAAAGGAAACCCAGAAGAGGAGAATACCGTAAGATTATTGCAACATATAGCAACCGAAGCTGGCTATAATACAGAGTTTGGATATGTAGATGAAGTAGAGTTTGATGAAAATGGTATTTACTATAACGAAGAGAAGTATGAACTATGGTTTAAACTAATTCCTTGGGAAGATATAGCTATAGAAGAGAGCGATTTAGCTATGATTTTAACAAAAATTATAGATAACCAAGAGGCAATTATATTTAATCCGGCATATACTCTAATGTTTCAAAGCAAGGGATTTTTAAAGATACTTTGGGATTTGTATCCAAACCATCCACTACTACTAGAGAGCTCTTTTGAACCATTAGAGGGCAAAAAGCAAGTAAGAAAGCCATTTTTTGGCAGAGAGGGCGGCGATGTAGCAATTTTAAATGCCAATGGTGAAGTAGAAGAGGAGAATAAAGATATATACGGCAATCATAAAATGCTCTACCAAGAGTATGTAGAGTTAGCAACAGATAAATTAGGCAATAGCTACCAAGCTGGAGTATTCTACGCTTGGGAAGCATGCGGAGTTGGATTTAGAAGAGGTGGTAAAATTTTAAACAATATGTCTAAGTTTGTTGGGCATATTGTTAAATAATTAAGCTAGAGAGTATTATTTAACTGAAGTTACGCACCCTACATAATATGTTGCTTAATGTAAATAGTGCAAAGTAATAAAATCTAACTCTTTTTTAATATTCTCTCTAGCATTTGTTTCATATTTGTTATAGAAATTGTCGCTATGGTATATTCTCTCTTTTACTAGAAAATGCTTTAAAACTTTTTTACGCCCAGTGTAGTAATCTGACTGGCTAAAAATAGAGTACTCTTTTCTAATTTGCTTTGTGTAGCTTATATATTTGTCGGTATCGCTTCCTAAAATAGATAAATCAGCATCTAAAAACAGAGCATTGGCTCTAGTGCTTGGATTGTGAGTTTTTGTCTCGTTTATAAGAGTAACAGTATCTTTTATAGTAGTACTATCTACACCTAAACACGCAAGCCTATCTTTGCAAAGCAAAGCACTTTTTTGCTCATTGTCTGCTCGTTTAACATTGTATATAATATCATGATAAAATATAGTAAACTCCGTAACAAAATCAAGCTTTGGAAGCTCTTTGTAGATATTTTCTAAGTGCATAAGAGTATGGTAGTACCTATTTTTCTGAGTATAAGCATCTTCTATCTCTTGCCATAGTTTTAATGTTAGCTCTTTATCGGTGCTAAAGTTTTTGCATAGTTTTATGAATTTATCTTTTAACATGAGTGGATTATAACAAACATAATTAAAAATATG
>JALVTE010000049.1 GCA_027024155.1 Campylobacteraceae bacterium
GTAAACGAAAAAGAGTATGATACAAACAAGCATCATATTGTCTCTAATGCTTCATGCACCACAAACTCTTTAGCGCCTGTAATGAAAGTTTTAGAAGAGCGATTTGGCGTAGAGTATGCAATGATAACAACCACCCATGCATACACCTCTTCGCAAGTGCCGGTTGATAAAAGAGCCAAAAAACGAAGACGCGGGCGAGCGTGTGCTGTAAATATTATTCCGACAACAACCGGGGCAGCTATTGCGACTATAGAGGTTATTCCAGCACTAAAAGGCAAAATGGAAGCTATGGCATTAAGAGTGCCTGTGCCCGATGGCGCAATAACTGAAATTGTAGCACTTTTAAATAAGGATATTACGCTAGATAGCGTTAATAATGCGCTTAAAGAAGCTTCTGAAAATGAATTAAAAGGCATTTTGGAATTTACTATGGATGATATTGTCTCTTCTGATATAATAAACAATAGACACTCATCTATTATCGACGGGCAATCTACAAGTGTTTTAGGCAATAGAATGGTTAAAATTTTAACTTGGTATGACAACGAATACGGTTACTCCCAAAGATTGCTGGAAGTAGCTGATTATATGGCAAGCAAATTATAAGGAGTTCTTATGGCTATTGCTATCTTCTCCTCGGGCGGAGATTGTGCGGGGATGAACCCCGCTATTAAATATTTTGTAGAGAATGCGCTTTTTCGCGGTTTAAAACCCTATTTTATTTATGACGGTTTAGAGGGTTTAATCGACAATCGCATAAAAGAAGCAAACTTTAGCGATGTTTCGGGCATTATACATTTAGGCGGCACAATTATAGGCTCTTCGCGTTCTAAAAGGTTTTATGATTATAAATACCGCAAACAAGCTTACGAGAATTTAAAAAAGCTTAATATCGATAAACTGATTGTATTAGGGGGCGATGGCTCTTTTAGGGCTATGAATATCTTTTGCAATGAATTTAATTTAAAATTTGTCGGCATTCCAGCAACCATAGATAACGATATTTACGGCACGCAGTATTGCCTGGGGGTTGATACCGCTTTGAATATGATACGTATTGCGGTTGATAGTATAAGAGATACGGCAAACTCTTTTAAGCGTGCATTTGTAGTAGAAACTATGGGCAAAGAGTGCGGTTATTTGGCTTTGGTTTCTGCTATTACTTCCGGAGCAGAACTTTGCATTATTCCAGAAATAGCTGCCAATTTAAACAAAAGTAAAAAGCGGATATCAAAAGAGATAGAAAACGGCAGAAGGTATGTTCTTTGTATAGTTGCAGAAGGAACGAAAGCAACTCAAAAGATGAAAGAGTGGCTGGAGGAAGAGATTGCTTTAGAGACCCGTGTAACCGTGCTTGGGCATATTCAAAGAGGCGGAAATCCGAGCGTTTACGACAGGCTAATGGCAAGAGAGTTTATAAAAGAGGCTTTTGATGCAATTTTATCTTTGAAAGAGTGCAAAAAGGCGGTAGTTTATAATAAATCGCAATTTGCTTTAATGGATATTGAAACTATTGCATCAAACAAATATAAAATTGACGCTGAGTTGTTAGAACTTTATAAAAGGGATTATGAGTAATGATAAAATCGATATATTTAATACCTTTTCAAAAGGATATTGAGCAAGATAAGGTAAACAGTTTTTTCTGCTCTCTCTTACAGCAAGAGTATAAAAAAATCGCCCTCTTCTGCCCTGTTTTAAATACGGAAAATCATTTAGATATTGAGTGTTTTTACTCTTTTAAATCCAAAGAAGAGGCAGAAAAACTTTTTGCCCATAACGAAAGCCTCTTTTTTGAAAAAATCATTGAATCTTACTGTAAAATTTATGATAAATTCAATTTTATTTTAATAAATGGCTTTTTTGAAGAGGAGTTTAATTTCTTTTTAGATGATATTAACTTTTCAATCGCAAAAGATTTAAGCGCACCTATTGTTGTCTTGGAAAAGAGCGATGATTTGGATATTCTTGATATTATCCACCATAAAATTACAGAATCGCACAATATGCATTTGGCAACGCTTTTAATGCAAAAAAACTCGCCAAAAAATAAAGCTTCCTATCCTCTTTTTTCTATTGCTCAAGAAGAGGCAAAAGCGTTTTTTCAAAAGAGTTTTAAATCTGTTGCGTTTTATACACTCACCCCTTTGCGTTTTCGGTATAAACTTTTTCAAAGAGCCAAAAAGCAAAAGAGAATAATTGCTTTGACAGAGCTTGACGAAAGGGTTTTAAAAGCAGCGGATTTTGTTTTAAAGCAAGATGTTGCTGCTATTTTATTTGTTGGAGAGAAAGAGGCGTATTTAAAAATGGCGCAAAATCTCTCGTTAGATTTATCAAAAGCCCAATTTATCGAAAAGAGAGAGTATTTAAAATTGCAAAAAGAGTTGGCAATAGATTTTTACGAACTAAGAAGAGAAAAAGGTATAAGCAAAGAGCAGGCAAAAGAGATAATCGATGCAAACAGCACCTATTTTGCAACAATGCTTATCTATAAAGGTTACGCCGACGGCTTGGTTTGCGGTGCTACCTACACAACAGCTGATACCGTGCGTCCCGCTTTACAAATTTTAAAAACCAAAAAAGATTTCTTTGTTTCAAGTATTTTTTTAATGTCGATGGATACAAAAGTGCTTATTTTTGGAGATTGCGCCATTAATCGCAACCCAAATCCAAAAGAGTTGGCGCGTATTGCGATTGATGCTTGCGAAAATGCACTTAAATTCGGTATTTTGCCACGGGTTGCTATGCTCTCTTACTCAAGCGGAAATTCCGGCAGCGGAGAAGATGTAGAAAAGGTAAGAAAAGCGGTAGAGATTGTTAAAAAAGAGCGTCCGGATATTTTAATAGACGGTCCTATGCAATATGATGCTGCCGTCGATATAGAAGTGGCAAAAAGAAAACTTCCAAATTCAAAAGTAGCAGGCAGAGCAACTGTTTTTATATTCCCCGATTTAGATACTGGCAATATTACCTATAAAGCGGTGCAAAGAAGCAGCGGTGCAGTTGCAATAGGTCCGATTCTGCAAGGGCTTGCAAAGCCTGTAAACGACTTAAGCAGAGGTGCAACCATTGATGATATTATCAATACAATAGCAGTTACAGCAATTCAGGCACAGGAGAGAGAATGAAAATTTTAGTGCTAAACAGCGGAAGCTCTTCTATAAAATATAAAGTTTTTGATTACAATAGTTTAAGCGAACTTTTAAGCGGTGAAGAGGAGAATATAAGCGAACATTTGCAAGCAGTTAAAAAGCTTGTAGATAGACTCTTTCAAAGCGGTGTTATCAGCGATATTAGCGAAATAAAAGCAGTAGGACACAGAGTTGTGCACGGCGGAGATTATTTTAAAAAACCGGCACTTATTAACAAAGAGGTGATAAAAAAAATAGAAACGCTTTCATTTTTAGCCCCTTTGCACAACCCTGCAAACCTTGCCGGCATAAAAGCTGTTCAAAAACATTTGCCAAACACTCCCCAAATTGCCGTCTTTGATACAAGCTTTCACGCCGATATGCCAAATTATGCAAAGATATACCCTCTCCCCTTTGAATATTACGAAAAATTGCAGATAAAGAGATACGGCTTCCACGGAATATCCCATAAATATTTAGCCCATAAAGCAGCAGAAATTTTAGGCAAAAAGATAGAAGAATTAAATTTAATTACCCTCCATCTTGGCGGCGGCTGCAGTGTCTGTGCAATAAAAGAGGGCAAAAGCATAGAAACATCTATGGGCTTTACCCCGCTAGAAGGCTTAATGATGGGAACCCGCTGTGGCGATATAGACAGTTCGATAATTTTTTACTTAAAAAAAGAGTTAAAGTTGAGCGATGAAGAGATAGAAACAGTTTTAAATAAAAAAAGCGGCTTTAAAGGTATTTGCAACACCAGCAATGCAAAAGAGATAGAGCAAAATTACCTGCAAAACGAACCCCGAGCAAAGCTTGCAATAGATATGTTTTTGCACCGGATTTATAAATATATCGGAAGTTACCTAATGCTTTTAGAAAAAGTAGATGCCGTAATAATCAGCGGAGGCATAGGAGAAAATAGCCAATTAATAAAAGAGAGAATAGAAGAAAAAATCAAAAACTTCAGCTTAAAACTTTTACAAATAAAAACCAACGAAGAGTTGCAAATTGCTAAAGAGATTAAAGCGTTGCTATAAATATTATAGATGTAAGCTAAGCCAACTCCTCTAAAAGTTTAGCAATCTCTTTTGCTCCATTTGGAGAGATTTCGTTCATTAACTTTGTGCTAATGCTTTCTATGTCGGTGTTATCTAATATATCTAAAACTCTATTCTCATCTAACTCATTTTCTCTAAACATAAAGGCTAAGCCTTCGTCTACTAAGTATTTTGCATTGTAGTATTGGTGGTCGCCGGCTGCATATGGGTAGGGTACAAAGATTGTTGGTAAGCCGTTTGCTACTAGCTCCCATAGTGTTGATGCTCCAGCTCTTGCTATTGCAAAGTCTGCTTCTTGCATAATCTCTGGCATCTTTTTTGTAAAGCCAAAAACTTCAGCTTCTATGCCTAGTTTTTCATACTCTGCTTTTACGCTTTCTAAGTTTCGCTCACCTGCTTGGTGGTATATTTTTATGCCTCTTTTAGCTAACTCTGGAGCAATTTTTAATGCAAACTCATTTACAGCTTTTGCTCCTTGTGAGCCACCGCTTATTAGTATGGTTTTTAACTCTTTTCTAACTCTTGCTTTATCAAAAAATATTTTTTTAGTTGCATAAGCTTTAATTGGAGAGTTGGCATCGTATGAAGATATAAAATATTTAGCAAATGGTTTTAATATTTTATTTAAAGTACCAATAGCTGCATTTTGTTCATGAATTACAAGAGGTATTCGCATAGTTATAGCAGCAAACGAAGCAGGTGCTGCTGAGTAGCCACCTACACTAAATACAACTTTTACACTATTATCTTTTAATATTTTTCTAGCAATTACTACCTGTTTTGCCACACCCCAAAGAGCAAAAATTTTACCAATTTTACCCTTATCTACTACACTACCGGATTCTAAAAAATACTTTTTAGCAAAACTATTATCATCTTCAAACCAAGCTCTATCTTGCCCTTTTACTGAGCCTATATATATTTTTTTACTATCTATATGCTCTTTTACTGCATCAACAATAGCTAAGTGTCCGCCAGTTCCACCACCTGTTAAGACAATACTCATACATTCACCTTTTTAGATAACATTAACACCATTCCAATAGCCAAAGATGTAGCTATTAATTGTGAACCACCATAACTTAAAAGTGGTACAGCAATACCCTTAATTGGTATTAAACCAGAGATTCCATACGCATTAATTATAAAGCTTAAAAACATTGTTATACCAACGCCATATACAAAAAACCTTTCGCCTAAATTGTGCAGTTTTGAACCTACATAAAATATACGGTATAGAATATACATAAATAGAGATACCAAAGCCAATAAACCTAGAAAGCCTACCTCTTCACTTATTCCAGACATTATAAAGTCGGTATTAACTTCGCTTAAAAATCCCAATTTATACTGCCCTGCTCCTAAACCTTGCCCTATTAAACCACCATTCTCTATTGCATATGTCGAGTTTATAATATGTAGAGGCACTGTTGTATCATGTATCTTTAAACTATCTGGTAAAAATGGTATACTATCTTGAATACCAACCCACCAACCTTTAAACCTTGCAACTCTATGTGGTGCGAATTTGATTAATGCAATAAATAGTACTACAAACATAAAACCTATACTTGCAAAAAACTTTTTTGACCTTCCAGATAGTAAAAGTAGTGCAATTAATGTACCAGATAAAACGACAACTTGCCCCATATCTTTCTGCCCTACTGCAATTATTCCTACTGCAATAATTAACAACATAAAATAAGGCATAGTTATAAGGAACTCTTTGGCTAGAGAGTTATTAGTATTTAACTCTTTTACTTTTCTAGCTAAGGACCAAGATATAAAAAATACAAAGCCATATTTAAAAAATTCTGTTGGAGCGATTGAGAAACCACCTATTTTTATCCAGCGTTTTGCTCCAAGAACTGCTTTTACTAAAGTATCTGGTAGAAAAAGCATTAAAAATATAGCCAAAAAAGAACTTATAAATAGGAGCCACCCTAGAGGTTTAAAAACTGTATAGACATTTAAATTTGCGACTATACTCATTAGTAATATCGCAATTACAACAGAAATGAGTTGTCTTTTAATAAAAATAAATCTTGATGCATCAAAATATATTGTTGAGTATACAGATAGAGAATAAACAGCAACTAAAGAGATTAGCATTAGTGCTATTGTTGATAAATACAATCCTCTATCCATAAATTTTAACCTTTTTTCTATTTTATTTTGTAATGATACTATTTTTTTATTAATTAGTATTAAAATTATGATATTATAACGAAAAAATAATTATGAAGTAGTTTATGGATATTAAAACAGATAATAATGATCATAATATTGTCAATAAAAGAGTAAAAGTTATAAGTACATTTGTTCTTTTATTACTTTCAATATTTTTAATAAAAATTTTATATACTGCAGTGCATAACAATAAATCTCTCGTAAAAAAAAGAGAGATAAGAGATAGGGCATTAAGAGGTAGCATTATATCTAGCGATGGTTACACTATTAGTCGTTCTATTAAAAAGTATTCTGCTTCTATACATACTGACTATTTAGACCCAAATAAAAAAGAGTTTTTTTTAACACTATTTAGTATCTATACAAATATTCCTGTCTCTAAATTAGAAAAAAAATTAGTAGATAAAAATGGCAAAAAGATAAAAGGTTGGGTTGTTCTTGCCGATAATATTAATGCAAAAACTGCTATATATTTACGAGAATTAAAATATAAACTTAATAGGTTCAAAGTATTTAAAGCAAAAGGTGTAAATAAAAACTTCTTTTACGGATTAACAATTACCGAAAAAGGTGAAAGTCGTGAATATCCATTAAAAGAGGCTATGTCTCCAATTTTAGGCTATACAAGAGCTGTAGAGAAAGACCACTACACCCATATTGTAGGTTATAATGGTATAGAGAAATTTTATGAAAAATATTTAAATAAAAAAACAGATGGTTATATTAATGGGAAAAGAGATGCGGTCGGATATGTAATTCAAGGTAAAGGTACAGAATATAGATTAAGAAAAGATGGCTTTAATTTAGTTTTAAATATCTCTTTAGGATTACAGAAAAATATAGATTTAATTTTAGATAATTATAAAAAAAAGATAAATGCTATTGAGATAGTAGCAGCTGTTATGAGAACTAAAGATTCTAAAATTTTAGCAATAACTTCTAGTAACCGTTACGACCCACTGAATATAAAAGCAGACGAAATTGCAAATTTGCAACCAAAAGCTACAACATATGCATATGAGCCTGGTTCGGTATTAAAACCTATTACTTATGCTATTGCATTAGAACATGGAGTGGTTACTCCAGATAGTATTATAAATACATTTAACGGAAGAATGTATGTTGGGAAATTTCCTATTACAGATGATGAACCAGAAGCAAGCTTAAGTGCTCAAAATGTAATTGTAAAATCTTCTAATATTGGAATTAGCCAAATTACTTGGAGATTAAAAACCAAAGAGTTTAGAGATGGACTTTTAAAATTTGGTTTAGGTAAACAAAAAAGTGGTATAGATATAGGTCGAGAAGCACAAGGGAAAATATACTCATTTAAAAAATTAAATTTTAAAGTAAATCGTGCAACGACTTCATATGGTTATGGAATTACAGCCACATTTGCACAACTTTTAAAAGCATATAATGTATTTAATAATAATGGAGTCTCTTATACACCAAGAGCAGTAAACTACATTACTAGAGATGGTAAACATAAATTCTTCTTTAAAAAGGATTATACAGTTATAAAGCCAGTATCTCCTAAAACTGCTGCTATGGTTAAACAAGCTTTAATTGCTGTTGTAAAAAAAGGTACAGGTAAAAAAGCTATAACACAAGGCTTAGAGATTGGTGGCAAAACTGGTACCGCAATGATTCCAGAACATGGACATTATGTAAAACGATACCATACAAGTTTTTATGGTTTTGCAAATGATACAGAGGGAGATAAATATACAATAGGTGTACTTGTTATAGAACCCGATTTAAAACATCACTTTGCTTCTAGTAGCGCAGTACCTGTATTTAAAGCGATAGTAGATGCAATGATAGATAGAGGTATGTTAAAACCAAATTTACCAAAAATGCAACAAATAGAGAAAGAGAAAGAGAAAAAGCAAAGAGATAATATTGTAAAACAGAGACAACAACAAAGGGCAAAAGAGTTTAAGGAACATTTAAAACAACAAAGAGAGCAGATAATAAAAGAGCAAAAACATAGAAAAAAAGTTAAACGAAAAATAAGAAAACCAAGACCAGCTCCAAGCCAAACACCAGATCTGTTTTAAACCCTGTTTTGACTTGTAGGGGTAATCCTTGTGGTTACCTTCAATACAATACTAATTCATAGGTAACCACAAGGGCTACCCCTCATTGCCATTAAGTTAAGCCAATCTACTTCCAGAAATTGTAGTAAATTTAAAGCTTACAATAGCCGTCATTCTGAACAAATGTGAAGAATCTAGTTTAAATGGCTGTAAAGCTAATAGTTTATCTCGGCTTTTTAAGTTAGATTCTTCGCATCCGCTCAGAATGACTGCGATGGTAAATATTTTCATCACTTCGGGCTTTGAACTTAAAGCCAATAAATCCTACATTCCCGAAACACCTAACGATACCAAGCAACTAATTCCCTAAAATATACCATTTTATTGCTAAGTTTAGTTAAATATTCAGTAATCTTTAACTCGTTATGTGTTATAATATCCTAACGA
>JALVTE010000050.1 GCA_027024155.1 Campylobacteraceae bacterium
TTACATAAAATTCCTGATTTACGCTCGCTATTTGAGGGTGATATTCGTTTACTGGAGCAGTTTAGATGATAGTTACAAGAAGTTGGTTACAAGAGTATATAGATTTAAGCGATATAGACAACGATACTTTATATAAGACATTTAACTCTATTGGTTTAGAGGTAGATTCATTTACAGAGCATAAGATTCCTGCAAAAGTTGTTGTGGGCGAGATTTTAGAGTGCGAGAAGCATCCGGATGCAGATAAGCTAAATGTTTGTCAGGTAAATACTGGTAGCGAAACGGTGCAAATTGTTTGTGGTGCTAAAAATGTAGTAAATGCCAAGTATGTGGCTGTGGCTACTGTTGGTGCAGTTTTGCCGGGTGATTTTAAGATTAAAAAAGCAAAACTTAGAGGGCAAGAGAGCTTTGGTATGATATGCTCTAGTACAGAGCTAGGGCTTCCTGAACTTGAAGATGGTATTATGATACTAGATGATAGCATTGGTGTGCTTGTAGTTGGTAAAGAGCTTAAGAGTTACGAGAAGTTTACTGATACAGTTATAGAGTTAGAACTAACAGCAAACAGAGGTGATTGCCAAAGTGTGCATGGCGTTGCAAGAGATTTATGTGCAGCATTTAAAAAAGAGATAAAAAGCTTTGATTATGAACCTAAAAATAAGTCTATAATTGGTATTGCTAAACAGCTTAATGTATCTGCTAAATGCGATTTTCCTGGGCTTTTAGATTACTCTATAACTACTATAGAAGAGCTTAATACCACTTTTTTAGAGCGTTTGAGATTAGCTTTTGTAGATGCCCAAAAAGATACTGTTATAGATAATAAATTGGCTTACGCTACACATGAGAGTGGAGTCGTTTTAAGAGCTTATGATTATGATAAATTACGCGATGGCGAAGATAGTTTAGTTCAATTAAGTATTGAAAAATCTAGTGATTTTGTGGTAGAAGTTAAAAGTGCAGATGCTATCTTGTCTACTGTTGGTGTAGAGCAAAATGATGAGTTTAAAGCTGATGACTCATCTAAAACTATACTGCTAGAGGCTAGCTATATCGACCCTGATTTTGTGGTAGAGGGTGTGTCTGTAAATAAGTTAAAGAGTGATGATTTATATTATATCGCTTCAAGAGGCAGTGAACCAGATGTTACATATGGACTTAAACTTTTGCAAAAAACTCTTAACGAAGCAAGTAGTGTAGAGTTTTCTAGCAGTTGCGTTAGTATTGGTGAACCTCTAAAAAGAAGAAAAATAGCACTAAATGTTGATGAGCTTATAGCTGTAATTGGGCAGGATATTTCAAGAACAGAAGTGGCTTCTATATTGACTTCGTTAGGTTTTGAAATGGATAGAGTAGATGACAACTCTTATAGAGTAAGCGTACCTCTGCACTGCCACGACATTAAAAATATTCAAGATATTGCCGAAGAGGTTATGAGAATATATGGCATTGATAATATAGAATCTAAACCTATGGTGCTTGAAGAGAAGAATAGAATTAACTCTACATATCTTGCATTTAAAGCTAAAAGAGATATTAGACAAAGAGCAACTAGCACATCTTTTTACGAAGCTGTTACTTATACATTTGCAAATAAAGAGTTACTTACAAAGTATGGATTTGAAGTTTTAGATGATAGTTTAGAACTTTTAAACCCTATTGTAAATGAGTTAAATACAATGCGAACAACAATTTTGGTAAACTTGCTAGAAGCAGCTAACCGAAATGTAAAGTATGGTAAAAAGAGTATTGCACTTTTTGAGCTTGGCACGGTATTTAATTGCAAAAGAGAAGAGAGTCAAAGAGCTTCATTTATATATAGTGGGCTAGAGAGTAGAGCAAGTGTTGTAAATTTTGCAAAAGCTAAAAAGATAGATTTTGCTACTTTTGTAGAGAAACTTGGTAGTGTAATAGGGGAGTTTAGCTTAGAGAGTTGCGAAGCAGAAAATGGCTTAATGCACCCATATGTAAGTGCTTCTATTATTAAAGATGGTGTTAAAATTGGTTTTGTATCTAAATTGCATCCAGAAGTTGCAAAAGATTTTGATTTAGACGATACATTTATAGCAGAGGTAGAGTTAGAGCCGATTATGCCTAAACATATTAATGCTAAACCATTGTCTAACTTCCAAGCTGTTACTAAAGACCTGTCTATCTTGGTAGATAAAGAGTTAAGTTTTTATGAAGTTTCAAAAGCTTTAAATGGCGTAAAGGAGCAAGAGGCTTTATTAAAAGACTTCTATCCGTTAGATATCTATAGCGATGAGAAGTTAGGCGATAAGAAGAGTTTAACAGTAAGATTTGACATTCAATCAGATATAGCAACTCTTAGCGATGAAGAGATAGAGAGTGTAATGAGTAAAATTTTATCTACATTAGAGGCAGAGGTAGGGGCGACAATCAGATGAAAATAGCGAAAGTTCAGAAGGTAGAGAGTAGTTTTGATTTAGAGTGCAAAGATATAGCAGCAGATAAGTCTATATCTCACAGATGTGCAATGTTTTCGCTTTTAAGTGATAAAACATCGTATATAAAAAACTTTTTACTTGCTGAAGATACGCTATCGAGTTTAAATATTGCTAAGTTACTTGGTGCAGATGTAAAGATGGATGGAAGCAGTGTTGAGATAACTCCACCGGCTAAACTGAAAGAGCCTTTTGATATATTAGATTGTGGAAATGCAGGAACAGGCATTAGGCTATATTGTGGGCTTCTAAGTGGAATAGATGGCAGCTTTGTTTTAACAGGTGATAAATATTTAAGAGTTCGCCCAATGGGTAGAGTTGCAAACCCTCTTAGAGAGATAGGTGCAAAGATAGATGGTAGAGAGAATGGCGATAAAGCACCATTGCATATTAGAGGTGGAAAATTAAAGTCGTTCGAGTTTGAATCTAAAATAGACTCCGCACAAGTAAAATCGGCAATGATTTTGGCTGCTTTAAATGCTGATGGTAAGAGTTACTATAGAGAGAATTTACTAAGTAGAGACCATACAGAGCGAATGTTAAAGGGTATGGGTGTAGATATTAAAAATGTAGAAAAAGATGGCAAAGAGTGGATAGAGATAAACCCAATTACTAAGCCTCTTGAACCATTAGATATAAGAGTACCTGCAGACCCATCAAGCGGGTTCTTTTTTGCAGTTGCAGCTGCTATTGTAAAAGATGCAAAAGTTGTAATAAAAGATGTTACACTAAATCCTACAAGAGTAGAGTCCTACTTAGCTCTAAAGAGAATGGGTGCAAATGTAGAGTTTGTGCAAAAAGAGGATAAATACGAGCCTATAGGTGATATTAAAGTAAGCTACAGTGGTAAATTAAAGGCAATTACGGTAGATTCTAACATAGCATGGTTAATAGATGAACTACCTGCACTAGCTATTGCTATGGCAGTTGCAGATGGTGTAAGTGTAGTAAAAAATGCAAAAGAGCTTAGAGTTAAAGAGAGTGATAGAATCAGTTCTGTAATTAATGGGCTAAAGAGTTGTGGTGTAGAGTGTAAAGAGTACGAAGATGGCTATGAAATTAGAGGTGGTAATATAAACTCTGCTACAATAGATAGCTGTGGAGACCATAGAATTGCTATGAGCTTTGCTATTGCGGGCTTACTAAATGGTATGCAGATTAATGATGTAGAGTGTATAGATACATCTTTTCCAAACTTCTTTGATATATTAAAAGAGATTACAAAGGTTGAAAATGAAGATAGAGCTAGCTAAAAGTTATGGTTTCTGTTATGGTGTTAAGCGTGCTATAAAAATTGCAGAGGAGCACCCAAATAGTGCAACATTTGGTCCACTTATTCATAATAAAGATGAGATAAACCGTCTTAAAGATGAGTTTAATGTAGGACTTGTAGAAGAGCTTGATGAAGCACTTAATTATGATACCTTAGTTATTAGAACCCACGGTATTACAAAAGATAGACTAAAGACACTAAAAGCTAAAGGTAAAAAAATAATCAATGCCACATGCCCATATGTTACAACACCGCAGCAAATTGTTGAAAAGATGAGTAAAGAGGGATATACAATAGTAATTTTTGGGGATGAAAATCATCCAGAGATTAAAGGTGTGGCTAGTTATTCAGTTGATAGAGAGCGAACATATATTGTTTTAACCCCAGATGAGCTTGTTGGTTTGGCATTAGGAAGCAAAGTTGCAATAGTTGCTCAAACTACAAGAAAACCTGAAGAGTATAAAAAAATTGTAGCTGCTTTAGCTGTAAGAGTAGCAGAACTTAGAGTATTTAATACAATTTGCAATGCAACATTTGAGAATCAAGATGCAACAGCAGATTTGGCTAAAAAAAGCGATGTAATGGTTATAATTGGTGGTAAGAATTCATCAAATACAAAGCAGTTACAACATATTTCTAAAAGTTATTGCCAAGATAGTTATCATATAGAAAACGAAGATGAGTTAGAGAAATCTTGGTTTGAGGGCAAAGAACAATGCGGAATAAGTGCTGGTGCTTCAACTCCTGATTGGATAATACAAAAGGTGATAAAAAAGATAGAAGAGCTAACAAAATAGCTCTCTAAATCTTACAAAACCCTACATATTTCATTAAAATATTACTTAAATTAAGATTTTCTATTCATTTTAAATAAAAAATAGTATAATTATTGCCATATTTGGTAATTAAGGAATAGGTTAATGAAGTTCGAAGATATCGAAATTGAAGATGTAGACTTTGAGGCAATGCTTGAAGAGTCTTTTAAAAAAGAAGAGAGCGGTAGCGATTTAGTAGAGGGTACCATTGTTAGAATTAGCGAAGAGGATAATCAAGCTATTATTGACATTGGACGTAAAAATGAGGCAATAATTTCACTTGAACAACTTAATGGTGAAGATTTTAAAGAGGGTGATAAAATAGAAGTTGTTATCACTGGTTATAAGGGTGAGAGACCAATAGTTTCTTACGATTTAGCTCAAAAAAGAGCTGCAATGAATGAATTTGTTGCAGAGTATGATGAAGAACAAGAGTATATAATTGAAGGTACAATCACTAAGAAAAATAAAGGTGGTTATATTGTAGATTGTGATGGGTTAGAGTTCTTTATGCCTCGTACACTATCTTATGTAAGTAGCAAAACTAACCCAATAGGAAAAAAAGTTAAAGCTGTTATTGTAAAGGTAGATAAAGATAGCGGTTCTGTTGTAGTTTCAAGAAAAGAGCTTATCGAGAGAGAAAAAGGTAAAGTTCAAGAAGTTGTAGATGCAATAGCAAATGCTACTGAGCCAGTTACTGGTATTGTTAAAAAGATTACAAGTTATGGTATGTTTGTAGATGTTGGTGGAGTTGATGGTTTAGTTCATTATTCTCAAATATCGCATAAAGGTCCAGTTAATCCTTCTAAGTACTATAATGAAGGCGATGAAGTTAAAGTAGTAATGTTAGATTACGATAAGAAAAAGCGTCATCTATCACTATCTATCAAAGATGCTAATCCTGATCCTTGGGAAAAGATAGACGATATTATAGAAGTTGGTGACACTATTAAAGTAACAGTTAGTAATATTGAGCCTTATGGTGCATTTGTTGATTTAGGTGAAGATTTAGAAGCATTTTTACATGTTTCAGAAATCTCTTGGGATAAAAATGTAAAACACCCTAAAGATTATTTAACTGTTGGTGAAGATATTGATGTAGAGATAATAGAAATCGATAAAGAGAATAGAAGATTAAGAGTTAGTCTTAAAAAACTTCTTCCAAAACCGATAGAACAATTTAGTGCTAATAATAGAGTTGGAGATATTGTAACTGGAGAGGTTTCTTCTGTAACAGATTTTGGAGCTTTTGTTAAACTTGGTGAAATCGAAGGTTTACTACATAATCAAGAGTGCTCTTGGGATAAAAGTGTTAAGTGTAAAGATATTCTAAAATCTGGTGATAGTGTAGAAGTAAAAATTATAGATATCAACAGAGAAAATGGTAAAGTATCTTTAAGTAAAAAGGCATTAGAGAAATCACCTGCAGAAGAGTTTGCAGCTAAGCATAAGTTAGGTGACATTGTTACTGGTACAGTTAAAGATGTTAAAGACTTTGGTGTATTTATAGCATTAGAAGATGGTGTAGATGCATTAATTAGATTAGAAGATTTAGCTCCATTAAAAGTAGAAGAGTTAGAGAAAGGTCAAGAGATTCAAGCTGTTCTTGTGTTTATTGACCCTAAGAAAGATAGAATTAGAGCTTCTGTAAGAAGATTAGAGCGTCAAAAAGAGAAAGAGGCTTTAGCTCAATATAGTGATGATACATCTATTAAACTTGGTGATATCATAAATAAAAAATAAGGCTAGGATTAATTGGATGTCTAAATATAAAATTGTTGTATGTGATCATATTCATCAGAGTGGACTAGATATATTAGAGAATAGCTCTGATATTGAGTATATTAATGCCGCTGATGAGCCAAAAGATAAGTTAATAGAAGAGATTATAGTAGATGCTGATGTAATTATTACAAGAAGCTCTACAGATGTAGATAGCTATTTATTAGAGCATGCAAAAAATTTAAAAGCTATTGTTAGAGCCGGTGTTGGTGTAGATAATGTAGATATTGATGCTTGCAGTAAGCAAGGTATAGTTGTAATGAATGTACCAACTGCAAACACAATAGCTGCAGTTGAACTTACAATGACACATATGCTTTCATGTGTTCGCCAATTCCCTTATGCTCATAATAACTTAAAACAAGATAGAGTATGGAGACGCCAAGACTGGTATGGTACTGAGCTAAAAGATAAAAAGCTAGGTGTAATTGGTTTCGGTAACATTGGCTCACGTGTTTCAAAAAGAGCAAAAGCATTCGAGATGGATGTAATTACATACGACCCATATATAGACCCAAGTAAAGCGACAGATTTAGATGTTACATACACTACAAATTTCGATGATATTTTAGCGTGCGATATTATTACGATTCATACACCAAAAACTGAAGAGACAATCGATATGATTGGTGCTGATGAGATTGCTAAAATGAAAGATGGTGTAGTGTTAATTAACTGTGCAAGAGGTGGGCTATATAATGAAGAAGCTCTTGTAAAGGGTTTGAAAAGCGGTAAAATTGCTATGGCAGGAATTGATGTTTTCAATAAAGAGCCGGCAACTGACCATCCACTGTTAGACTTAAACAATGTAACCGTAACTCCACATCTTGGAGCAAACACAAAAGAGTCACAAAGAAATATTGCAATCCAAGCAGCAGAAAATGCTATTGCAGCAGCTAGAAATGTTTCATTCCCTAATGCTCTTAATTTACCAATTAAAGAGAGTGAACTACCAGATTATGTAAGACCATATTTAGAACTTGTGCAAAAACTTGGCAATATGGCTGCACAAGTTACAAAAAGTGGAATTAAATCTATTAAAGTAGTAGCAGAAGGTGAAATTAGTGATTATATTGATTCTCTAACTACATTTGCAACTGTTGGAGTTCTTAGTGAATCTTTAGCAGATCAGATAAATTATGTTAATGCTGAGTATGTTGCAAGTGAGCGTGGTATAGATATAAAGAAAGATACATCTAACTATAGTACTGGTTTTAAAAACTTATTAAGTGTTAAAATTGCAACCCAGAGTGGAAATACACTTAAAATTAGCGGTACAGTGTTCGAAGACTCTGTACAAAGAGTTGTAGAGATAGATGATTATGCTTTAGATTTAGAGCCTAAAGGTAAATTAATACTATTTAAAAATAATGATGAACCAGGTGTAATTGGAAGTGTTGGTTCAATTATTGCTAAACATAATATTAATATATCAGATTTTAGATTGGGCAGAAATAGTAATGGTCATGCATTAGCTGTTATAAAAGTAGACAATGAAATACCAAAAGCACTAATAGAAGAGTTATCAACTCTTCCAGCTTGTATTAGTGTAAGAACTGTAACCCTATAACTTTTTTCTATTCATTTGCAAGGAGATTTTTTCTTGTAAATGAATTACTCCTTTTATCATAAATTCTTAATATTTACCACTATAATTTAATTAGCTTTTTATAAAATATAATTCCAAATTTAAATAAAGATTCACCATACCATATTAGATATAGCAAATCAAAACAAAAAAAGAGGTATATTTATTTAGATTTAATTGCTTGGTGGAACTTAGCATTATTTTTTAATATATTACTAAATTTAATAAATTCCTACAGTGATGTATAAAAAAAGTTACACTATATATAAAACATCCAATATACGGTATTAAAATAATTTTAATATGGCTGACCTTTATTTGAAAGTAATAAAATGAACATTTTTTACAATAATCTTTCAAAAACCCTTGACAATAATAAATAATTTGTCTATAATACGCGTCCACAAACACAGAAGAGGTTAGCGTTTAACCACTTATAAAGAGTGTTTGAGAAAATGATCTTTAACAACCGAATGTTAATAATACAATTAACCGTCTATTTAAAAGATTTGTTAAATCAAATCAAACAGTAGATAAGAGTAAGCACTTGAGAAGCGTTAAGTAAATGATAATAGTTTATCATTTATAGCTTCGAAACCAAAGTGGTCGGAACGAAAGTGAAGCCACGGAGGAAATGCAATTCTTTGACAATGGTTCAAACCATTCATTTATAATGGAGAGTTTGATCCTGGCTCAGAGTGAACGCTGGCGGCGTGCTTAACACATGCAAGTCGAACGAGAACGGAACTAGCTTGCTAGTTTGTCA
>JALVTE010000051.1 GCA_027024155.1 Campylobacteraceae bacterium
GGCTGGTCCACTGCCTGGAATTATTATAGGTATTGTTTTGTGGCTTAGTGCTGGGCACTTTGGAAAGTATGGGCATTTTGCAATGGAGTATGCACTTATCTCTATAGTTATAAATTATCTAAATTTACTACCTATATATCCACTAGATGGTGGTAGAATTGTAGAGACACTACTGCTTTTACGATACCCAAAAGTGCAATTTTACTTTTATATAATTGGGCTTCTTGCTCTAACTGTGGCAATGATTGCCTTTAGAGATGCTTTGTTATTTATTTTTGTAGTAATAATTGCATTAGGGCTTGGGCAGAGTTATAAAGTCTCTAAACTTTTAAGTAAATTAAAAAAAGAGAATATGCTTTCGCAAGATGGTGTTGTTACTGTTTTGTGTGAAGATAAAGAGTTTAAAGCCAACGATTTAAATACAAAAGTTACAGTCGCACAACGGGCACTATCTATTTTAAATACTGCTAAGGCTGGTAAGTTTTTTACTATTTTGGCTTTTGCCTTTTACTTACTGCTTTTAACACCTATAGTGTTTATAAGCACAAACTATTTAGCCACTCTTAGCACACCATACAGCAAACTAAATAAGGCAGAGAGAAAAGAGATTAGCGATTTTTATGCTAAACTTTTTGAGTACGATAAGATAAGTGTGTCTCCTAAAAAGAGCTTTGATATAGATAGTTCTATTAAGAGTTTAGAGGGTTACTTTAAAGAGAATAATATTACGCAAAACCCACCAATTAAAGGTGATTTAAAAATATCTGCTTACCCTTGTAAAATTCCAGATAGTTTGCAAAAAGTTTTAAAGTGGCATAATGGGGTTTTATTTGTAGGTAATGTAAATTTATATAGTGATAAAGAGATTAAAAAATATTTTCAAATCTCTCAAAAAAGTAGAGATTTTGATAAAAAGTATTTGCCTATTGGAGTCTTAGACGATGAAGATGAACTATATATCAACTGCAAAGATGGGGCAATTTATGAGTATTATGATAAGCCTACAAAGCTATATTACAGTTTAGAGCATCTACTAGCTATTTGGGCTAAAGCGTATGATAATAAAGTAGCTACTATAGATAGCAAAAGATATGAGATAAATTACAATAAACTTGCAAAGATAGAGAGTGAATTTTTATCAAAAGAGGATAAAGCCATTCGCGAAAAGAAGATTGCCTATATCAATAAAAAAGCGTTAGAGTATCTAAAGGGCAATGTAGACTACTTTAAGTTAATGGTATTAAGGACAATGGAGAGAGATTTAAGTACTAAATATATCGATACTTTGAAGCTATATACTAAAGATAAGAGTAAAAAAGTAGCAACTTTAGCAAAGAATATTTTAAAAGATGCTTTGGCTAATTAGAGGTGACCAACATTGCTATTAAGTTAAGAGTTTTAATTCCATAAAATGCATAAAGCTCAAAGCACAAAGCCAAAAGCTTGAAGCTAAAAGCCGATAGAGAAAAACATCTCGTCATTCCCGGCTTGACCGGGAATCCACAGTTTTAACTGCCAAAAAAGCATTTTTTCAACTTTTAGGTAGTTCAAATAGTGGACTCCAACTTTCGCAATGCCAATGAATTAAGCTTTTAAATGTGCAGTGAGGACACTGCACCCTACTGTAAAAAGTAAATTTTGCGTAGGGTGTGGTACCCTTACCGCACCAAAAAATTCTTAATTCATTGGCATTGCCCACTTCCGTGGGAGTGACGAAGTGGTTAGCTTTAAGCTTTCGGCTTTGAGCTTAAAGCCAAGAAATGGATGTAGAATCCTTAACTTAATGGCAATGGAGGTGCCCTAAAGTTTTAAAAACAGTCCAATAGCTAAAGAGAGTATTATTGTAATTATAATTATTAATAAGTTTTTACTCTTTTGACTTAAGCTGATTTTTGTCTCTAAGAACTCTACTATTTTAATAGCCGGAAATGCCATAAATAGTAGCATTACTATAGAGAATACTAGCGTTACTACTA
>JALVTE010000052.1 GCA_027024155.1 Campylobacteraceae bacterium
CTATGAGATACAGCAGATGCCGCACCCTCTTTGGAGATGAAGATTTTGCCAAACTACAAAAAGCAAAAGTGCTAATTTTAGGTGTTGGTGGTGTAGGAAGCTACGCACTAGATTGCCTATATAAAAGCGGAGTAACAAATATAACCATACTAGACTACGACACTTACGACGAAAGCAACCTAAACCGCCAAATAGGAGCCGAGGGAAATATTGGCAAAAGCAAAGTGACCACCCTTGCCAAACTATACCCAAACATAACCCCAATAGAGCAAAAGATGGATTTAAAATGGCTAGAGAGCTTCGACTTTGAGCCATATGACATAATAATAGATGCTGCCGATACAACAAAAGTAAAAGTAGAGTTAGCTAAAAAACAGTACAAAAAACTGATAATGTCGCTAGGTAGTGCCAAACGAGCCGACTTTAGCAAAATAGAGGTAAGCACAATATTCAAAACCCACGGCGACGCACTAGCTAGAAAAATCCGCAATGAGTTAAAAAAAGCCAAATTTAATAAAAACTTTACAGTAGTATTTAGCCCCGAAGAGGCAAAATGTAAAGATAAAGGCTCTTTTGTTGCAATAACTGGAGCTTTTGGTTTGGCAATTTGCTCTGAGGTGGTTAAGAAGATATTGAAAAACAGTTAGCCTACTATCTAATTAATCTTCGAAAAAGTATATCCTCCAAGTTTTGCCTAGAGTCAGCTACTAGTAAAATATAAACTTTTTCATTGTCTATTTTAAATACTATTCTCCATCGTTTATATATAATTTCTCTATATTTTAAAATACCTATATGTTCCAACTCTGGAATAATTCGTTTTCTCTGAAGAAAATAGTATAAATTATCACACTCTCTTTTTATTTCATGAAAAATGTTTTTTGCTGTATCGATACTATCAATTTTTATATGCTCTACAACTCTTTCCAAATCATATTCTGCATTTTTTGTCCAAATAACCTTAAATAGCTTCATTAACTTAGCCAAACAATTTTTTCTCTAAGTTATCAAACATTACTTCTTGCTCTATAGTATTACCATTTTCAATATCGTTTTCACTCTGAACTATTAACTTCAATAAATTCAAAGAGTTTTGTAGATTCTCATAACTCTTAATATCTTGAACAACTGCTTTTGCCTCACCATTTTGAGTTATAATAACAGCTCTCTTATTCTCATTAACACTACTTATAACATCTGCAGTTTTAGCTTTTAAGTAACTAATTGGTTTTATATCTTGACTCAGATTCATAGAATATGCCTTTTGATTAGATACATTATTGTACCATATTTAGTTTTAATTTGGTATTAAAGTTTTATATGGACTTGTTTATTATATATACTCTTCAGCATCTATAGCTTTTATACCTCTATCTATAGCCTCTTTTGCCATTATTCCTGTAGATTTTGTTGATATAAGCTCTTTATCTTTGTTGTATAGTTTAGCACTCTTTACGCCACAGCTTGGGCTTCTATCTTTGCCTATGAAGAGGTCTATATCTTTGTTATTCTCAAAAAAGGCTTTTGCGTACTCTTTTATTGGTGAGGTTAAGTCGGCACCTGTTAGGTTTGATATTGCTTTTATCTCTGTAGAGTCTATTAAATCCATAGTTGGACGGGGTGTGCCGTAGCAGAAGTCTTCGGGACAAAAAGCTACTAACTCGTGCCCTTCTAATTTACCTAAAAGTTTTGGGTTGTGGTTTTCGCTTCCATCATAGCGACATTTATTACCTAGCAGGCAAGCTGAAATTGCTACTTTCATTAGCGTTCCTTTTTATATATTTATATACCCGTAGGGTCGATTTATCGACCATAAAATAGGGATTTAATCTGAATTATTGGTCGGTAAACCGCAATGCCAATGAAATAAGCCCAAAAACACCTAAAAACCATCTTTCTTAGCAACAGGAAATTTAGTACTAGATTTCCTTTTCCTATCAAAACTTCTATAGGGTTTTAT
>JALVTE010000053.1 GCA_027024155.1 Campylobacteraceae bacterium
CAGTATAGCAAATACTCAAAGCCAGGACCTAGATATACAAGCTACCCAACAGCACTAGAGTTTAAAGATGACTTTACATATGATAATTACATAAACTATTTAGAGAGTGGCGACGAGAAGTTATCGCTATATGTGCATTTACCGTTTTGCCGAAGTGCTTGCTACTTTTGTGGGTGCAATGTTGTATTTACCTCTAAAGAGGGCAAGCTTAGCCAATATGTTGAGTATCTGAAAAGAGAGATAGATATATTAGCTAAGCATATAGACACTTCTCGTGAGGTTATACAGTTTCACTTTGGTGGCGGTACACCTACCTATTATAGTGCTTTAGAGTTAGATGAGATTGTAACTTATATAAAGAGTGCTTTTCCAAATTTTAGCTCTGAAGCAGAGATAAGTGTCGAGATTGACCCACGCTTTTTTAACGAAGAGCAGATGAAGGTGTTTAAAAAGCATGGTTTTAATCGTATTAGCTTTGGTGTACAAGATTTTGACCCAAAAGTTCAAGAGGCAGTACATAGAGACCAGCCTTACGACTTAACAAAAAAAGCTGTTGATTTGGCTAGAGAGTATGGAATAAACAGTATAAATACAGATTTAATTTATGGTTTACCATACCAGACTTTAGATGGTTTTAAAAAGACTTTAGAGCAGATTTTAACACTTAATCCAGATAGATTGGCAGTGTTTAACTATGCACATGTGCCATGGCTTAAAAAGACAATGCGTAAGTTTGACGAGACAACAATGCCAAGCCCAGCAACAAAGTTAGCGATTTTCCAATATACAATCGACTTTTTAACTGACAATGGTTATAAGATGATTGGGATGGACCACTTTGCCAAGCCAGAAGATGAACTTTTTGGTGCTATAGAGAAGGGTGAACTGCATAGAAACTTCCAAGGTTACACCACAAAAGGTGGAGCTAACTTAGTTGGAATTGGCTTAACAAGTATTGGTGAAGGTGCTAGATATTATGCCCAAAATACAAAAGATATGAAAGCTTACGAAGCAGCGATAGATAGCGGTAAATTGCCATTTGAGAGAGGCGTAGAGTTAAGCGAAGATGACTACATAAGAAAACATGTAATTATGGAGCTTATGGCTAATTTCTCTATAGATATTAAGCGTGTAGAGAGTGAACTTGGTATTAACTTTAACGAATACTTTGCCGATGCAATCGAAGATTTAAGCGAATTTATAGATGCAGGTCTTGTAACTTTAAGCGAAGATAAGATAAAAGTAAGCGAAACAGGAACGCTACTAATTAGAAATATAGCAATGCCATTTGATGCATATATGCAAAAATATGCAGGTAGTAAGAAGAGCTTTTCAAAAACAGTTTAGCTTGTGCTAAACTGTTTTTGAGCATAAAGCTAAAAGCTTAAAGCACAAAGCTAACAAAGTAGCTTCGCTATTTTTTATGTGGTAAAGTTACAAATAAATGAGTATGAAGTTGCATAGCCTAAAGCTTTATATAGATAATTTTATATTTTTAAAAATGCTTTTGGCTTTAAGCTTTAAGCTTTGTGCTTCTAAAAAGGTTATGAATGAGTGATAAATTTAATTTTATGGCAACAAGTGATGAGTGTATTAAGTGTGGTAAGTGTATTCCCGTTTGTACAATTCATCAAGTAAATGCTGATGAAGTAACAAGCCCTAGGGGTTTTATAGACTTGCTTGGAGCTTATGGACGAGATGAATTAGAGTTAGATAAGCAAGCAAAAGATATTTTTGAGAGTTGCTTTTTGTGTACAGCTTGTACCGATGTTTGCCCTAACTCTTTGCCGACAGATATAGTTATAGAAGAGGTTCGTGCCGATATTGCCCAAAAGTATGGCATAGCTTGGTTTAAAAGAGCCTTTTTTACACTTCTTCGCCACCGCTGGCTAATGGATATTAT
>JALVTE010000054.1 GCA_027024155.1 Campylobacteraceae bacterium
AAGGCACTTACCAAAAGCTTCATAGCTACCCCTAACTTTTACTCAGATAGTAAATCTTTTGCAAATTATTATGTATAATCTGAGTTTCTTTTAGTATAATTATAACCAAATAATTTAAGGCTATAGAACTAGAGCTGAAGTTTAGAGTAAATGCAATATATTGATATTCTAAGCTCTTAGCACTATGGCTAAACACAAGGTGTTTTTATGGAAGATGTGATTTCGTTTTTAAAAGAGCATGGTAATTTAAAAATTATAGATGAACCATTAGATGTAGAGTTAGAGATTCCGCATATTGCATACTTAGAGGTCAAAAAAGAGGATTCTCGCCCGATTTTGTTTACCAAGCCAGTTTATAGAGCAAAAAATATAGAGTACGATACTCCAGTGTTAATGAATATTTTTGCAAATAAAGATATTACAAGAAAGATTTTTGGTAAAGAGCCGGATGATATTGGTAACTCTATAGATTCTCTTATGAAGTTCAAGCCACCAAAGGGTTTTTTAGATAAGATTAAGATGCTTCCAACACTGATGCAGTTAAAGAATGTATTTCCTAAACGCTCTAAAAATAGAGGGGAGTGCCAAGAGGTTGTAATTCAAGGTAGCGACATCGATTTAGATAAATTACCAATTCTTAAAACTTGGGAAGAAGATGGCGGGCGTTTTATAACTATGGGGCAGGTATATACCCAAAGTTTAGATGGCAATATGCAAAATGTGGGAATGTATCGACTACAACAGTTAGACAATAACAAACTAGCAATGCACTGGCAAATACATAAAGATGCAAGTAATTTTTTTGACCAATACGCTAAGGCTGGCAAAAAGATGCCGGTATCTATTGGAATTGGTGGTGACCCACTCTATATTTGGTGTGGGCAGGCACCTATGCCTCATGGTATGTTTGAGCTTCTACTTTACGGATTTATCCGTAATAAAAATGCAAGACTTGTTAAATCTATTACTAACGACATTTATATACCAAGCGATGTAGATTTTGTAATAGAAGGCTATGTAGACCCAACAAACTTTGCACCAGAGGGACCTTTTGGCGACCATACAGGCTACTACACTTTAGTAGAAGATTTCCCAGTAATGGAGGTAACTGCAATTACACATAAGCAAAACCCAGTATTTGCAGCAACTGTAGTTGGTAAACCACCACTAGAAGATAAATATTTTGGTTGGGCGACAGAGCGGATTTTCTTGCCACTTCTAAAGCCACTAGCACCTGAACTTATAGATTATAATATGCCAGAAAATGGAGTATTTCATAACTTAATCTTAGCAAAAATGCACCACAAATACCCAGGGCATGCAAAGCAGTTTATGCACGCATTTTGGGGAGTAGGGCAGATGAGCTTTGTTAAACATGCTATTTTTGTAAAAGATGATGCACCAGAGTTAGAAGATTTTGATGCACTAACTAAATATATTTTAAATAGAGTTACTAAAGAGAATATCTTTATAAGCGAAGGTGTAGTAGACCACTTAGACCACTCTAGCCCTAAGCAGTTTGTTGGTGGAAAGTTAGGAGTAGATGCTACGGGTGCAGTGGTAGCAAAGAGTGTAGAAGTTTTAGAAGATAGTGAACTACTAGCTAAAATGCAAGAGTTAGAACCAGCTATTAAAGCCTTAAAGAGCTACTACGCAGATACATCAAACCCAATAACTGTAATTGCAGTAGAGAAAGAGAAATCTATGAAAGAAGTTATAAAAACGCTTGAACCGTTAGCAAAACATATTGCAATTTTAGTAATCGTAGATACATTTAATAACGATTTAGAAAACCCATATATGCTAATTTGGAGAGTAGTAAACAATATCGATGCAAACAGAGATGTTGTGCTAGAGCCATTTATTGCAATAGATGGCACAAATAAAAACAGCTTAGATGGCTTTAACCGAGAATGGCCAAAAGATGCTAACTGTACAAAAGAGGTACTAGAGAGCCTGCAAGAGAGAGGCTTAATAGATATAGATGAGCAGTTTATTAAAGATTTTGGGCTTTTAGATTACAAGTTATATTAAAAAATATAATTTATAACTATTCAATATTTCGGTGTCACATCTTATAAACGGCTTTTAATTGCTAAAAAGGTATAATCCTTTTAATTTTTTATAATTTAAGGGTTTATAATGTTTGAAGTTGTAATAGGGTTAGAGGTTCATGTTCAATTAAATACTAAAACTAAACTATTTTGTTCTTGTGCTACAAGTTTTGATGAAGAACCAAATAGTAATACTTGTCCTACATGTTTAGCACTACCAGGGGCTTTGCCTGTTGTAAATAAAGAGGCAGTTATTAAAGCTATGCGTTTAGGTTATGCAATAAATGCAACTGTTAATAAAGTATCAAATTTCGATAGAAAGAGTTATTTTTACCCAGATAGTCCTATGGCTTATCAAATTACGCAACTTTATAAAGCTATTGTTAAAGATGGCGAACTATTTATAAAGAACAGCAAAGGTGAGAAAAAAAGAGTTACAATTTACCAAGCACACTTAGAGGCAGATGCAGGTAAAAGTATGCACGAGGGAAATATATCTAAAGTAGATTTAAACCGTGCAGGAACACCACTGTTAGAGATTGTATCTGGTCCAGATATGAGAAGTGCAGATGAAGCAGTAGAGTACTTAAAAAAACTACACTCACTTGTTAGATACCTTGATATTAGTGATGCAAATATGCAAGAGGGCTCTTTTAGATGTGATGTAAACGTATCTATTCGTCCAAATGGGCAAAAAGAGTATGGAACTCGTGTAGAGATTAAGAATATTAACTCTTTTAGATTTGTAAAGCAAGCTATAGATTATGAAGTAGAGAGACAAATTGAAGCATACGAAGATGGTGTTTACGAAGATGAAGTATGGCAAGAGACTAGACTTTTTGATTCTGACAAATGTGAGACAAAATCTATGAGAGGTAAAGAGGATAGTGCAGATTACCGCTACTTTCCAGACCCAGATTTACGCCCACTTGTTGTAACAGACGAAATGATTGCAGAGGCTAAAAAAATTCCAGAACTTCCAGATGCAAAAGTAGAGCGTTATGTAAATGAGCTTAAAATCAAAGAGGTAGATGCTTTAATTATAACAGCAGATAAAGAGTTGGCTAACTATTTTGAAGAGATAATTTCGGCTGATGTAACACCTAAAAATGCAGTTACTTGGCTTACAAGCGAGCTTTTAGGTAGACTTAATAAAAGTGGCATAGAAATTACAGACTCTCCAGTTGAAGCTAAAACTTTAGCTACACTTATTGCTAGAATAGAAGATGGTACAGTATCTGGTAAGGGTGCTAAAGATGTGCTAGATTACTTAATGCAAAATAGTAGTGATGTAGATAGTGTTATTGAAGAATTAGGTTTAAAACAAGTTAGTGATGACGGTGCTATTTTAGAGATTATAGACACTATCATAGCAGCAAATGATGATAAAGTTGCTGAGTATAAGAGTGGTAAAGACAAGCTATTTGGCTTCTTTGTAGGGCAAGTTATGAAAGCTAGTAAAGGTTCTGCAAATCCTCAAAAAGTAAACGAACTTCTGAAACAAAGGCTATCTTAATGCCAGAGAAAGAGACTAAACCAAATTTTATTGTCTCTTTTTTTCTAAAGCTTGCAAATTCTAAAAAATATTCAGATATAAAATCTGTAGTAAAAGATTTACTGCATAATCCAGATAATAGATATAAAAAATTTATAGATTACTTTTTAATTTTTTTAATTGTAACTTCTGTTGCTGTTTTTATTGATGAAGTTAAACATAAAATCCCATTTTGGTTAGAAATTTATGCCGTATATTTTACATCTGCAGTTTTTGCAATAGAGTATTTGCTCAATCTTTGGGTATATAATGATATACATACAGATATAGCAAAAGAGTATTATGAATCAAATTTTGTAGGTAGAAAGAGTAAATATTATAAAATATTAATGAAATCTTTGAGTCAAAAATTATCTTATGTTATTACTCCTACTGCAATTATAGATTTATTGGCAATTTTACCTGCTTATAGGTCATTAAGAATTTTAAAGATATTTGTACTATTTAGATTTCTTAAACTATTTAAACACACTAAAAGTATTCATCAATTTTTTGAAGTATTAACAGAGAGAAAATTTGAACTTATTACTCTATTTGCATTACTAATTTTTGTTGTATTTATTGGTGGAATTGCCATATATATTGCAGAAGAGCAGCAAAATGATAAGATAAATGGGCTTTTTGATGCTTTATATTGGTCGTTTATAACAATTACAACTGTTGGTTATGGTGATATATCTCCTGCCACAGATATTGGTAGGGCTATATCTTTTGTTATAGTAATTTTAGGTATTACTATGATATCTTTTGCAACATCAGTTATTGTGTCTGCATTTTCAGAAAAGTTAAATGAGTTAAAAGAAGATAGAGTAGCAGAGCAACTTAAAAGTAGTAATGAGTTTTTAATTATATGTGGATATGGACAGATTGCAAAAGTATTTTTAAGGAGCTTTGTAAAAGAGAGTAAGAAATATATAGTTTTAGATGTAAATGCCCAAAAAGTACAAGAGGCATTAAGTGATGGGCATGATGCAATTTGTGATAATGCAAGTAGATATGAAGTTATGAAAAGATTTTATAATGAAAATGCAAAAATAAAAGTATTAGCTTTAACTGGTAGTGATATAGAAAATATTTATATCTCTTTAAATGCTAAAAGTATCTCTAAAGAGATAGAAGTAATTGCAAGAGCAACAAGTTATAAGCTATATAATAAATATATTAGAGCAGGTGCAGATAGAGTGGTATTACCTAATGAAATTGCCTCTTCTATGTTGGTGTCTTCTATTGTACACCCTGGAATGTATAAAGCTATTAATGCAATTTTACATTCAAAAGATGTTGCTACATTAGATGAAATTTATATATCTATAGAGTGTAGTTTAATAGGTAAGAGCATAAAAGATGCTGATTTTAATAGGTATAAATTAGTAATATTTGGTGTACAAAATGGTATTAAAGGAGAGTTTAAATTTAATCCAAAGCCAGAATATACATTTCAAGAGAATGATATTGTAATAGTAATGGGTCACAAAATAAGTATTGAATATTTTAAAGCTACAGTAAATGCGGGAAGTTATAGATGAGTTATTTAAAAAATGTAATTATATTTGGATATGGTAAATTTGGTAACTCTATAGCCAAATCTATTAGAGATGAAGATAATACCAATGTCTTGGTTGTTGTTAATAGTGACGAAGAGTATGAAGTTGCAGTAATGGAAGGTATGGATGTTAGAAAATTTAATGTAGAGAGTGATGCATCTATAGAAAAATTAAATATAGAAAAAGATACAAAATTGATATGTGCTATGGATAATAATCACGAAAATCTATTTTTAGCATTAACTTTAAGAGGTCTTTATAAGTCTAATTATATAATGGCAATATCTGACTCTATACATTTAACCGATAAGTTTAGAATGGCAGGGGTTAATAGAGTTATAGATATATATACTGTTAGCGGTAATATGATTAAAAATATTTTAAAAATACCTATAGCTACTAAATTTTTACAAGGTTTTATGAATAGGTCTCATAATTATAGATTTAGGGAAATAACTATAACAGAAAATTCTAAATTAAATGGAGTTATGCTTGATAGCATAGATTTTAATAGTTATAATATAATATTTATAGGTATGATAGATAAAGAGATAGGCAATCAATTTATATTTAGTACTGTAGGCTTTAATCATAAAGTAGATAGTGGAGATATTTTAGTCTGTATTGGTAAAGATGAAGATATAGATAGATTTGAGCAAATAATGGGAGTTGTTTTATGAAAATAGCAGTAATAGGTGCAGGGAAGTGGGGTAGTGCTCTTTTTCATGCTTATAGCCAAAAAAATAGTGTTGTAATAAGCTCTCGAAATAGTCGAGATATAGAGAACTTTATACCTATACAAGAGGCTATGAGTTATGAGTATTTGGTTATGGCTATACCTACACAGTTTGTTAGAGAGTTTATGAATGAACACTTTGAAGATAAGGGTCAAAAAATTTTAGTTGCAGCAAAAGGTATTGAAGTTAGCAGTGGCAAATTTTTAAACGAAGTTTATGAAGATTTTTTACCTAAAGAGAGAATATCGTTTCTTTCTGGTCCATCTTTTGCAGCAGAGGTTATGAAATCTCTACCTACAGCTTTGGTTGTTAGCTCTACTAATTTAGAGTTAGCAAAAACTTTTGCTAATGCAATGCCAAGTTACATAAGAGCATATAGCGATAGTGATGTAGCAGGAGCAGAAGTTAGTGGTGCGTACAAAAATGTAATAGCCATAGCTTCTGGAGTGTGTGATGGTTTAGAACTAGGAAATAATGCAAGAGCTGCTTTAATATCTCGCGGACTTGTAGAGATGACTCGCTTTGGTTTACATTTTGGAGCAAAATTAGAGACATTTATCTCGTTAGGTGGAGCTGGTGACCTATTTTTAACAGCAAGCAGTAATCTATCTCGTAACTACCGTGTAGGCTATGGTTTAGCAAAAGGTAAAAGCTTAGATGAAGTCTTAGAGGAGTTAGGTGAAGTAGCAGAAGGTGTTGCAACAACAAAAGCATTAACCAAAATAGCAAAAGAGAAAGATATATACCTACCAATAGCTAGCGAAGTAGAAGCATTGCTAGATGGAAAAGAGCCTAAGCTTAGTTTGATGGATTTGCTGAATAAGTAATTAGACTTCTAATAAAAGCTTGCATTTTACAAAGTTTCGATAAAATATCAAAAAATTAATCAGATAGGTTAAGAAATGGCAAATTTTTTATTAGAGATTGGGGTAGAGGAGCTTCCGGCTATTCCACTTTTGAAGATATTAAGCAAAATAGAGAGCTCTTGGGGTGAACTTTTAAAAAAGTATAAATTAGATTGCGAGTATAGTTTTGATTATACTCCTAGACGCTTGGTTGTAAGAAGTAGCAGTTTCCCTACTTCACAAGCAGATGAGACTATAGAGATGTATGGACCACCGCTAAAGATAGCTCTAAAAGATGGCGAGCCAACAGGTGCTGCTCTTGGTTTTGCTAGAAAGTGTGGTGTAGATTTCGACCAATTAGAGCGTGCTACTAAGGGTGGCAATGAAGTGCTGTACTTTAAGCAAGAGCAAAAGGGTAAAGCTACTACTGAAGTTTTACAAGATATGGTAAAAGAGTGGTTAGCATCTATGGAGTTTGGCAAAATGATGCGTTGGGGAAGTTTAAGCGAAGAGTTTATCCGTCCTGTTCGCTGGGTTGTTGCCCTACTGGATGATAAGGTAGTAGATTTAGAAATCTTTAATGTACAATCTGCAAATGTTAGCCGTTTTCATCGTTTTGCAGATGAGTTAGAGGGCGAAGTAAATTTTGCAAATTACGAAGATAAGCTAAAGAGTAATAGCGTAGTGCTAGATGCAAAAGCTAGAGAGAGCATAGTACTAGATGGCATTGCTAAAATCGAAGCAGATAGTTCTGTAGAGGTAGAAAAAGATGCCTCTTTACTAGCAGAAGTTGTAGCAATTACAGAGTATCCAACGCCACTTTTAGGCTCGTTTGATGAAAAATTCTTAGAGCTTCCGCAGGAGGTTATTATTACCTCTATGAAAGAGCACCAAAGATACTTTCCGGTATTTAAAGATGGTAAATTAATTAATAAATTTGTAGTTGTTAGTAACGCTGTAACAGATGACTATAGCAAAATTATTGCAGGAAACGAGAGAGTGCTTCGCCCAAGATTAGAAGATGCACTATTCTTCTACCACAACGACTTACAAAGAGGGCTTAAGACTGACGGTTTAGAGCTTGTACAGTTTATCGATGGGCTTGGTTCTTTAAAAGATAAGATAGAGCGAGAGAAAAAGGTAGTAGAGTACCTGTTTGAGACTCATAAAGATAAATTAATGCAAGAGAGTGGCAAGAGCGAAGCGGAGTTAAAAGAGTTACTAATTAGAGCTGTAGATTTGGCAAAAGCAGACCTTATGAGCGAAATGGTTTATGAATTTACTGAGCTTCAGGGGCTTATGGGTTACTACTACGCAAAAGCACTTGGCGAAGATGAGCTAGTTGCAAATGCAATTAAAGAGCAGTATATGCCTGTTGGTGATAATGCCGAGCTTCCTAGCTCTATATTTAGCACACTTGTAGCAATGAGCATTAAGATAGACACACTTTATGGGCTATTTAGTGTTGGTAAAATCCCTACTGGCTCTAA
>JALVTE010000055.1 GCA_027024155.1 Campylobacteraceae bacterium
CTTTTGCATATATAGATAACTACGAGCCGTTTCTTTACTTTGTTACAATCGCCTTAGGTGCAATGCTTGGAGCCGAAATTCCTTTGATAATTAGGATTTTAAAAGAGAGCTTTTCGCTAAAAACTAACATATCTAATGTTTTTACTGCCGATTATATAGGAGCACTTGTTGCCTCTTTGCTTTTTCCTTTGGTTTTAGTACCACAATTAGGGCTTATGCAAACCTCTTTTCTATTTGGATTGTTAAATTGCTTTGTAGCTACAATGGCTTGGTATATCTTTAGAGACAAGCTTAGCAAAAAGTATTTAATTGCATTAATTCTTATTTTTGTAACCCTATTAATTGGCTTTTTTAACTCCGCAAACTTAACAAGCACAATGGAGAATAAGCTTTATAGAAATAGTATTATTCTATCTATGCGAACACCTTACCAAAAGATTGTAATAACCCAGCAAAATAATCGAGTGCAGTGCTACATAAACGGAGCAATTCAATTCGACAGTATCGATGAGTTTCGCTACCACGAATCGCTAGTTCACCCTGTTATGATGCAGGTAAAAAGCCACAATAGTATTTTAATAATTGGTGGTGGCGATGGAATGGCACTTAGAGAAGTTTTAAAATATAAAGATGTAAAAAAGGTTACACTTGTAGATTTAGATGCCCAAATGACAAAACTCTTTAGAGAAAATAAGCGTTTAAGCCAGCTAAACAGGCACTCTTTTAGCAGTAAGCGTGTAAAAGTTATTAATCAAGATGCTTGGAAGTTTATGGAGAACTCTAAAAATCTTTATGATGTTATAATTGTAGATTTACCAGACCCAAACAACATTTCGCTAAGCCGACTATATACAAAAACATTTTATAAATTATTAGCAAGCCACCTATCAAGAGGTGGCGCAATGGTTACACAAGCAACTTCGCCACTATTTACCCGCAAAGCCTTTTGGTCTATTGCAAAAAGCGTAAAAGAGGGAACAGGGCTTCCAACTAAAGCATACCATGCATATGTACCAAGTTTTGGAGAGTGGGGCTTTGTGATGGCTTCTAAATTCCCTATTGCTTTTAGCAAATTCAACCCCAAAGTAGATTTGAAATTTTTAACTAAAGATGTCTTAAAAAGAGAAGAGATTTTTCCAAAAGATATTGCACCTATTGATGTAGAGAGCAATAGATTATCTAGCCATAAACTTATACAATACTACAATAGAGGCTGGGAGATTTGGTATGAGTAAGCAGAGCCCATACTTTCTGCTTTACAGAGAAAAGTTACTAAAAAATTTGACACTTTTGCAAGAGATAGAGAGTAGATCAGGAGTCACTATTTTGCATACACTAAAAAGTTTTAACGAAGCTACAGTTTTGCCTACAATTTCTAGCAAAATATCTGGCTTTAGTGTTAGCTCTAAAGGTGAATTAAAACTAGCAAAAGAGGCAAATGCAAAAAAGCTTCATATCTACTCGCCAGCATTTGTAGATAGCGAGTTACAAGAGTTTGTTAAATATGTAGATACAATCTCTTTTAACTCGCTATCTCAGTGGGATAGGTTTACAAATATAAAAACTTCAAAAGGGTTGAGGTTAAACCCAATGTTGGATTTAGACATTCCAAACTACTGCAACTACAATAGCAAAAACTCACATTTAGGTGTAGATTACAGAGAATTTTTAAAACAATTTACAGAGAGTAAAAGCCGATTTAAAAACTTAGAAGGCTTGCATTTTCATGCACTATTTAAAAGCGATTCTAACGGAGTAAAAAAGCTATTTGAACATATTTTAAATAACTACAGAGAGCTTTTACCAAATTTAAAATGGCTAAACTTAGGAGGAGGGCACAACTTTACTAGCCCAAATTATAATATAGAATCTTTTTTTAAAGAGCTAACAAAAT
>JALVTE010000056.1 GCA_027024155.1 Campylobacteraceae bacterium
GACCTCTTTTATCTTCCTCTTTCTACTTTAGCACCCCTTAGTTTAACATGTTTTTTACATTGTCAAACTTTTTATTTCTTTGGGGTTTTGTATTATACGATGACTGAGATGGTGAGCTTTAAATTTACTAAAATTTATGGAAGTAAATTCCTTAACTTAAGACATTGGAGGTGCCCTTTAGCATATTACAAACTTTGTCAATAGGCATTTACATTTTTATTGAGATTTGTAAATGATGATTTACAAATCTCTAGGGTCTACTATCTTACCAGCCAATGCACTAGCAGCAGCAACTGCAGAGTTTGCTAAGTAGATTTCGCTGGTTCTTGCACCCATTCTTCCTACGAAGTTTCTATTTGTAGTAGATACACACTTCTCGCCATCGCCTAAAATTCCCATGTATCCACCTAAACACGCACCACAAGTTGGGTTAGATACAACAGCACCTGCCTCTACTAAATCTCTAATATAGCCCCTGTCTTGTGCTTCTAAGAAGATTCTTTGTGTTGCTGGTGTTACTATCATTCTTGTGTGTCTAGCAACTTGTTTGCCTTTTACGATTTTTGCTGCAATTTCTAAATCTTCTAATCTACCATTTGTACAGCTACCAATCATAACTTGGTCGATTTTAATATCATCTTCTACTGCAGTTTCGATGCTTTTACCATTTTCTGGCAAGAATGGGTATGCAATAACTGGGCTTAATTTATCTAAATCTATTTCGATAGTTTGGCAATACTCGGCATCTTCGTCTGAGTAGAAGTATTTTGGCTCAGCTCTTAAAGAGCCATTTCTTTTCTCTACTTCGCTTAAATACTCTTTTGTAACATCATCAACAGCGATAATTCCACTCTTTGCACCAGCTTCGATTGCCATATTACAGATACTAAATCTATCCGCCATACCTAAGTGTGCAACACCTTCGCCAGTAAACTCTAACGCTTTATAAAGAGCACCATCAACACCTAAAATTCTAATAACTTCTAAGATAATATCTTTACCGTAAACATGCTTACCAGGCTTACCATTTAGTACAACTTTAATACTCTCTGGCACTTTAAACCAGTTGCCACCAGTAATAATTGCAAACGAAATATCTGTACTTCCCATACCTGTACTAAATGCACCTAAAGCACCGTGTGTACAAGTGTGGCTATCTGCACCAATAATTACATCTCCCGGAATTACAAGCCCTTTTTCTGGTAAAAGTGCATGCTCGATACCCATATCTTTTTCGTCGAAAAAGTACTTTAAGTCATGCTCGTAAGCAAAATCACGGCTAATTTTTGCTTGGTTGGCACTTGCTATATCTTTTGCTGGAATGTAGTGGTCCATAACAATAGCAAAACCATCAGGGTTAGCTAGCTTTTTAGCCCCACTATCTTTAAAAGCTTTAATAGAAATTGGAGTAGTAATATCGTTACCAATAGTCATATCAATACCTACACGAACAATCTCGCCAGCTCTTACCTCTTTGCCAGCGTGGTCGCTAAATATTTTCTCTGTAATAGTTAAACCTGCCATCTTAAACCTCGTTATAAATTTGTGCGATTATATCAAAAATGCGATAAAACTAAGTAGTTTATTAGCTAAAAGCCCAAAGCTTAAAGCAAAAAGCTTCTTTTTAAATTGCCTATTATTAGAGGAGCCCTACATTGCCATTAAGTTAAGCCAATCTACTTCCATAAATTATATTAAATTTAAAGCTTACAATCGCGCTGTCATTTTGAACGAATGTGAAGAATCTAACTTAAAAAGCCGAAATAAACTATTAGCTTTACAGCCGTTTAAACTAGATTCTTCGCATCTGCTCAGAATGACGGCTATGGCATAGTTTTATATCATGCCATTTTACCGATATAAAATCCTTAACTTAATGGTAATGGAGGTGCCCTATATTTATATCTTCTTTAAATAAATATCCCCTAATTTTAGGTGGGATTTTTGCTATTCTGTATTTCTCTTTTATATCTTTGGGTATAACAGATTGAAAATATGGAGCTATATAGAGTAAGCCATTTGAGTACTCAACTGCCCATTTTCTACCAGCTACTAATGAATCTTGCACTTTTAATAAATCTCTCTCTTTTCCGCTTAGTAGGTAGCCTAACTCTTTTAGAGTATAGCTTGTTGCATATGGTAAAATGGCTCTATTTTCTAGTTTAATTACCCTTAACTCTCTCTCTTTAAAAAGTAACTTGTAGCTATTTTTTAAATTCTTAGCTTCGTACTCTAAAATTTCAAAACTTTTATTAAATCCATTTTTACCAAACTCTAGTAGAGCATTAGATATTGGTCGGTACTTATTTCTTTTGTATTTAGTATCTTTATTTGATTCATCTACAAAATATTTATTATTATTAGATTCTAAATATTCAAGTAGTTCATCTTTTGTATACTCTAAAAGCGGGCGAACTAATTTATAGCCATTATTAACGCTAATCTCTTGCATTCCACTAAGCTCTACCACTCCTGCACCATTACTTAATTGCATTAAGAGCCACTCTAATTTATCATTAAGCTGATGGGCTGTAAGTAGAGTATTGTAGTTGTGCTTAGTTATAATTTGATTAAAAAAGTTATATCTAAAATCCCTTGCATTTGCTTCGAAATTAGAGCTAAATTTCGGGGCATTGGCTATATAAATCTTTTTACTGTATCTATCTGCAAGCTCTTTGGCATAATTAATCTCCTCTTTAGCCTGTTCTCTTAAACCGTAGTTTACTATTGCTATATCAAAGTTAATATTATGCTCTAAAAGTATAAAAAAGAGTGCACTAGAGTCTATGCCAGCAGAGAACGCTAGTAGATTTTTGTTACTCTTTAGTAAATTTAAAGTGGACTCTTTTATCATTTTTTCCTACCCTCATTGTCATTAAGTTAAGCCAATCTACTTCCATAAATTGTAGTAAATTTAAAGCTCACCATCTCAGTCATTCTGAGTAGAGCGAAGAATCTAGTTTAAACGGCTGTATAGCTAATAGTTTATCTCGGCTTTTTAAGTTAGATTCTTCGCATCCGCTCAGAATGACTGTGATGGTAAATATTTTCATCGCTTCAGGCTTTGAACTTAAAGCCAATAAATGGATATAGAATCCTTAATTTAATGGCAATGTACCCCCACACACTAACAACTAAGCCCTAATAACTAAGCCTCTTGCAATTTTTTACTAACTAACTCATTTACAACTTTAGGGTTAGCCTTACCGCCTGTTGCTTTTAATACTTGCCCTACAAAGAAGCCAAATAGTTTTTGGTTGCCATCTTTATACTTTGCAACATTGTCGGGGTTTTTTGCTATTACCTCATCTATAATCGGTAGTATCTCATCTGGGTTGCTAATTTGTTTAAGCCCCCTACTCTCTACAATTTGCTCTGGGTTTTGCCCACTTTGGCTCATTGCTTCAAACACCTCTTTTGCAATCTTGCTAGAGATTATCTCTTCGTCTACCATTTTAGCTAAAATAGCTACATCTTTAGGGCTAAATTTTAACTCTTCCAAACTTTTACTCTTTAACTCTTTTGCCACATCATTTGCTACAATATTTGCAACTGTTACAGCACTATTATACTCTTTTGTAGCCTCTTCGAAGAATTTAGCTAACACTTCATCTCTTGCAAAAATACTCGCGACCTGTTTATTTAAGCCATACTTTTGAATAAACTTATCAAAAAGTGCTTGCTCTTGCTCATTAAGCTCTGCCATCTCTCCACCTGTTTGCTTTGTTTTTGGCTTTGGCTTTTTAGGCTCTTGCTTTGGTTTTGGCTTACTCTTTTTAGCCCACGAATCTTTTAGTGCTACAATTTTATTAAATACTGGTTTCTCATCACTATAATCTATTGGGTCTGCAAAAAAGTTCCCCTCTCGCTCAAATTGGAAACGAACATCTGCTCTCTCTTCTATAACAGCTGGCTCTACCAAAGCACCTTTTACAATTTGTAAAGAGTTGGGGTTAATATCCTCTATTCCCTCTGGTGCCTCGCACTTAAATAGTCTATCATAAAGTCTAAGCTCCACCTCTTTAGCACTCTTTGCCTCTACCCACTGGATGGCACTTTTTACCTTTATTCCACTCTTGTCACTTCCACTTTTAGAGTCTGGATGATACGTAACAATTAACTCTACAATATTGCCATTTTCATCTTTTATAGCCTCTTTAAACTCTATAATATAAGCGTGCTTCAATCGCACTGGTTGAGTTGGTGTTAAACGGTAGTAACCCTTTGGAGGGTTCTCTTCGAAATCGCCTCTATCTATATAAATCTCTTTAGAGAATGGCAATTTACGGCTACCCTCTTTTGGTACATCGTGAGGATAGTACAAAGCTTGTAGCTCTTCGCTCCCTTCGTAGTTTTCGATTGTAACTTTAAGCGGATTTACAACACACATTACACGCGGAACTTTTTTGTTTAAGTCATCTCTAATAGCATACTCTAACTGAGCCACATCTACAACTGAATTTGCCTTTGCTACACCAATTTGCTCGCAAAAATTCAAAATAGACTCTGGCGTATAACCACGGCGTCTAAGCCCCGCAATAGTTGGCATTCTTGGGTCATCCCAACCGCTAACTACCCCCTTGTTTACAAGCTCTAAAAGCTTTCGTTTGCTCATTACTGTATAGTTAATATTGAGCCTTGCAAACTCATACTGATACGGTCTTGGTGGCTCTAAACCTAATGTATCTATTACCCAATCGTAAATATCACGGTTATTCTCAAACTCTAGTGTACAAAGCGAGTGTGTAACCCCCTCTATATAATCAGACAAGCAATGAGCAAAGTCATACATTGGATATATTGCCCACTTATCCCCTGCTCTAAAGTGCTGTGCATGACGGATTCTATAAAGCAGTGGGTCTCTCATCTTCATATTAGGTGAGCTCATATCTATTTTAGCTCTAAGCACATGCTCGCCATCTTTAAACTCTCCATTTTTCATACGCTCTAAAAGGTCTAAATTCTCTTCAATGCTTCTATTTGCATACTCACTTCGCTTACCCGGGCTTGTAACTGTACCTCTGTATTCTCTCATCTTATCTTCTGGCAGGCTATCTACATACGCCTTGCCCTTCTTTACTAACTCTTTTGCCCACTCATATAATTTGTCAAAATAGTCCGAAGTGTAGCGAACATCGCCCTCCCATTTAAAGCCTAGCCACTCAACAGCATCTTTAAGAGCCTCTACATACTCTGTATCTTCTGTTGTAGGGTTGGTATCATCCATTCGTAAATTACAAACTCCACCAAAATCTCTAGCAATTCCAAAGTTAATACTAATAGACTTAGCATGCCCAATATGCGGATACCCATTAGGCTCCGGTGGAAAACGAGTAACAACTCTGCTATACTTCCCACTCTCTAAATCTTCTGCTACAATTCTTCTTAAAAAATCTCTTTTCTTATCCATTATAAACCCATTAATCATTATTTAAAGCGATTATATCAAAAGTGGGCTAAAGTTCTATACAAAATGCTTGAAAAACCCGTCTTGTGTGTGATTTTGTCATCTTATTACTTGCGTGTTGTAGTAGTGGTTTAAACAAAATTAGCTCGCCAGCTTTTGTATTTATAAAAACCTCTTCGCCCTCTTTACCTATATGTGAGCCTCTTATTACTTTAAGTGCTCCTGTATCTTTATCACTACTATCTAGCGTTAGTCTAAACATTACAGCACTTTTTAAATACTGCTCTTTATCCTCTTCTTTAAGGGCACCTCTAATAATAGGTAATACCCACAATGGGCAATGCAAATGTAAGATTGTGCAAGAGATTTATGAATCCTAGCCGAAGCTAAGATGACTTAAATATCTTGTGCAAGATTGCGTTTGCATTGCCCACCCGAAGGGCATCTCTAGCTTTCCTCTATGCGTCGTTACTCTTTCTTGAATTAGCTCAGCTAGTACTGCAAAAGAGTGCCTAGCCTAGAGAAAAGCTAGAGATGTTGTGGGTATCACCTATTTTTAGAGGTGCCCTTAATATTTAAAAAATCTGGTAAGTTGCTATCTGCGTGGTACATTAACGGCCAATTTTTTTCGTCTGTTTTTTCGATATAAAAGCAGTAATCTGTTAGCTTTAAATTAAGCCCCTCACTCTTAATCGCTTTTTCAAAAAGCTCTTTTACCCTTGGGAAATATTTAAATATCATTTTACGGCTATTTTTCTCAAGTTTTACTGCCTCTTTAGATATAACTTTAAGCTCCTCTATCTCTTTATCTGAAAAAGGAAACATATTTTGTATATACCCATCTTTTGCCAAATCACTCTTCATGGTAACTCCTTTAGAGAAATTATAATATAATTAGCTTATGAAAAAACGAAACACACGAGAGAGACTACTAGATATAGCATTTGAAGAGATATATATAAATGGCTATGCTTCTACTTCGGTAGATGCCATTTTAAAGCGTGCATGTGTACCCAAGGGCTCAATGTATCATCACTTTAAATCTAAAAAAGAGTTAGTTTTAGCAATGGTTAAAGAGAGACTATACCCTAAAATGGATGACTTTTTTAAACTAAATAGTACAAATACTGCATATAAGGCGCTAGAGAACCTATTTGTTGATATGAGTAAAAATAAAATGTTAATCACCTATGGTTGCCCAATGTATAGACTAATGGTAGAACTTTCACCCATTGATAAAGATTTTGACAATCTATTTGCAACTAAATACAACCAATTAATGGATAACTTTACATCTCTTTTACAAAAAGATGTAAAGAGTGGTTTACTAAAAAAAGAGTTAAATAGTAAAGATTTTGCTAGCTTTGTTATACACTCTACATGGGGAACTCTTTCACTCTCTCCTTCTCTAAGTAACTCTAAAAATTTTTTAAGAGATAGCAGTTATATTCTGAAAATACTTAAAAATTACTATAGTTAGACTATTTAGTCTAATCTACTCTTAAGTAAACTTTCTCTATACTTTTACTAGACCAAATAGTCTAATAAAGGAGAAATAGTGTTTTACTATAAAGAGAATATTGAGCAAAAAGATAGACTAGAGAAACTATTTAAAAAGGTAAAAGTTTTATATGGAGATGTGCCACCACAAATGGAGTTTTTAGGAAATATAGATGCTAACTATTTAGAAGATTTTTTAAAAATGGTTGCTAAAATTGCAAGGCATCCAAATATAAACCACGACCTATTTACATTTTTACGCCTTCATATTGCTTACAAAGAGAACTATATCTATTGCAAAGCATTTAATAGAAAAATGTTACTTGTAAATTACCCACAAACTGTTATTGACAATGCTATTGACAATATAGAGTCAATTCCACTTGATAATAAACATATAGAACTAGCTAAATTAGCACTTAAAGTTATTTACGACTCTTTGTCGGTTAGCAGTAAAGATTTTGACAATTTATATACTCTTGGCTGGAGCCAAAAAGATGTTTTCGATTGCATTGAACACGCTGGCACACTTTTTAGAAATGGCAGAATCCTCAACGCCTATATGATTAAATAGTTAATTATTTGATGTGGCAATAAATATGCAAGAAACAACTACTAATTAAGGAAAAAAATGATAAAGAATATAGAGTTTATTAAACACTTAGGCATTAAACAAGAAGGCAATAGTTTAACTTTAGAGCCAAGAGAAGAGTTGCTAAACCATTTAGGCTCTATTCATGCAGGGGCTCTTTTTACTCTTGCCGAGAGTCAAAGTGGCTTAACTTTAATAGAAGGTTTTGGTAAGGTTAATGTAAAAGCTTTGCTTCGAAGTTCTAGTATAAAATACAGAGCAGAAGCAACTAGTAAACTAACAGCTATTGGTTCTATTAATCCAAAAGATATAAAAAAGTTCAATACCCAATTAAATAACAAAGGTAGAGCCTTAATAGATGTTGCCGTTAAAGTATTAAATTCAGAAAAGCACACTGTATTAACAGCTACATTTAACTGGTTTATACACTGCTGATACCTGCAAAATATGGCTTAATAGCTAAACTTCTCCAGTGCTGTATATCTTTATCGTGATAACTCTCTTTTACTCTTTGCATCAGTTGAGGAAAAAATATTAAAAACATCTCTTCTAACTCCTCTTTTTTCTCTTTAATTAGAGGAATATATCTCTTACAATTATCTTTAGCCAATGACTTAGTAGAGAGCCTATTATCTATGCGTTTAAAAGCTTCTATTACACCATCTATAGTTGCATAACTCTCTAACTGTTTACTTGCGACCACCCTATGTATAACATATTGTGCATTTTTTGGGTAATTATCTATAGTATCAATCGCCATAAAACGAAAATTATCTAAAAAGTGTTGCCTCTCTAGTTTGCAATACTTATCCCAATGTTTGCTTAAAAAGTAGTCATATAAAATATCTAATACAACACCCTTTAAGTGACCTCTCGGTGTTAGTAAAGCCTTGCTTTTAGAGACTATCGGATGAGAATCGGTAAAATTATCTATAATTATGTGTGTCTTAATACCAGCATCTATTCTTCTGCTAGCTCCACTCCATTTTCTACATTTAAGTGGGTCTGCGAGCATATTTCCAAGTTGATGCTCTATATGATTTTCAGAAAGAAACACATGTGCTAACCAATTCATAATTTAAAAAATCCTTTTTGGGAATTATTGTTTGTGCGATATGGTCACACAAACAAATAAATAATCAACAATTAACCTATCCCCAATATTTCTTTAGCCACAACTCTATCATCAAATGGAATTTTTTCTCCACCTATATCTATATAATTTTCGTCGCCTTTACCTAAAATCAGCAATACTTCATCATCTTTTAGCTCATCTATCGCCTGCTTTATCGCCTCTTTTCTATCTACTGTTTTTACTACACCCTCTTTGCCCTCTAGCGGAGCAGCGATTTGCTCTATTATCTCTTTTGGGTCTTCGCTTCGTGGATTATCGCTTGTTATATAGAGTTTTTTTGCATATTTTGCTGCTGCTAAACCCATTTTTGGGCGCTTATCTCTGTCTCTATCGCCACCTGCACCAAATACTACCGAAATATCTCTATCTTTTATGCTCTCTAAAACTTTTAACATTCCATCTGGAGTATGTGCGAAATCTACAATAACTGTTGGGTTATGCGATACTACTTCCATTCTACCACTAACACCGCCAAAGCCTTCTACTGCTTCACAAATCTCTTCTAAGCTATTATCTGTAACTAATTTTACACCAGCAACAGCAGCAGCTAAATTATAAACATTAAACAAACCTACCAAATTAGATTTAAATGTAGCAACTTTACCCATATTGTTAATTGCAGCAGTTATACCACCACTTAAACTATATGCATCGATTCTAAAACTAGATGGCTCTTCAAGCGAATATGTATATGTATTAATTTCATTATACATTATCTTTTTTATCTCATCTTTATTAATAAGCTTTAGGCTCTCATCTAAAAAGAATTTACTCTTAACTGCTCTATACTCAGCTACAGTTTTATGATAATCTAAATGGTCTTGTGTAACATTAGTAAATATTTTTAATGCAAACTTTAAATCTTCTATTCTGTTTTGGTCAATCGCATGCGAGCTAACTTCCATTACAAAATACTCTCCACCTGCCTCTTTTGTCTGCTTAATATTATGTAGTGTCTGCAAAATAGATGGTGTAGTCAAACTTTTATCTTCTAATCTTTCATCGTTTAAAAAGAATCCTCTTGTCCCTTGCAAACCTGTGATATAACCTAAATCTGTAAGTATAGAGTAGATAATTGCGGCAGTTGTAGTTTTACCATTTGTACCAGTAATTCCAATAAGTTTTACACTATCTAATTCCCATATTTCTATAAGTTCTTTTGGAGTAATAACTTTTATATTTTCATCCAAACTATCAATATATCTACTATTTTGTGAGGTTTTTAAAAAATAAACCCCATCTTTAGCTTCACGAGTATCCTCAGTTACAAATATTCCATTCTTTAACTCAAACATATAATCACCTATAATTATTTTACATATTATATCTAGTAAAGGCTAAGTTTTGGGTGTTTGGGTAGTAATATTATAAGTGCACTATATCTCTTAATTAAGCAAAAGGCTACAGTTTGCCTTTTGGTAATAGCGAGTAAAGAGTTAAAATATCTTGGTCATTCTCATAAGCTGGAGCATGTGTCTCTAAGTAATTCAAAGCAACACTATAGTAACCATTATCTGTTAATTTTTTTATAAAGTCAATAAATTGCCACTTCTTTGTAATAATTACTTTGGTAGAAAAAATTGCATCTTCAAATGCCTCTCTAAAGTTCTCTTTTGTCTCTACTAATGCTAAGAAATCTTCATACTCTATTCCATCATATTTTGCTAAATCTGCATCAATAAGTTCATACACATCATCTTTTGTTGATACTATTAAATTTGTTATTAACTCTTCCATAGATTTTTTAATATTATCACTACTATTTTTGATACTTTGATAATAAAAATATAATACTTGAGCCTCTTCTTTAAATTCAAATCCCAAGTCTGATAATAAAGCTCCAATATATGCCTCTGAATTCTCCATGTCGTTAGATAAAATTACAGCATAAAGACTTAAAGCATTTTTATAATCTTTCTCAATAAATAATTTCTCTGCTCTACTTAGTTGCTGTTTTATCATAATTATCCTTCTTTAGTATTATATATAGTATTAAATGCAACTATAACACACTTATATTAACTAATAGTAAATATATGACAAATTTATAAAAAAATTGAAGAAAAATGTTACAAAATTAACATTTTGAAGAAAAAAAGGTAAGTTTTAGGGCAAAGCCCTAAGTAGTAGAGTTATACTCTTTCGATAATTGCCATCTCACTAGCATCGCCACGACGAACTCTAGTTTTGATAATTCTAGTATATCCACCACTTCTATCTTTATACTCTGGTGCAATCTCTTCTACTAATTTTTTAGTACTCTCTTTACACTGAAGTTGTGCAAAAACAGCTCTATGTGCATTAAAATCAGCTTTTGCTGCTTTTGTAATTAACTTTTCGTAATACTTTCTAAGCTCTTTAGCTTTTGCTAAAGTTGTCTCTATTCTACCCTCGTTTGTAAGGGCAATCGCTAAGTTCTTAAGTAGAGCAGCTCTATGCTGAGACTTTCTATTAAGTTTGCGATATCCATGTCTATGTCTCATGGTAATCCTTTATTAATTATTTTTTAACTGCTTAATTTTATCTATTAAATCAGCTCTCAACTTGCCATCAAGTTCATAATCTTTACCAAAACCATGGCTCTCTAAAGTGTGTAAAATCTCATCTAAAGACTTTTTACCAAGGTTTTTAATAGATTTAATCTCATTTTCGCTCATTAATACAAGCTCACCAATAAATTTAATACCAGCTCTCTCTAAAGAGTTAGAGCTTCTTGCACTAAATCCTAACATATCTATTGGTATAAGAAGAGTCTTTAATGCACTCTCACTCTTACCTTTAGTTTTTGTTGCTTCTAAATCAATATCGAACACTTGACCAAAGATATTCATCTGTTTATTCATTGTCTCCAATGCGTTACCAAATGCATCTCTTGGTGAAATCTGTCCATCAGTCTCTATTTCGAAAACAATTTTTTCAAAATTAGGATTGTCATCTACAAGTACATTCTCAATTTTATAGTTAGCACTTCTAACTGGTGTAAAGAATGCATCTAATGCAATAGCTTCACTATCTACACTATCTATTAACTCTTCACTAGGTACATAACCAATACCCTTAGCAATTTCTATTGTGAAGTTTAGCTCTGCATCTTCATTTAGAGTTGCTAATACTAAATCGCCATCAATAACTTCAACTTGATCATTTGCTAATTCGCTAGCTTTAATCTCTTTGGGACCACTAAAGCTATAATTAACTACTGCACGCTCTAACTCATCTTTAATTATAAATCTGATATTTTTAAGATTCATAATAAATACTGCGATATCCTCTTTCATACCGCGTACTGAATCGAACTCGTGTAGTACACCATCTATCTTTAAAGAGATTGGTGCATAACCTATTGAGCTACCTAAAATTAGGCGTCTTAAAGGGTGTGCTAGTGTAATAGCAAACCCAGGCTCAAATGGTGCAGCAGTAATAACTGCTCTGTTTTTACCAGCCTCTTGAATATCAACATCATTTGGTACTTCAGGAGCAACTTTAATTTTATTCATTATGCAAGCCTTTGCTTATTATTTAGAGTAAAGCTCAACGATAAAGCGCTCTTCTACTGGAATCTTAACTTCTTCTCTCTCTGGAGTTCTAGTAAAGATACCAAATAGTTTATCCTTCTCAACATCTACCCACTCAACAATACCAGTTTGGTTTGTAAGCTCTATAGATCTAGCAATTTGTGGGTTGCTTTTACTTTTTTCTCTAATTTCAATTTTTTGTCCAGCTTTTACTCTGAAAGATGGAATATCTACTCTTTTACCATCAACTAAAATGTGTCCATGGTTTACAAGTTGTCTAGCAAATGCTCTAGTAGTTGCAAAACCCATTCTGTAAACTACATTGTCAAGTCTTTGCTCTAGTAACTGGATTAATAATTCACCAGTGTTGCCTTCTTTTCTTGAAGCCTCTTTAAATAGGGCTCTAAATTGTTTTTCGCTAACACCGTACATAAATTTAGCTTTTTGCTTCTCACGAAGTTGCATACCATATTCGCTAATTTTTGAACGACGCTGACCATGCTGACCAGGTGCATATGGGCGTTTTTCTAAAGCACTTTTACCTGCTAATCTTCTCTCGCCCTTCATTCCTAAATCAACGCCAAGTCTTCTTTCAAGTTTCTCTCTTGGACCTCTATATCTTGCCATTTAATTACCTTTTTTTACTTAAATCTTAATATTAGTTTTAAACTAATTTAGTTACACACGACGCTTTTTAGGAGGACGACATCCATTATGTGGTAATGGAGTAATATCTTTAAAGAATATTACACGAATCCCCTCTATTGCTCCTACGCTCTTAACAGCAGTCTCTCTACCAGAACCAGGACCTTGTACTTTAATTCCTACCTCTTTAATTCCATACTCTTTTGCTTTAGTCATAGCATCTTCTACAGCTTGTTGTGCTGCGTATGGAGTAGATTTTTTACTACCTTTGAACCCTAGGCTTCCTGCACTGCTCCACGCTAGTACATTACCCATCTCGTCTGTAACAGTAATTACAGTATTGTTAAATGTTGCAGCGATATACACAACACCTTTCGCAACTTGCTTTTTAATTTTTCTTTTTGCCATTTGCCATTGCTCCTAATTATGCTGCGCCAACAGTTTTACGCTTACCTTTTCTAGTACGCGCATTTGTCTTAGTCTTCTGACCACGAACCGGCAGACCTCTTCTATGGCGTAAACCACGATAACTTCCTAAGTCCATTAATGTTTTGATATCAAGCATTACTTTTTTACGAAGGTCTCCCTCCACCATGTAATTCTCTTGAATTTCATTACGAATTGTAGCAGCTTCTGTATCTGTTAATTCATGAACTCTCTTATTATAATCGATGCCAGTTGCATCTAAAATTTTTCTTGAAGTTGTTAAACCTATACCATAGATATAAGTTAAAGCATACTCCATTCTCTTGTTTTTTGGTAAATCAACCCCTGCAATACGAGCCATACTTATCCTTGTCTCTGTTTATGTTTAGGATTCTTACAAATCACTCTTACGATACCTTTGCGCTTAATAACTTTACAGTCATCGCACATCTTCTTTACTGATGGTCTTACCTTCATAAGGTACTCCTAAATTTTCTTTTACACCTAAAATTTGCGTGGAATAACGAGTTTTAGCATTCGCCATATTGATATTCCAGCCCTTATATAGACGGTGTAAGCTATATAAAAGCTCTTCACGCAGTCCCTACCTACAATATAAGAGGGGTCGCAATTATATTAAAATATTACTTTTGATTAGTTTAATTTTGAGAAATTATATTAGAAGTGCCATGAAGATTAGTCTAAACCTACACATTACAGTGTAGGTTTTTAATTAAAAATCAAAGTTATTTTTTTGCTTGTGCTTTAGGAGTTAAAGCTTTCATCATAATTTTCTTTAATTCATCAATATGAGCCATTACGCTACTTGAACCAAGTTTTTTACCCTCTTGCATAATTTGAGGCATAAGCTTAATACTCTTTTGTCCAACTTCAGATTCATAAAATTTCTTTAACTCTCCAAGCTCTTTTACAGTATAATGTTTTGCATAAATTGCAGCCATTTTATCTTTTATAGTATCCCAGCCAATATATTTAGTATAGAATGCTTTAATTTCACCTTCAACACTCTTTAACTTTGGTTGTCTTAAAACCAAACTTTTAGTAGCTTGGTCAATCATTTTCGCATAACTATTTTTAATACCCATAGATGCAACTAACTCTTTTGCAGCTTCTAATCTTGCAGAATCAACTTTAACCTCTTTTGTAGCATTTGTATCTACTTTAGCTGCCTCTGCATTTACTACAGCTGGCATAGCCAAAGCTACAACTAAAGCAATTTTTGAAACTATTTTCAACATTTGTATCCTTTTGTTTTTTTGAAATAATACCATAAAATTATATTATTTCAATTAAGGGCAAGACTAAAAATCGATTAATGCTTTTAATTTAAAGATTTCTATACTCTACATACTCTTTAGGCAAAAGATAATCTTCTGTCTTAATAAGGCAGTCATACTCTCCAGCTTTATAGCCTATTTCAAAAAGTTTATCCAAGGCTTTTATCTGTAAATCACTAAGAGTTACAGATTCATCAGATGCATACATATCTAAATACTTCTCTAACATTTTATCTTCGATTCTAACTAACTTTTTTGCTACCAATAAATCGCTAAGCTCTTCTTTTCTCTCTACCGCAACTTTTACGCCATCTATTAATATATCTTCTATCTCTATCGCCCTATTTAATGGGAGAGAGCGACGAATTGCCATTCCGCCAAGTGGTAGGGGTAGTCCCTCTCCTGCCAACTCTTGCCACCAATCCCAAAGCTCTAACTCAACCTCTAAGCTATCATCAAAATCTAGTATAGATTCGTGAATTAGCATACCTGCATCTACCTTGCCACTAACTACAGCCTCTTCAATCTCCAAGAAGTTCATATACTCGATTCTAGCTTTTGGGTACTTCATTCTAACCAACATTGCATTGGTTGTGTTTTCGCCTGAGAGTGCAAGTTTTAGGTTATCGCGAAGCTTTTTTCCTTTTTGCTTTATAAGTTTTGGTCCATATCCACTACCAAAGCTCACAGCAGTTCTAAGCATTGCATATTCATCGCGGATTTTTGGATACATTCCAAAGCTAATTGCAGTTACTGGGTACTCGTTTTGCATAGCCTTTACATTCAAAGTTTCAATATCTAGGGCAGTGTTTGTAAATTCGTAATCTTTTGTATCTACCCAGCCAAATTTAATAGCGTAATACATAAAAATATCATCTGCATCTGGTGAGTGTGCTATATCGATTTTCATTAATATCCTTAAGTTTTTTATAGCCCTAAGCTCTAAGCTTTTCTTTTAAAGTTCCAACTTCAAAAGAAAATTTTTGCTAATTGTAGCTTAAATTTGATGAAAATATTGATACAATAAGAAAAATTTTAAAAGGTTTATTAATGGATGCAAATAAACAAAAAGCGTTAGACTTAGCAATAAAGCAGATAGACAAGGCTTTTGGTAAGGGTACTCTAATGCGTCTAGGCGACAAAGAGATAGAGCCAATCGAAGCAATCAGCACTGGCTCTTTGGGCTTAGATATGGCTTTAGGAATTGGCGGAATTCCTAAAGGCAGAATGATAGAAATTTATGGACCAGAGAGTTCAGGTAAAACAACTTTAGCCTTGCAATGTATCGCTTCGGCTCAAAAAGAGGGTGCAATTTGTGCATTTATTGATGCAGAGCACGCACTAGATGTCTACTATGCTAAAAATTTAGGTGTAGATATAGACAATTTATTAGTTTCTCAACCAGATTTTGGAGAGCAAGCACTAGAGGTTTTAGAGACTCTTACAAGAAGTGGCGCAGTTGATTTAATTATTATCGACTCAGTAGCAGCACTTACTCCAAAAACAGAAATCGAAGGCGATATGGGCGATACTCATGTTGGTCTACAAGCTAGACTTATGAGCCAAGCTCTAAGAAAATTAACTGCAATTTTGCATAAAATGAATACAACTGTAATTTTCATTAACCAAATTCGTATGAAAATTGGAACAATGGGTTATGGCTCTCCAGAGACAACAACAGGTGGTAATGCTCTTAAATTTTATGCATCTGTAAGAATTGATGTTAGAAAAATAGCAACTCTAAAACAGGGAGATAGCCAAATTGGTAACCGCGTAAAAGCAAAAGTTGTTAAAAACAAAGTTGCACCTCCATTTAGAATAGCAGAATTCGATATTATGTTCGGCGAAGGAATCAGCCAAGAGGGCGAATTAATCGATTACGGTGTAAAACTAGACATCGTAGATAAAAGCGGTGCATGGTTTAGTTACGGAGCTACAAAATTAGGTCAAGGAAAAGAGAACTCTAAGCAGACACTAAAAGATAACCCAGAACTTAGAGCCGAGATAGAACACAAAATCAAAGAAGCTTTAGGCTTTGGCGAAAAACTAGCAATGGACGAAGACGAAATTGCTAAAATTGATGATTAAATAATTTTTTAGGAGATGATATGGTATTTATAGAAGATGTATACGCAGACGAGGTTTTAGATAGTCGTGGTAATCCGACTGTTCGTGCTACTGTTGTTTTGAGTGATGGTACTAAAGAGAGTGCTATTGTTCCTAGTGGAGCTAGTACTGGTAAGAGAGAGGCACTAGAGCTTCGTGATGGTGGCGATAGATTTGGTGGCAAAGGCGTACTTAAAGCTGTGCAAAATGTTAATGAACCTTTAGCAGAAGCTATTGTTGGAATGAGCCCATTTAACCAAGCAGAGATAGACTTAACTATGAAAGAGGTAGATGGCACAAGCAACTACTCTAACATGGGTGCAAATGCTGTACTTGGTGTTTCTATGGCAGTAGCTCGTGCAGCTGCATCTAGCTTAAAGATGCCACTATATCGCTACTTAGGTGGTGCTAATGGTGTTGTTATGCCAGTTCCTATGTTTAACATTATTAATGGCGGTGAGCACGCAAACAACTCTGTAGATTTCCAAGAGTATATGATTATGCCAATAGGTTTTGATAGCTTCTCTGAAGGACTTAGAGCCGTGTCAGAGATTTATCAAAAGCTTAAAAAAATTATCGACGATATGGGAGAGAGTACAGCAGTTGGTGACGAGGGTGGATTTGCTCCAAACTTAAAAAGCAACGAAGAGCCTATCGAAGTAATTATGAGTGCAATCAAAGAGGCTGGTTATGAGCCAGGTAAGCAAATTGTATTAGCATTAGATGTTGCATCTAGCGAAATTACAAACGACGAAGGTAAGTATGTTCTTAAATCTGAGGGCAAAGAGCTTACAAGTAGCGAATTAATTGATTATTACGAAAATTTGCTAAACAAGTACCCTATAGTTTCTATCGAAGATGGTCTTAGCGAAGATGATTGGGATGGCTGGAAAGAGCTTACAGATAGACTTGGAGAGAGAGTACAGTTAGTTGGAGACGATTTATTTGTAACAAATGCAGAGATTTTAGCAGAAGGTATTACAAAGGGTGTTGCAAACTCTATTTTAATTAAGCCAAATCAAATTGGAACATTAAGTGAAACTATGATGACAGTTCGTTTAGCACAAAGAAATGGTTACACTTGTGTAATGAGCCATAGAAGCGGTGAGAGCGAAGATGCATTTATTGCAGACTTTGCTGTAGCACTTAACACTGCACAAATCAAAACTGGTTCAACTGCAAGAAGTGATAGAATCGCTAAATACAATAGACTTTTAGCAATTCAAAACGAATTAGGGCAATTCGAATACTTAGGAAACGAGCTATTTGGTGAATAGTATACTAGGAGATAGTGAATATCAAGATAAACAGAGTAGGAAGAAATTCTTTTCTCCCCTACTTAAACTTATCTTTTTTATCGCTTTACTTGCATATATATACTCAATACTTTTTGGAGAGTACTCTATTAATGTTATGCTTGATGCAAAGAAGAAAAAAGAGCATTTACTACAAGAGTATAATACACTACAAAGCGAAAACCAAAAACTGCAAAAAGAGCACTTCGAAATGATACAATTAACTCCTACAGAAGATAGCTTTTAAACTATTACTGCTACATTCCTCTTAAAATTACACCAATTAGTATAGCAATTACTCCGAGCAAAATATTTATAGGAAGTAAAATAGTAGGTAATATTTTAACACACTTTTTAGCATCTTCTAACTTTCCACTATCAAATAGTTTTTGAGCTTTTGCTCTTTTTATATACATAAATATAAAATTTAGTGTCATTATCGTCCAAATAAGCTCTTTAATATGTGTTAAAGTCCCTTTTATACCTGATAATTCAAAAATGATACCAGTAAGTAACAAAATTAATATAAATGGAATAACTAAATTAAAGAGTCTTCCTACAATTTGTAGAGTTTTACCCAATTTTACTTTGCCATCTTCTATACTCTGAAGTGCTGGATGTACTGCCACACGAATCGCTATCATACCACCTATCCATATTACTGCTGAAATTACATGTAAAAAAACTAATATTGTTGAATAATTACTGAAAAAATCTTGCATACTTTATCCTTCTTTTTTTTCGAAAGAATACTATAGGATTATTAAAATAAGGTTATTTTGAAATTTTTATGTAGAAATCTCACCCCGAGAGGAGCGAGTTACTTTAGAATTTTCTCTCTATTCCAATAGAAACAACAGGCCACCATTTATATTTTTTTACATCTTTATAAACTTTTGCCTCTTCATCTGCTGTACGGCTATCTAAATCACTTTGTATAGTTGGGTCATTTGCATGCGCTTTTAAATTAACTCTAGGTTTACCAACATACATAACTCCAATATCTGTAGTTAAATGCCAACCACTACTCTGCGTAGAACTCCAACCGATACCTAAATATGGTGCAACTTTTTTAAAGTCTATCTTTGCATCAATTCTACCGATTTCACCTACATTATATGTTCTTCCACCATATGTAACAGTTCCAGTTGGTCTTGCAGTTCCTGTAATTTTATTACCATTATAATAAACACCACCACTTACTCTAAACATACTACCCCATGGATGATAGTCAGCTAATAAACCAGCAGATAGTAGTTTTAACTTTGCCTTATATTTAATGTCATCATAAGTTTTTGTTTTATTAAGCTTTAATCCATTAACATTTAATCTCATACCAAACTTTTGATTAAACATATGCTCAAAATCAACACCCACACCTAATGTACCAACTTTAAGAGCTACCCCATTAGAGCTAATTGCTGCTGGTGCAACTGTTGGTACAGAAACTGGTGGTACTGCAACTGGTGCAACATTTTTCCCTGCAAATGCAATACTACTTATTGCTAAAGCAGATAAAATAACTTTATTCATAAACACTCCTATATTAATTTTACAGAAGTATTATATTATATTTTTTTTAAAGCCAAATAATGAATCTATTTATATTTGTTCAATATTATTTAAAATATTTAATGCATCTTTATAGATAGGTTCGTCTATAAATCCATATTCTGGATGCATAAAGCCATTTATATCTTTTTTGCTACTCTCTTCAAAAGCCTCTTTAATATTTTGTGCTTTTTTTATCTCTTCGCTAGTTGGAGCAAAGATTTTATTAGCAACTTCAACTTGTGCAGGTCCCATACAAGCTTTGCTTTTAAAGCCTATCTCTCGCTCGAACTTGCAAAAATCTTCAAAACCCTCTATATCTTTATAATCTTGATACATAAACGATACTGGATCTATACCAATAACTCTACAATCTATTAAAAATTTACTTAAAATATAAGTTACTGTTGGATTACCAATTTTAAGTAAAGATTGAGGTAGCTTTAAACTTGCTAACAAATCTAAAATACCTAAATTTGCACGAGTAAAGCGACTATTCTTTATCTGCCAACTATTTAAACTATTAAAAGCCTCTTTTGTCTCTAGCGAAATATGTACCTCTTTATCTCTATCTAAAAGATTTAAAGCATATATTACTTCATCTTCGCTTTTAACTTTAGAGACTCTAATTGCATTAAAACAGTATGGTTTTAAAAACTCTATCTCTTCAAAGCTACCCTCATTTAGGGGATTAACACGGATTACAATTTCACTTTTTGTACTCTTTAAATGGCTTAAGAAATAGGCTATATTTATCAACGCCTCCTCTTTTTTACTAGGAGCTATTGCATCTTCTAAATTTAAAGTTACACAGTCACAATTTAGAGAGTCTAATCTATTTAAATGCTCTAAATTAAGTGGATTTAACATCATATTAGAACGGTGTAGATTTTTTACTAATTTAAATCTGTTATTTGGATTTAAATCAGCTTTTTTCTCTTCTATAGTTAAATTTTTAACCAACTCTAAATTTTCAAAGACCATTACTTAGACTCCTCTCTTAAATCTTTTGATTTAGCGTATTGAATATTATAGAGTTTAAGTATATGCTTATCTCTTTTTAAAGCTTCTGCTACATCTATAATAACCTTTCTATGATTACTATCTTCTAATACTATAAAACCACTCTTTTTAGCTTTTACAGCTTTGTAAAAACTCTTAAAATCAACTATATCTTTTCCATCAATTTTAGTTGGCATATAGTGATAAATTCCTTGATTACCCCTATTGCTTCTATCAGCAAAGACTCCTAAAAGCATAACTTGTTCTCTCTTTTTCTTAGTTGCACTCTTTTGCAAAAGAGAGTAAACTTGACAATCTTTTCTTTTACCAGAATCGACTAAATTTTCAACTATTGGAGAAAAGAGATACCCACCATATATAAAGTAGCTAGGGTCTTTATCATAAACATAATTCTTTACAAGCCAAACATCACTATTTTTCTTTGTTAATTTAACTGTAAGATTAATTACTTTACGCTCTCTCCAAACTTTTAATTTAACGCTGTCACCCATTTGCAATAAATCCACAACATATTTTGCTGAAGTATACTCTCCATCTCTAAACTCTACAGTTCCATCATCTTCTATATTCTTTCCATTTACGCTTAATATAATATCGTCTCTTTTTAATACTCCAGCACTATTGCCAAGTGGCATTACTCTAGTAACCAAAACACCTGTTTGATTGCTATCTAATCCAAAATATTTTTTTGCGGCTGGGTTCTCTAGCTTAGAGATAAACATATGAAGTTCAGGCACACCATCTATATGTCCATCACTCCAATCTTTTAAAAAGTGCTTAATCATAACTGTTGGCACTAAATATCCAATATTCTGACTAAATGTCATCCCTTGCATTACAACACCAACAATTTTACCACCACTAATTGCAGGACCCCCGCTATTACCTGGATTAATAGCTGCATCTACTTGAATAGCCAAAAACTTTTCGCCACTATGCACATATCGCTGATGCTCAACTCTTGAAACCACACCAGATGTAACACTAAGTGTTTTTCCGCCCATTGGGTAACCATATACTAAAATTTTCTGTTCACTCTGTGGTAAATTACCTATTTTTATAGGTTTTATACCCTTAAAAAAGCTTTTATCTTCGCAAGTAATTAAGGCTAAATCTAACTCGTGAGAGACTGCTACAACTTTTGCAATATAACGCTTTGCATCACCATATTTTTGTGCTTCTAAAAAAGTATTATTAGCCACTACATGGGCATTTGTAAGTATTAAGTTCTTACCAATAACTGCTCCACTACCGCTAGAGCGAGAGTTACTACTAATCCATGGTTTTTGAAAATTTGGCTCTTTTGCAAAACTATAAATTTTAACAATAGCTTTTTTTATCTCTTTATCACCACTTTGCGCATTCAAAGATAGCACTAGTGATAAAATTAGTAATATATATCTCAACTAATATCCTTTTTTTGATACAATTATACAAAAAAAGGCTAAGTAAGCTAATGAAAAAATTAATTATTTTAATAATAGCTATATTTTTACTAAATAGTTGTGGTGCGGTTACATATAAGCAAATTCACACTCCACAAGACAATCCAAAAATAGAACACTTAAAACAAGAGCTTTTAACAGTTTCTAACAACAAACAAGAGGCAAGCGAATTAGCAACTCTTGCTGTTACTTATCCGAAAGTTTTAGCAAATCGCTACCATTTAGTTAGCCCACCTCTCTACCACAACTTTTTAGTAAATAGCGGACAGAGAAAACGAGGCTTATGCTTTCATTTCGTAGAAGATATTATGCAAGAGATTAACACAAGAGACTTTAAAAGTTTTAAATTCCGATGGGGTAGAGCCAATGCCAATAAATTAAACGAACATAATGTAATAGTAGTAACAGGTAACAAAGACAATAACTTTAACGACGGTATAATACTAGATGCTTGGAGAAATAGCGGAAATTTGCTATTTTGGAAGGTAAAAGATGACCCTAAATACAGATTTAAAGAGTGGGCAGTTGGGAATGCTAGAATCAATCCTTGATAGATTTATTAATAATATCTATTCATCTCAATTAATGGTCGATAAATCGACCCTACGCATATAATAATATAGTTAAGTTTTGCCTATATGATATACTTACTATATCTTCAAAATTTTAGTAATAAATCTATCTTCGCCCTCTTGCACTGTTGCTGTTTGTAAGCCCTGCTTTTCAAACTCTTCTATAAGAGGTTCTGGTTTAAAGTCAGCAATTAGGGCTAAAGTTTCACCACTGTTTAATTTTTTTAAAGCTTTGCTAACCTCAGCTAGTGGGTTTTTATCGGCATCTAAAAGCTCATTGGCGTTTAACTCTATAACTGCTTTTTGCTCTGCCCAAGCTGGAATTTCATCGCTACTTGTTTCATCTTCTAAATTTAAAGATATAGGCTCTTGCCCAACGGCAACTCTTAACTGATTTAGCAAATCTTCTGGTTTCATACCACCAATTATAGCAGCTTGCTTAACTGTTGCTAATTTTGCAAGCGTGCGTCTTAAAATTGGGTTGTTAAGCTTTTTAAATTTAGGGTTTATACCTATTAAAATATCTTTCATACCCTTATAATTATTCAACAAATCAGCGATTGTTGTATCTATTTTTATCTCTTTCATCTTTTATATACCTTTTTAAAAAATAGCGAAGCTAGCATATTAGCTCTAAGCTTCTAATACTGCCCCTTTACTAGCGTTTGTAACCAATGCTCTATATTGTCTTAACCATCTACTCTTTAATGGCTTAACTATTGGCTCAAAGTTAGCCTTTCTTTTTGCAATTTCATCTTCACTTACAAGTAATTCGATTTTATACTCATCAACATCTATAAAGATTTCATCACCATCTTCTACTAAACCAATTAATCCACCTTCGGCTGCTTCTGGGCTAACATGTCCTATACTTAAACCTCTTGTAGCACCACTAAATCTACCATCTGTAATTAGTGCTACGCTATCGCCTAGTCCCATTCCCATTATAAGACTTGTTGGGCTTAGCATCTCTTGCATACCAGGTCCACCTTTTGGTCCTTCGTATCTAAGCACAACAACATCTCCCGCTTTTACTTTACCGCCTGTAATTCCCTCTATTGCTTCATCTTGACTATTAAAGCAAACGGCTGTACCTTTAAAACTTCTATCACCAATAATTCCAGCTGTTTTAATAACAGCACCCTGCTCTGCTAAGTTACCAAACAAAATTGCCAAGCCCCCTACTTCGCTATAAGGGTTATCGATAGTATGAATAATATTAGTATCTTTAATCTCTGCGTTTTCAATTCTCTCATAAAGTGTATCGCCCATTACAGTTAAATTATCTGCAAGAACATCACCACCTCTTTTATTCATCTCTTTCATTACAGCATTAACGCCACCAGCTGTATTTATATCTTCCATATGAACAGTTGTTAATGATGGACTGATTTTAGCAATATGGCTTACCTTTTTGCTAATTTTATTAATATCTTCTATATTAAAATCAACACCAGCTTCGTTAGCTATTGCTAACATATGAAGTACGGTATTCGAGCTTCCACCCATAGCCATATCTACAGCAAATGCATTACGAACAGCATTTTCATTTAAAATATTTCTAAAGTTAAACTTGCCATCTTCGCTACTCTTAGCTAATTCACAAACTCTTCTAGCAGCTGTTCTGAAAAGCTCTTCTCTCTCTTTAGTAAGTGCTAATATTGTTCCGTTACCAGGTAAAGCAATACCCATGGCTTCCATAAGTGTATTCATAGAGTTTGCTGTAAACATACCAGAACAGCTACCACCACCTGGGCAAGCGTTGCACTCCATCTCTGCTAAAGTCTCAGCTGTAATCTCTCCAGCTTCGAACTCTCCAACACCTTCAAAAACTGTCGCTAAATCGATTGGTGTACCATCTTCCATATGACCTGCAGCCATTGGACCACCACTTACAAATACAGTTGGTACATTTACTCTTAATGCTCCCATAATCATACCTGGAACAATTTTGTCACAGTTAGGAATTGCAATCATTGCATCAAGCTTATGAGCATTCATTACAGTCTCTATAGAGTTAGCAATAATTTCACGGCTTGGCAAGCTATATAACATACCATCATGCCCCATAGCGATACCATCATCAACACCTATTGTATTAAATTCAAAAGGCACACAACCATTTTGGCGAATTTCATCTTTAATAATTGCGGCAACTTTATTCAGATAAAAGTGCCCTGGAATTATCTCGATAAATGAGTTTGCAACCCCAATAAATGGTTTGTCAAAATCTTCATCTTTTAATCCTGTAGCTCTTAATAAACTTCTGTGTGGTGCTCTTTGATATCCCTTTTTTACTTCATCACTTCTCATTATTCAACCTTATATAATAGATTTATTAGCAAACTATATACTTTAAACCAAAATTTTGCATTAGAATTAGCAAAGTTTTCTTAAAAATTGTTAATCTCTAATAGAAAATTTTGGTTAAATATAGTGCTTAACTTCAGTTGCTAATTTTACTACTAATTGTTTAAATTTAAATTATTCTCCTTAAACTATAACTATATATTTTAAATAGTACTCTTTAATGTAACTACTTATCTTACAAATATACTTTGGGAATAGAGCTAATATATAATTATTTTCAAAAAAATGTTTATTTTAGAGTACTTTAATTTTATTTTAAGGTTAAATTATATATAATCATACTCCAATTAAGCGGGAGTAGCTCAGGGGTAGAGCATAACCTTGCCAAGGTTAGGGTCGCGAGTTCGAATCTCGTCTCCCGCTCCATAATTGATGTATTATCTATAAGTGGTGTCTTACCATGCATTTTATGCCCGGGTGGTGGAATTGGTAGACACGAGGGACTTAAAATCCCTTGGCCATTAGGCCGTGCCGGTTCAAGTCCGGCCTCGGGCACCACTAGCCTTAAAAATCAAACACTATTTTCTTAATAATGCTTGTTTTTTAAGGCTATACTACTTTTTAAAGATGGCGGCATAGCCAAGTGGCTAAGGCAGGAGCCTGCAAAGCTCTGATCCCCGGTTCGAATCCGGGTGCCGCCTCCATCTATATATTGTTCGGGAGATGTCGGAGCGGTTGAACGTGCCGGTCTTGAAAACCGGTGAGGGTAATACCTCCGGGGGTTCGAATCCCCCTCTCCCGGCCACTAAATTCAAAAATCAATTTTAATCACTATTTAAATAACTAAAATTATGCATACTCTTGTGATGTTGTATATAGTGCGTAACTTCAGATACTAATACTCTTTTAAAATTATTTTTTGCTTCGCTTTTAAACAACCCAAAATTAGAACTTTGATATTTTTAAAATTACTGCTAATGTTAAGAACTTTATTGGATAATACTATCTAAAAAGGCTTACTTTGATAAGAATATTTTTTATATCTATAATTTTACTATTCTCTTTACATGCAAAAAATGAAGTTACTGGTTACTATGCAAATAACAAAGAGGTTAAACACTTTATAAACCATATGATAAGAAAATATAATTTTAGGCGAGATTATTTAATAGATATATTTTCCCGGGCAAGAAAACCTACTCGTTTTCATACAAAAAGACGCCATAGAGTAGTAAGGTATGGTATTGCAAAAGGGCATAAATGGTGGCTTAGAAGTGTTGGCTATAGTGCTTATGAAAAGAGATATTTAAATGAAGATAGAGTACGTCAAGGTGTTAAATTTGCAAAAAGATACAAAACTCTTTTAAGTAGAATTGAGCAAAAACTAAAAGTAGATAAATATATAATAACTGCAATTATCGGAATCGAAACTTATTATGGAGAAATTATAGGAAATTGGGAAACTTTTAATACCCTTGCATATCATACATTTAAAGAGAAAAAAAGAGCAAAGTTATTCAAATTTGAATTAGAGAAATTTTTACTCTTGTGCTATAGACAAAAATTAAAAGCTCTATATTTAAAAGGTTCGATATATGGAGCATTAGGACTTGGGCAATTAATGCCACACGCATATTTAAAATATGGTTTAAGCTATGATGGTAATAAAAAAATAGAGCCATTCTCACACCCCGATGCTATTGCAACAGTAGCTAACTTTTTACACCATAAAGGATGGAGAGAAGGTAAAGATGTTGCTATAAAAGCAAATTTTTATGGGAAAAGATTTAGTCGTATTAAGAGTAATACACGATACAGAATAAACCGTACAACCCTTAAAAAATGGGGTCTAAAAGCAAGCAAAAAATTTAAATCAAAATATTTTAGACTAACAAAATTAAAACGTGCAGAATACGACGAAGTTTGGCTAACATTTAATAACTTCAGCGTACTAAAACACTACAACAACTCCGATTACTACGCCATGGCAGTATATCAACTAGCACAAGAGATTAAAAAGAGAGATACAAAAGATTAAAGGAAAAAATGTTATCATTTATTAACTGAAGTTAATAAAAAGGTATATATTAATGGGTTGGGTTTACCTAGTTTTAGCAATTATTTTTGAAGTTGCGGGAACAACATTTATGAAACTATCAGAAGGTTTTACTAAAACTTTGCCTTCTGTTGCAATGTTTGTTTTATATCTACTATCTCTAACTGCCCTCACCTTTGCACTTAAAAAGTTTGAAATTAGTACAGCATACGCTATCTGGTCAGGGCTTGGTACGGCACTTATAACACTTATTGGTATTATAGTTTTTAAAGAGAGTGTTAATATGGTAAAAATTTTAAGTATAGCCCTTATAATTATTGGTGTTGTAGGATTACAACTAACTACTGAGCACTAAGGAGATATTATGAAACAACTGTTAGTTTTACTTTTATTAATTAGTACAACTTTTGGCTTTGAATTACCAGATTTACATATTCCACAAAATATTAAAAATATAGGTAAAAAAACAGCAATAGATATTGAATTTTATGTAAAAAATAGTTCTACTAAATGTTCGTTAAGAGTAAAAAATATATCAAATCCATATGATAAAAATATAACAAAAGATAAACTTCCTATTTTAATGATAAGCCCAGGTCGTTACTATATAAACAAAATATCAAATATTTTAAAAGGTGCTTATGACTTTGAATATACTTGGTTTAAAGATAAAAGGTTTATTGATAGTGGAGTAAAAACCATACATATATATGAATATCACGATATAAATTTGCCAATTTATAAAAAAGTTAAACTCTCATTTCAAAATTTAATGCCTAATGAGTGCAAATAACTCTAAAGGGCACCTCCAATGCCATTATTACTTCCATAAATTGTAGTAAATTTAAAGCTCACCATCGCCGTCACTCTGAGCGGATGCGAAGAATCTAACTTAAAAAGTCGAGATAAACTATTAGCTTTACAGCCGTTTAAACTAGATTCTTCGCATCCGCTCAGAATGACTGCGATGGTAAATATTTTCATCACTTCGGGCTTTGAACTTAAAGCTAATAAATGGATATAAATTCCTTAACTTAATGGCATTGAAGGGCACCTCTAACAATAGGTGATACCCACAACATCTCTAGCTTTAATCACAAGCTAGGCACATCTTTGAAGTACTAGCTGAGCTAATTCTAAAAGATGTAACGACGAATAGAGGAAAGATGGAGGTGCCCTAAAGAGTTTTGCCATATAAAGCACCTTCAATAAATTAAACTCTGTTTATTCCAAAAACTACACCTTTTACTATTTTAATACTGCAACTTTTCTTCTCTCAAAAGTTAAGATTTTTCAGATATAATATTAAAATATAATTCGATTTTATGGGAATACTATGGCAATCATATTTTTTAGAGCATATAAAAACGGTAAAGAGACATTAGGAGAGATAGAAGCAACTTCTAATAAAGAAGCGCTTTTAAAAATTAAAAAGCAAGGTTATGAAAATATAGAGATATTTAATGATGCTAACTTTTCAAATACCCATGATAGCTTAAAAACTTTAGATAAAAAAAGTAGATTAGAATATATTAAATTAGACCAAATCAACCTTAGAAAGCCTACTTTAAAAAATAGCTTTTTAAGATTTTTAATAAGCAATAAAATAGATTTAACACTCTCTATCTTTCTATTGCTTCTTGGGGTAATTTTAAGTATTAAAACTTTAATAGTTATTGGTGCTGTTTGGTTTATATTTCGTATTGGGCTTTGGATATATAGCTACAAAACTATCTCTTTGTACGAGCAAATAAATATAGAGTATGCTTTTGGAAACTATATTAAAACTTTAGGTCTTATAAATAAACTTTTAAAATTATCAAAACTTGAAAAAATAGAAGCTGATTTAAACTCTAAAAAAGCTCAAATTGTAGCTTGTAAGGGACATTTGAATTATGCTTTAGATATTATTGAAGAGTATAAAGATATATTTGAGAAACAAGCACCTGGAATGTATCATGGAAAAAGAGCTTCTATTTATTATTTAGCTAGAGATTATCAATCTTCTACACAAGAGGCACAAGAGTCTTATAATAAAAATCCAAACTATTTAACAAAAATGGATTTAGCCCTATATAATGCCAAAGTTGGAGATATAAATTATGCAAAAACACTTATAGAGGATATCGATATACTTGAAGTTCCTATCTATGGTAAAAAGTTTTATTATATGATAAAAGGAATAATAGCTCATAAATTAGGAGATTTAGAAAATGCAAAAAAAGAGTTCGAAGAGATGATGAATGCATTAAATCTTTTTTTAGAGAACCCAATATTTTGGGGTTCTATCTCTATAGCTATTGGATATTATGCCCTACTTCTACACGACATAAATGAACAAGAAAAAGCTTTAGAGCTTTTAAAAGAGGGAACTGTAAAAATATTAAATGTTCATGCAAATGATTATTTAAGAGATAATTTACACCAAAGATACCCTCAGTTATTTAAAAAAGAGCCTTATTGCAAAAAGAGCACTTATTAGAGTTTTAGAAAAACTCTATTGGTATCATTTTAGCTAGTGTTGTTTTTTTAAAATTACAACCCCGTTATCTATATAAACTATTTCCATCTTTAATAATTTAGATAGGTACTCAAATGTTTTAGGTGTAAAAAACCTAACATGTGTTAAGTCATTTTTGTAATACCACGAAGCGAACTTCTCTTTTTCTGGGCGAAAGGCTGTCATTATTCCTAATATACCACCTACTTTTAGCATATTAGCTAGCCTAACAAGCTCTTCTCTTGGTTTATGTAAATGTTCAATTACTTCTGTTGTTGTTATAAAATCATATTCTTTTTTAAATACTTCATTATTTCGAGCATAAAATATATCGTATATATCCATTTTATACCCTAATTCTTCGAACATTTTAGAGAGTGTTGGTCCAGGTCCACTGCCAAAATCTAAGCCACAACTATTAGGCACTATATATTTTTGAATTGGTATAAAAAGTTTAGATAAAAAAGCTCTATATCCACTATCTTGTGGAGAATTTTGGTGTTGGTCATACTTTTTCTTCTCTATATCAATAGTAGGTAGTTGATTAACTGGTACAAAAACTAAGTTACACTCTTTACACAATAGATAATCACGCTTATTGTCACTATAATAACTCTCGACATTTATAGCTTTACATACCGGACATATGTTACCCTTTAACATTATAATATCTCCTCTTTTTAATAGATATTATAACAAAAGAGTTTTTCAAGAAGTCTATTAAAGAATTTCCAATATAATAATAGAGTTTTTTTAAGAAGTCTAATAACTAATTTTTTCCATAAGGTTTAATTTATGCTTACATTTTTCGTTTTACTACTTATCTTTTTATACTTTAAGATTGCTAGAGTATATAATAAGCAAGAGTCTAAAAGCAATATAATATATATTCAGCATGCTATAGTTGCTATCTCTGCCTTTTTAATTTTTGCATATGCTTTTAGCCATTTTGCTTGGTATATAGTTTTAATAATGTCTATAATATCTTTTATTATAGCAGGGCTTGCAATAACTGCTGTGCAAGTTGGCATATTTATAGATGGCAAGCCATTAATTGGTATTGGTTCTATATTTAAACATATCTATATTTTAACTGCATTAATTGTATTGTGTAGTGCTATTTTATTGTTATAGTGCAGCTTTATGCTACACTATAGATTTTAATAGCTATATCCGATACCTATATAAGCATAATTGTTTTTAAACTTACTCTTAACTATACCACCTAAATTTCCAGATAAATTTTTAAAGAGTTTCACTTTAATATCATTAACTTTCCAATTTTTATGCATATATCCAGCTGTTATATAAAAAGATGGGTCAATTTCGAAAAAACCTAAATCTATATTTTTCTTCCATGGTCTAAATCTTATACCTGCATCTATATAATTATATCTTCCATGTACAGTTAAAGACGAGGCAAGAAAAGAGTTTTTAATCCAACCAACTTGATAACCATAACTTCCACTAATATATGTAGCAAACTTTTTAGTAAGATTGGCTTGTAGATAAATCATTGGTCCTAATTTGTATGTAAAAAAGTCTGTTTTACCCATATTAATTTTTGGTGCAATATTTGGCATATAAATTTTAGTCTCATCACTAGCAGAACTATCTAAATATGGTAAAGACAATCCACTATTAACCCCCAAACCTACTATATATTTTTTATTATTTATTAAATCGTAACCTAAGCCAATATTTGCATCTAGTCCATGTATTTTAAACTCTGCTGGCACAGAAACAGGAGAATATTTAGATGCCATATCTTTAAAATTATTTATAGTAGTTCTTAGAGTATTTGGCATAACAGAAGTTGCTTCTTGTATATAAGATACTAATTTATTTGATTTTTTAGCTGTATATAAATCTACATTATAAAACCAGAAAAAATCTGTACTAAATATATTACTATGTGCCTCTTCGTATGATAATACAGCAACTGTTTGGTCGATATCTGTACTCATAAATGGAAAACTTAGTTTCCAGTTAAAATTGCCTACAGCAATACGATACTCCCCTGCACTACTACTCGATAGTAAAAGTGTAGATAAAACCGCTATAGATAAATACTTATTCATAAAACCTCTTTTTTGAGAGAAATTATATCCATATTATAATAATAAACTATAGTTATATCTTAAATAAGCTTATTTAGATATACTAATGTCAATGAAAAAAGAAGAGTATTTTACACTATTTGTCATATTAACAGTGTTATGTTACGGTCTCTATTTATATGTAAATAGTAGCAAAAAGAGTAGATCTAAGCCTTTAGTATATAAGAGTACTAAAAAAGTTATTAAAATAGATAAAAACTTAACTCAAGAGAGTATTATAAATTATATAGAGAATGTGATAAATAATGGTTCTAACCATTTGAACTTTCAAAAAGGTGGAATGGAGGGCGGTTATGTGCCAAAAGATAAGGCTAGAGATGTTGCTTATTATGTTTATGAATTAAGTGGTAAAAAAGCCAATAAGCCCTATTCCAAAGATGCTTCGTTATACTTTAGTAGTAACTGTGCAGGTTGTCACGGTACTAATGGAAAAGGAATAAAAGGCTCCTATCCCGATTTAACCAAAATTGTAAATAGAGTAACCCGTTAAACTATAGGGTCTACTTCCCAAAAGAAGTCTATCCATTGTGTTGCCTCTTTTACTTTAAAGTCTGCTTCGATTAAAGCTGTTGGTTTGTAAAAAATTGTTGCTAATTTAAATTCGCAATTTGGATATATTTGCTTTAGTTTTTTTAAAATTTCATTAAGAGTTACTCCACTATCTACAATATCATCTATTATAACAACTCTTTTGGCGTCATTTAAATCTGGTATATTAAATATCTCGATAGTATCTAAAACTCTATCCTTTTCATAGTGTATAGAATTTAGAGAAAATAGGCGTCTTGTATCTAAAGCCTGAGCAATAAAATGCCCAAGAGTTAGCCCTCCTCTTGCAACAGCTAGTAGTGTATCTGGTTTATACACTCTTAATTGTAATGATAACTCTTTGACATCTTTTAAAAACTCTTCGTAACTGTAATAATATTTTTCCACTTTTTAACCTTATTGATGAACTATATTATAGCAATTAGTATTGTAGTTTTGTTTAAATCTTTAAATAAGTTACTGGGTAATTTATCTTGTATGGCAACAAATATAACCCAGAATATTTTTAAGGATTGTTAATCTTTTATGCATAATTCTGGCTAAATATTAGTGTTACAAAACCTAACATATAAAAAGCATATAAAAGTATTTGCACTATATAAGATAGTTTTAAATAAAAGATTGTTACTTTATTACCATAAGCAATTTATAGGAGTTAAATATGAGCAAAGAAATATACTACCCAAACCCTGAGTTTTCTGCACAGGCAAGAATAAAAAGTATGGATGAATATTGGGAATTACAAAACAAAGCCAAAGCCGATTACGAAGGCTTTTGGGAGGCTTACGCAAAAGAGAAGATAGATTGGCTAGAGCCATATAGCAAAGTACTAGACGAGAGCAATGCACCATTTTACAAGTGGTTTACAGGTGGTAAGTTAAACGTATGTAACCAGTGCGTAGATAGACACCTAAAAGATAAAGCCGATGATGTTGCAATTTTATTCGAAGGCGACAGAGGAGATGTAGAGAAGATTACATTTAAGCAGTTAAGCCAAAGAGTAAACCGCTTTGCAAATATGCTTAAAGAGCAATTTAGCGTTAAAAAGGGCGATAGAGTCGTACTATATATGCCAATGATTCCAGAAGCAGCTTATGCAATGTTAGCGTGTACAAGAATTGGGGCTATTCACTCTATTGTATTTGGTGGATTTAGTGCCGAAGCTCTAAGAGATAGAATAGAAGATGCCGAGGCAAAAGTTGTAATTACAGCCGATGGAGCATATAGAAAAGGCAAGCCATATCTTCTAAAGCCAGTTGTGGACGAAGCCCTAAAAGCTGGTGGCGATAGTGTAGAGGCGGTAATTGTAGTTAAAAGAAACAATGAAGAGATAGCGTGGAATGATATAGACAACAACTACAATGAGTTAATAGAGAACTTTAGCGATGAGTGCGATTTTGAACCAATGGATAGCGAAGACCCACTATTTTTACTATACACAAGTGGAAGCACAGGTAAACCAAAGGGTGTACAGCACTCACAAGCTGGTTACATTTTGTGGGCACAGATGACAATGGAGTGGGTATTCGATGTTAAAAAAGATGATGTATTCTGGTGTACTGCCGATATTGGCTGGATTACAGGGCATACATATATCGTATATGGTCCACTAGCAGCCGGTGTTACAACTGTAATGTTCGAGGGTGTGCCAACATATCCAGATGCTGGGCGTGCGTGGAGTATGGTACAAGAGCATAAAATTACACAATTCTACACAGCACCAACTGCTATTAGAGTGCTACACAAAATGGGCGAAGATGAGCCTAAAAAGTATGACTTAAGCTCCCTAAAAGTGCTAGGAACTGTAGGCGAGCCAATAGACCCACCAGCGTGGAAGTGGTACTACGAAGTAGTAGGTGGCGGTAAATGTGCAATCGTAGATACATGGTGGCAAACAGAAACAGGCGGACATATGATAAGCCCACTGCCAGGTGCAACACCAATTAAACCAGCTTGTGCAACATTCCCACTACCTGGTATTATGGCAGAAGTAATAGACCAAGATGGTACACCTAAAGAGGTAGGAGAGACAGGCTTACTATGTATTACAAAACCGTGGCCAAGTATGATTAGAACAATTTGGAATGATGACGAACGCTATGTAAAATCGTACTTTGGTGATGCTGTTAAAGATGGAAAGCCAGTCTATTTTAGTGGTGATGGTGCCGTAGTAGATGAAGATGGCTACATTACAATTACAGGTCGTGTAGATGATGTAATCAATGTAAGTGGTCACAGAATGGGAACTGCCGAGATAGAAGCAGCTGTTAAAAAAGAGCCAAGCGTTGCAGAAGTTGCAGTTGTAGGAACACCACACGAAATTAAGGGTGAATCTATATTTATATATGTTGTACTTAAAGAGCAAGGTGATAGTAGCAAAATAAAAGAGTTAGTAAACGCTGTACTATCTAGCGAAATAGGAAACATAGCAAAAGCAGACGATGTTATTGCAGTATCAGGTTTGCCAAAAACAAGAAGCGGAAAAGTAATGCGAAGAATCTTAAGAGCTATTGCAAAAGGCGAAGCAATTACACAAGATACATCAACACTAGAAGACCCAGCAGTAGTACCAGCTATACAGCAAGCTGTGGCGGATAGTAAGTAGTTGATGGTTAATAGCTGATAGTTGATAGCTGATAGTTGATAGTTAATAGTTGATTGTTAGTAGTTGGGGTTTTGTAGGGGACGACCTGAGTGTCGTTCCGTGAATTTAAACAACATTAAAACCTAATATAAACACCCAAAACAGTTTACAAACTTTTTACTTAAGCCAATTTTAAGCAAAAAACCAGCAAATGCCCTATTTTAGGCAAATTATAAAAAAACAGCAATTTTTAAAAAGTTTGCAAACCTCATATTTTTAAAAATTCAAAATCGATTTACAAACTTTTAGTTTTGTTTAAGTTTTAAAGCCCCATTTTATGGGCTTCTTGAAACTTAAAATTAGCTGAAAGTTTGAAAACCTCTACTTTAGGGTGCGACAAAAAGAGATTTGCAAACTTTTTTAACCCCTCTAAAGCCCTTAAAATGGGAATTTTAAGCTAAAATTAAGCCAACATTGCGTATAGTTTTGCTTAAGTTTACAAACTTTTTTTGCAAATCTTCGCAAAAGTGCGTAAATAGCCTCCTTAAAAGCTTACTGTTAAGTTAAAAAGAGAAGAATAAAAGTCTAAAAGCTCCATAAAACGAGCTATGACCCGACCGCAGAAATGCAAAAGGGGATTAAGACGTTGTGGATAATTGTCCACTCCTTATTGTCACTATATGACCCGACCGCAGAAATGCAAAAGGGGATTAAGACAGTCTTTCTTTTGTTGTTGCCTTACTCATATCGTACTCATGACCCGACCGCAGAAATGCAAAAGGGGATTAAGACCTCCAATCAGGAGCCCAAAAGAAGCTTATTAACCTCAGCTAATGACCCGACCGCAGAAATGCAAAAGGGGATTAAGACTATAGACCATGGATATCACCGATTATATCAATGTCGATTATGACCCGACCGCAGAAATGCAAAAGGGGATTAAGACTTTAGAGGGTGTTTCAAAGTCTTCAATTGGAGCGTCTGATGACCCGACCGCAGAAATGCAAAAGGGGATTAAGACACTATGGTTTCCATCCCATAAGAATACATCGTTACTATGACCCGACCGCAGAAATGCAAAAGGGGATTAAGACAAAACCCCAGCCGCTATTTCTTAGACTGTTGTATTATGACCCGACCGCAGAAATGCAAAAGGGGATTAAGACTTCTTCGATTTCTCCAGAATCAATGTATTCTTGGTTTTCCTATGACCCGACCGCAGAAATGCAAAAGGGGATTAAGACTCTAGGATCCCCATTTCTAAGGCATATGCAACAGCATAATGACCCGACCGCAGAAATGCAAAAGGGGATTAAGACACCCGCTATTGCGGAGTGAGTTCTTTTCTAGCCCTATGACCCGACCGCAGAAATGCAAAAGGGGATTAAGACCTTCGGTCTGAAAGAAAAACCAGGGAAAGATTTAACATGACCCGACCGCAGAAATGCAAAAGGGGATTAAGACGTCATTAGGTCTAATTG
>JALVTE010000057.1 GCA_027024155.1 Campylobacteraceae bacterium
TACACCAATATATTATGTAAACGATGTGCCACATATTGGGCACGCATACACTACTATAATTGCAGATACATTGGCAATTTACTCAAGAATGGTTGGATTAGATACATTCTTTTTAACAGGAACAGACGAACACGGACAAAAGATAGAGCAAGCTGCACTTGCTAGAGGTAAAAGCCCGCAAGAGTATGCCGATGAAATTAGCTCAAAATTCAAAGCACTTTGGGATGAGTTTGACATAACTTACGATAAATATATAAGAACAACAGATGCAGAGCATAAAGCAGGTGTACAAGTAGCGTTTGAAAAAATGCTAGAAAAAGGCGATATATATAAAGGTACATACAAAGGGCACTACTGTATTAGTTGCGAAACATTCTTTACAGATACTCAAATTGTAGATGGCGAGCTATGCCCAGATTGTGGAAAAGGAACCTCTATTGTAGAAGAGGAGAGTTACTTCTTTAAACTATCTAAATATCAAGACAAATTAATCCAGTGGTATAAAGAGAACGAAAAATGTATTCTACCAAAGACAAAGAAAAACGAAGTTATGCGTTTTGTAGAGGGTGGTTTAGAGGATTTATCAATTACAAGAACAAGCTTCGATTGGGGTGTAAAACTACCAGAAAGCGTAAACGACCCAAAACATGTAATGTATGTATGGTTAGATGCTCTAATGAACTATGTTACAGCTTTAGGTTACGGCACTACAAATGAAAAAATGGACTATTGGCCAGCAAGAGTGCATCTGATCGGTAAAGATATTTTGCGTTTCCATGCAATCTTTTGGCCAGCATTCTTAATGAGCTTGGATTTACCACTACCAAAGCATATAGCAGCACACGGTTGGTGGACAAGAAACGGCGAGAAGATGAGTAAATCTAAAGGCAATGTTATAAACCCTAAAGAGGTTGCAGATGCTTACGGTTTAGAGAATTTCCGCTACTTTATGCTTCGCGAAGTACCTTTTGGTGGTGATGGCGACTTTAGTCAAAAAGCACTAATAGATAGAATAAATTCAGACTTAGGTAACGACTTAGGTAACTTGCTTAACCGTCTTATTGGTATGAGTGGCAAATACAGCGAAGGCGTGGTAAACAGTGAAAATGTAGAAAAATATTATCAGGCAGAGTTAGATGAAGTAAAGGAATCTTTAACAAAACTAGAGCCTCTACTTTTCGATATGCAACTACACCGCTACTTAGAAGAGTTATGGCGTCCATTAAGTGTTGCAAACAAAGCAATAGATAAGTACCAGCCATGGAACTTAATGAAAGAGGGAAAAGAGGAGCAAGCATTCGCACTAAATGGCTTAATAGCAAACATTTTAGCAAAAGTTGCAATTATGCTACACCCTGTAATGCCAAAGACTACAGATAAAATATCTCAAGCTCTAGGCTTTGAGATTGGCTTAGATAGTTACACAAATTTAATAAACAACAAAGGTTTATTAAGCGAGTTTACAATATCTAAAGTTCCTCCACTATTCCCAAGAGTTGAAGAGCAGTTATTAAAAGAGGTTGAGTCTCCAAAACCAGAACCAAAAGCTAAAAAAGAGGATAAAAAAGCAGTGAGTACAAGCGGAGTTATAACAATAGACCAATTCTTCCAAACAGAGTTAAAAATTGGAACAATTATAGAAGCAGAGGAAGTGCCAAAAAGTAAGAAATTACTAAAGCTAAAAGTTGATTTAGGCGAAGAGAATCCACGCCAAATTATTGCCGGTATTAAAGAGTGGTATAGCCCAGAAGATTTAGTAGGTACACAAGCGTGTGTTGTAGCAAACTTAAAGCCAGCTAAACTTATGGGTATGCTAAGCGAAGGTATGCTACTTGCCGCAAAAGATGAAAACGGCTTAAGCCTA
>JALVTE010000058.1 GCA_027024155.1 Campylobacteraceae bacterium
GAACTGGCGATATTGCAGCATTTGATGCTAAAGAGGTTGTATCTTGCACAGAGATGGGTAACATTATCGCAAATTATATCTCTAAAAGTTAATTTATGGCAACTAGAGCAAGAGTTTTAATAGACTGCCAAGATAAAAAAGGCTTGGTTTATAAAATTTCTAAAATCTTTTATGAGTTCGACTTAAATATAGATAGCAACCAAGAGTTCGTTGAGAAAGAGGATTCTCACTTTTTTATGCGAACAGTCGTAGCAGGTGATTTTGACGATAGGGCATTGGAAAAGGCTATTAAAGAAGTAGTTGGAGATAATGCAAAAGTTAAAGTTGTAACACCAGCTAAGAAGAATATAGTACTTATGGCAACTAAAGAGTCGCACGCTCTTGGCGATATTTTAATACGCTATTTAGATGGCGAGTTAGATGCAAATATTGTAGCAGTAATTGCAAATAGAGATAACTTACAATCTCTAGTGGAGCGTTTTAATATTCCATTTGTTCATATTAGTGCTGATGGCTTAAGCAGAGAAGAGCATGAAGAGTTGGTTTTAAAAGAATTGGCTAAATATGAATACGAGTATATAGTGTTAGCTAAATATATGCGTATTTTAACGCCAAACTTTGTAGCACAAAACGAAGGTAAAATCATAAATATACACCACTCTTTCCTGCCTGCATTTATTGGTGCTAATCCTTATAAACAAGCTTTCGAGCGTGGTGTTAAAATTATTGGTGCAACTGCACACTTTGTTACAAATGATTTAGACGAAGGTCCAATAATTGCACAAGATGTAATTAGTGTAAATCATCGTTTTAACTGGAGAGATATGCAACGAGCTGGTAGAGATGTAGAAAAAATTGTACTATCTCGTGCACTAAAGCTTGTGTTAGAAGATAGAGTATTTGTATACACAAATAAAACGGTGGTATTTTAATGTTTAATATAGTTTTAATAGAACCACAAATTCCACCAAATACAGGCAGTATTGGTAGAATGTGCGTAAACTTGGGTGCAAAATTGCATTTGGTTAAACCTTTAGGCTTTGATATTAGCGACACTGCTGTAAAAAGAGCTGGGCTTGACTACTGGAATGAATTAGACTTGACTGTGTGGGAAAATTTAGATGAATTTTTAGCCAATAATCCAATAGAAAAAATGCATTTTGGCACTACTAAAACAGATAATCTATATTGGGATACAAAATATGAAGTTGGCGACTACTTGGTATTTGGTTCAGAGACTAAAGGTATAGATGAGAAACTCTTAAAAGCAAATTTAGAGAGATGTATTACAATTCCAATGGGTGGCAAAGGAAGAAGTTTAAATTTAGCAACAAGTACTGGTATAGTAACATATGAAGCTTTGCGTCAAAATTATGATAAAATTAATTTTGATAAAATATTAATAGATTTCAAGGCTGAATAATGGGTTTTTTTGACTACTTATACATTTTTGCAGCTTTTATGTTTGCATTAATGACTTTTTTAATAATACTTAGAAATTTCCAAAGTAAATTTAATGAAGATGGTATAAGAAAAGATTTGCTAGAGGAAGATTCAGCACAGAAAAAAGATAAAACTCAACTTTAGGGCACCTCCATTGCCATTAAGTTAAGCCAATCTACTTCCATAAATTGTAGTAAATTTAAAGCTTACAATCGCCGTCATTCCAAACGTTTGTGAAGAATCTAACTTAAAAAGCCGAAATAAACTATTAGCTTTACAGCCGTTTAAGCTAGATTCTTCGCATCCGCTCAGAATGTTCTGTCTTAAACTCTCTTAAATTATAAACAAATTCCCTTAAGCTCTTACATAATTTTCACAAAATTCTCTTTTATGTTTTACTACTGCAAATATTATTC
>JALVTE010000059.1 GCA_027024155.1 Campylobacteraceae bacterium
ATAAGCCTCTTTATATAAATCATACAATTTTCTATTGTCCCAAAGTGTTCCACCTTTAATTATAAAATCTTCTTTATCACAATTTAAAGTTAAAGTATCTGCTGTATAAGTTTGCAGTTTAATAGCATTTGCCCCTATCTCTTTTGCACTAAGAATAGTCTCTTTTGCTATCTCTATTTTACCACCATGATTTGCTGAGAGTTCTGCAATAATATATATACCATCTTTTTCTAAATCAAAGTTACCTATTTTCATCTATTCTTTCCATTACAATCAGTGAATTTTCTTTATCTACTTGTTTAAAATTGAACTTTTTATAAAGTCGTATGGCTGAAAAGTTCTCTTCAAATACTTTAGCTACTAATTTTTTGAGTTTTAGTTCACTAAAACCATACTCAAGTATATTTTGCATCAACAAACTACCCACTCCTTTAAGCATTGGCTTCGCGTAAAGTCCTATCTCTGCTTCTAAATTAGTTAAGTCAATATTTGTAAAATCTATAACACCCACAGCTTTACCATACTGTTTAACAACAAAATAGACTCTATCTTTTTTTTCTTTCAGTGAGTCAATATAAGAGATATGATTTTCTAAAGCAATTGGCTCTTTATCAAACATCCATTTTCTAACACAGATGTGATTTCTCCATGATAATATTTCAACCTTTTCATCATAGGATAATTCTATAAAATTTACCAATTCAATAGATGCTTTGTCTATTTCATCTTTTTCAAAATTATCTATTGCATTATAACCATTTTTTAGTAGATACTTAAATATATCCTCTTGATTATCAGCTATCTTAATTGCCCAAAAAGGCAACGCCATAAAATGGACTTCATTAACCGTAACACTAGGAGTCACAATAGCAAACTTACTCTCATTCATCAATTTAGCAATTTGACTGGAGTTAATATGCAATGAAATAGACTCTTTATTTTCTACATAAACTTTTAAAGCTTCTAAATTTTTATTAGCCGTAGTAGTAACAACAGCAACTTTAAAATAATGAGGAATAAGCTCCAAGAGTTGTATATTTAAATTTTGCGTATCTGCCCCACCCATCGCAATAAAAATATCATAAATTTTCTCTCGTTTTATAGCTTTCTCTCTATAAAACTCCTCTCTTAAAAGTGTATATTTGCTTCCACATTTAAGTTCACAATTTTCAGGTACTAAATTTTCATATCGACTCTCATCAGCACTAATATTATGATTTAAAAGTATATCACAATGGTGCTTCTCGTAAGTATCATCAAAAACCATAATTGAGAGTTGAGAGTTGAGAGTTGAGAGTTGTTTTTCATATTCGTAGTCAATACCATAGTGGTCTATGATTATCATGTCAATATTATATTGTTTGATAAGCCTATCTAGCTCTTCTATATCATTTGACTCTAAAATTTCTATTTTATATCCTGCTTCAACTATTTTATGATTGATATTTCCCTCTAAATCTTGTACTGCAAAAACAATATTTGCATCTTTATGCTGAGAAACTAATACCAAGTCTCTCATAATATGACCTGTGCCTATGGTTGATGAGGAATCGGCTCGAAAAAGGATGTTTTTATTTATCATCCAAAACCTCCCAATATCCAGCTTTTGTGCTACCTACTCTTTTTATTCTATTTTCAGTTTTTAGTTTTGAAAGATGTTGTTTTATAGCATTTGCACTTACTTTCAATAGCTTTGCCAACTCCTCTCTTGTCAAGGAGTTATCTCTTTTTAACTCTAAAACTATTTTCTCTTTTGTAGAGAGTTTTTTAGTTTCTTGGGTAGTTTCTTGGGTAGTTTCTTGGGTAGTTTCTTGGGTAGTTTTAATATCATCATAATTTGAATAAAATGTTACCC
>JALVTE010000060.1 GCA_027024155.1 Campylobacteraceae bacterium
TATAAGCATCTTCTATCTCTTGCCATAGTTTTAATGTTAGCTCTTTATCGGTGCTAAAGTTTTTGCATAGTTTTATGAATTTATCTTTTAACATGAGTGGATTATAACAAACATAATTAAAAATATGCTATAATACTTTTAAAAGTACTATTAAGGATACTCTATGATTGTAACAGCAAACGAGATAAAGACAAAAGGTGTATCAATGTTCGATAATTTGCTTAGCAAATTTGATGAACTTATAATTAATGTTCGTGGTAAAGATAAGTATGTAGTTATCGATATAGAGCGATACAAAGCATTTAGGGAGAGCGAGCTAGATATTGCCCATATGAAAGCTATGCAAGATATAAAAGATGGTAACTACAAAACACAAACAGCCAAAGAACATATAGAAGAGTTAATGAGTGAACTATAAAATTGTAAGAACCGATGAGTATTTTAAAAAACTAAAAAAGTTTATAAAAAAGCACCCCGAAGTGCTAGATAGATACATAAAAACTATCGAACTACTTACAATAGACCCCTACCACCCATCTTTGCGACTACATAAATTAAAAGGTAAGTTAAGAGTATATTATAGTGTATCTATCAATATGAAATATAGGGTTGTAATAGACTTTGTGATAAGAGATAATGAGATTATACTTATAGATATTGGTACGCATGATGAAGTTTACTGAGGTGTTTGTTAACTAGGGGATTAATAGTTATTTAACAATGCAAGTATAATATTACTGTATCTAATTTAGCAGGTGAAAATTATAGTTAAATTGCTAGTTTGGCTTTCTTTTTCATTTTTTTTAGAAAAAAACGAAGCAAAAAAATCGCACAAAAGATGAGATTTTCGGGAGATTTGTTTAATTTCCGCTAAAAATGCAAAACTCAGCTTTCAGCTTCAGACAGTTGCATTTTTTTAACACTACAATTAAACAAATCCCTTTTTTCGAAAATCTCAAATTGTGCAGGAACACCCAATGAATTGGGTGTAAGTTTTTCTATTTTTTAATTTGTGCATATTTATTTGACGAATGGAAACTTTAGAGATTGTGGTATAATCCAAGTAATTATATCCATTAAGAAGGTTATATCAAATGAAATTAAGAGTAGCTATTTATTGGATTGTGGTTATATAAAGAAAAATAGAGGAAGTGATATGATTTTAGATAAAGATAATTTTTATAACACGATTGAAAAATACTTTAGTTCAATCGATGAAAAAATAGAAAAGATAGAAACTGAGGAGTTTAAAAAAGTTTTTGGTTCAAAAATGGCAAAAGATAGTAAAAATATTTTATATATATTGAGTTGTGAAAAAGAAGTTCCAAGATTAAAAGGGAAAAGTAATATCATATATATTGGGCAAACCAAACGAACATTAAAACAAAGACATTTTGGTACTTCAAAACTTAAAGCAACATCATTAGCAAATAGTTTAAAATATAATCACATAATAAGCGAATATGGTTCTATAACTGTATCTATTTGTAAAGATTTTTCAATTTTTGGAAAATCTTTGTTAGAAGCAGAAGGACAATTATTATGGTGGTATTTCCTAAACCATTGCGAGTATCCACCTATTAATTATACAAAAACAAAAATAAGAAATTTGGAAATAAAAATTTAAACTTTTGTTAACAAAATATTAGGAATTATAAGATGAGTATTAAAATTTTGCTTATAAATTTTATTATGTTATAATTAAGTGTCTTTATAATTATATAAATAAAAGGATAGCCTATGCAGACTTTAACCGTTCGGGTGCAAGATAGTTTTATGCAAGAGTTTTTAAATTTTGTAGAGAGCAAAAAAGAGAATATTCATATAGAAAAAGATGAAAACCTAGCGTACGATCCCTATTTTTATAAACGCCAAAGAGAGCTACAAACAGTTAGAGATGGTATAAAAAGTGGCAAGGTAGAGACGATTTCTGCTAAAGATTTTTGGAATGAGATAGATAGTTTTGTGGATAATTTGGAGAGATGAAAATAGTCTATAACGAAACTTTTAAAAGTGAGTTAAAAGCTATTTTGACATATATTGCAAAAGATAAACCCTCTGCTAGTTTAAATTTTAAGAATAAGTTAAAAGAATATATCAATAAAATACCTGACAATCCATTTAAATATAGAGTCTCTTTTTACTTTGATGATAAAAATATTAGAGATATGACCTTTAAGGGTTATACTATAGTATATGAGATAAATATAGAAAAAGAGTGTATTGAAATTTTGAGAATATTTAATAAAAATAAACCTTAAAATAATTTTCACGCAATTTGGATAAATTTATTATTTAAAAATTCCTAAAAAGTATTACCTTTAATTTATTTCTAGCTTTTTACAGTAGTATTTTATGCATTTTTATAGTTTGTAAACGGTATCTAGTAAAAATAATCTGCAATAGTAGTTTTTAACTTAACTCTGTTTTAGCGAAAAAATACAACTTTTTGGGTAAAATCTCTAATAAATTTACAATGATTTAATAAGGTTTAATAATGTCTATTGATTTTAAAGAGTTAGCTAGTGAGTATGGTACTCCGCTTTATGTTTATGATTTTGATTATATGAAAGAGCAGTATAGGGCTCTAAAGAGTGCTTTTGAGGGGAAGAAGTCGCTTGTTTCTTATGCTGTTAAGGCGAATTCTAATTTGTCGGTTATTGCTAATTTTGCTAAAGAGGGTAGTGGGGCTGATTGTGTTAGTATTGGTGAGGTTAAAAGAGCAATGCTAGCTGGTGTGGAGCCTTATAAGATTATCTTTTCTGGTGTTGGTAAGAGCGATGATGAGATTAAAGAGGCTTTAGAGCTTAAGATTTTAATGATAAATGTCGAGAGTGAAGAGGAGCTAAAGCATGTAGAGGCTGTGGCTAAAGAGTTAGGAGTAGAGGCACGGATTTCTATTAGAGTTAATCCTAATGTTGATGCTAAGACTCATCCGTATATCTCTACAGGTTTGCATGAGAATAAATTTGGTGTAGAGATTGCAATGGCTAAGAGAATGTATATTTATGCTAAAAACTCTGAGAATTTAGACCCTATTGGGATACACTTTCATATTGGTTCTCAACTTACAAAGTTAGAGCCTATTGCTGAGGCAGCTAATATTATTGCTGATTTGGTTCTCTCTTTAAAAGCTATTAATGTTGATATTAAGTTTTTTGATATTGGTGGCGGTATTGGGGTTCAGTATAGCGATGAAGTATTGATTGATGTTAAAGATTATGCACAAGTTATTATAGATGCTGTTAAGGGTTTAGATGTAACTATTGCATGTGAGCCGGGGCGTTACCTTACGGCAAATGCTGGGTATTTGCTTACTAAAGTACTTTATGAGAAGAAAAATGGCTCTAAGAGATTTACTATTGTAGATGCTGCGATGAATGATTTGCTTAGACCATCTTTGTACAGTGCTTACCATAAAATAGAGCTTGTAGAGCCAAAAGAGGGCGAAGAGAGTTTAACTGATATAGTGGGCCCAATTTGTGAGAGTGGTGACTTTTTGGCAAAAGATGTACTTATGCCAAAGCTTGATAGTGGCGATTTGTTAGTTGTGCATAGTGCTGGGGCGTATGGCTTTACGATGGCAAGCAATTACAATACAAGAGGTAGAGTTTGCGAAGTTGCTATAGAAGATGGTAAGAGTAGAGTAATAAGAAAAAGAGAGAGCTTTGAAGATTTAGTTGCCTTAGAGAAGGACTATCTGTAAAGTTTCTCGTTAGGAGAGAGTTATGACGCTAGATGAGTTAAGAGTAAAAATAGATGAAGTAGATAACCAACTTTTAGAGCTTTATAATAAGCGTTTAGAGTATGTTTTAAAGGTTGGTGAGCTTAAAAATAGCAGTAATAGCCCAATTTATCGACCTGAGCGTGAAAAAGAGATTTTAGAGAGATTAAAAAAAATCAATAGAGAAAAGGGTGGTAAATTAAGCGATGAAGCGATAGAAGCACTATTTTTAGAGATGTTCTCGGTTGCTAGAAATTATGAACTGGCAGAGAGAGTTGCATATTTAGGACCAGAGGCTAGCTTTACGCATCAAGCTGCAGAGCAGAAATTTGGGGCACTTGGTAACTATGTACCGATAAATACTATTAAGGGTGTCTTTAGAGAAGTTAGTACAGGAAATGCTAAATTTGGAGTTGTGCCAATAGAGAACAGTTTTAATGGAATTGTAAGCGATACAATAGGGTGCTTAAGCGATTACGATTTAAAAATTGTTGCAGAAGTTGTTTTAGATGTGCACCATGTTTTGGCAAGTACAGTTGATAACCCTAAAGATATTAAAAGGATTTACTCTAAAGATATAGCTTTTGGGCAGTGTAAAAACTTTTTGGAAGATTTTGGGCTTGATGATGTAGAGCAAATTCCTGTAGAGTCTACAGCAAAAGCGGCTCAACTTGCTAAAGAAGAGAGTGGAAGTGCAGCAATATGTGCAGAGGTTGCGGCTAAAATGTATGATTTGCCGGTAATGTTTAAAAACATAGAGGATAATGGCAATAACAAAACCAGATTTTTTATAATTAGCGATTTTGAGAATGAGCCAAGCGGTAATGATAAAACAACTATTTTGGCGAAACTCCCTAACAGACCGGGGGCATTAGTTGACTTTTTGTTAGATTTTAAGGCAGAGCATATAGATTTGACTAAAATTAAGTCGCATATTGTGGGTGGTGTGTCGATTTTCTTTTTAGAGTTTAACGGACACAAAAAAGATAAAAGAATTCAAAACATATTTAGAAAACATAAGGGTAGTATTAAATTTTTAGGCTCTTATGTTAAAGAGGCAGATGATGTATAATAGTTATTTAAAAGATATTAAAACTTACGAAGCTGGTAAGCCAATAGAGTTAGTTGTAAGAGAGTATGGAATTGAGGCAAAAGATGTTGTAAAGCTTGCATCTAATGAGAATCCGCTTGGGTGTTCGCCAAAGGTGGCAGAGGCTATTGCTAAAAATGCCTATAAAGCAGCTTTGTATCCAGATGACAGTATGTATGAGTTAAAAGAGGCGTTAAGTAGCAGATTTAGTGTAGATAGTGATAATATTATAATTGGTGCAGGAAGCGACCAGATTTTGGAGTTTATAGCACATATAAAATTAAACAGCAGTAGCAAAATTTTACGAAGTGCTGTAACTTTTGCAATGTATGATATTTACGCTAAACAGTTTGGAGCTAAAGTTTTAACAACTCCTAGTTATCAGCATATTTCTAGCGAGTTTATCGAAAAAATAGAGAGTGAGAAGGTAGATATTGTATATATCTGTACACCAAATAACCCAACAGGCGATGCAACTAAAAGAGAAGATATATTTGCAATTATAGAAGCAACTCCTAAAGATAGCTTAGTTGTTGTTGATTGTGCATATATGGAGTATGTGGAAGATGAAGATTATAGAGTAACCCCTACAGACTTTTTAAAGTATGATAATGTAATATATTTAGGAACTTTTTCAAAAGCTTATGGGCTTGGTGGTATGAGAGTTGGCTATGGTATTGCAAACAAAAGTTTAATAGATGTGCTTTATAAAGTTAGACCACCATTTAATATTTCTACTCTTAGTCTACTTGCAGCAATAGAGGCAAGCAAAGATGAAGAGTTTGTAGCTAAAAGTGTGGCTTTAAATAGAGAGCAGATGGGTAGATATGTGGAGTTTGCTGAGAGTAAGGCGATAGAGTATATTCCTAGCTCTACTAATTTTATAACCTATATGTTTGATAGTAATCTTAATTCGAGTAAAATCGCTAACAGTTTAATGAAACAGGGGGTTATTATTAGAGATTTAGCAAGTTATGGGCTAAATGCGGTTAGAATAACTATAGGAACAGTTGCACAAAACGATAGACTTTTTGAAGTGTTATCTAAGGAGCTGTAGTGTTAAAAGCGACTCTACTTAAAGATAAGCCAAAGACTCTTTTTGAAACTTCTAAGCCAAAAAAAGGTATAAAAGTAGAAGATATAAAAGAGGCGATAGAGAAGCTTGATTTAAAGTATAAAAGAGTTGATGAGATAGATATATTTAATATTCTATCTTTACTGAAGGAGCAAAAGTAAGTGGATATTAAGAACTATACAATAGAGCAACTAGAAGAGCTTGCAGGTAAAATTAGAGAGAAGATACTTAATACTGTTAGTAAAAATGGCGGACATTTAAGCTCTACTTTAGGAGCTGTAGATTTAATAGTTGCTATGCATTATGTTTTTGATGTGAATAAAGACCCATTTATTTTTGATGTTAGCCATCAAGCATATGCTCATAAATTGCTAACTGATAGATGGGATAGTTTTGATACTTTGCGTCAATTTGGCGGACTTTGTGGATACACCTCTCCAGATGAGAGCGAGTTCGATTACTACAAAGCAGGGCATAGCTCTACCTCTATATCTGTTGCAGTTGGTGCTGCTAAGGCGATTGCTCTAAAAGGTGAAGATAGAGTGCCAGTAGCATTTATTGGCGATGGCTCTATGAGTGCAGGTATGGTTTATGAAGCTTTAAATGAGTTGGGTGATAGAAAGTATCCAGTGGTAATTGTACTTAACGATAACGAAATGAGTATAGCTAAACCTATTGGTGCAGTTAGTCGTTATTTGTCTAAAAGTATGGCTTCACCTTTTTACCAAAAGTTTAAAAAAAGAGTAGAGTCTATACTCGAGCATATGCCAGATGCTACGATGTATATGGCAAAAAAGATAGAAGATTCTATAAAATTAATTACACCTGGAATTTTGTTTGAAGAGTTAGGAATAGAGTATATTGGTCCTGTTCGAGGACACAATTTAGAAGGTATTATAGATGCTCTTAAAATTGCAAAAGAGTTAAAAAAGCCAGTTGTTGTGCATGCTCAAACTATTAAAGGTAAGGGGTACGAGATAGCAGAGGGACCACAAGAGCATTGGCATGGTGTTGGACCTTTTGATATAAAAAGTGGTAAGAGTTTGAAAAAAGCTAGCTCTAAAAAGAGTGCCACTCAAATTTATGGCGATAAACTTTTAGAACTTGCAAAGCAGAATAAAAAAGTTGTAGGTGTAACAGCTGCAATGCCTGGTGGAACTGGCTTAACTAAACTTTTAGAGGAGTTTCCCGATCGTTTTTGGGATGTAGCTATCGCAGAGCAACATGCAGTAACCTCTATGGGACCTTTAGCAAAAGAGGGCTTTAGACCATACTGTACGATTTACTCTACATTTTTACAAAGAGGCTATGACCAAGTAATTCACGATATTGCTTTAATGAATTTAGGCGTAGTCTTTGCAATGGATAGAGCCGGAATTGTTGGTGAAGATGGCGAGACACACCAAGGGGCATTTGATATTAGCTTTTTAAGAGCAATACCAAATATGACACTAGCTGCTCCTTGTAACGAGAGTAGCTTTAATAATTTGTTAGATTTTTCGCTAGATTTTAATACGCCTTTAGCTATTAGATACCCGCGTGGAAGCTTTATTGCAGATAATTTCGATACACCAAAATTTGAGTATGGAAAATCGCACTTAATAGAAGATGGCGAAGAGATTTTGTTTGTTGGCTATGGCAATGGCGTGGGTAGAGCTATAGAGAGTAAAAAACTTTTAAAAAGCAAAAACCCAGCAATTTTAGATTTAAGATTTGTAAAGCCACTTGACAAAGAGGCTCTGAGCCAATTAGCTAACAAGTTTAAAAAGTGGTATGTATTTAGTGATAGTGCCTACAGTGGCGGTGTAGCATCGGCTATTTTAGAATTTTTTGCAAAAAGTGGCATAGAAGATGTGGAGATTGAGAGCTTTGAGTATCCCGATAAGTTTATTCCACACGGAGCTACAGCAGAAGTTGAGAAATATCTTGGTATTATGCCAGAACAGATTGCAGATAAAATTAATAAACGGGAGAGTAAATGAGCGAGTACATTTTTACTAGCGAATCGGTAACAGAGGGTCATCCGGACAAAATGGCAGACCAGATTAGTGATGCGATTTTAGACTATATTATAGAGAAAGATAAAAATGCAAGAGTTGCTTGCGAAACAC
>JALVTE010000061.1 GCA_027024155.1 Campylobacteraceae bacterium
GTTTTTATTAACCAATGACAGCGACCTCTTTTATCTTCCTCTTTCTACTTTAGCACCCCTTAGTTTAACATGTTTTTTACATTGTCAAACTTTTTATTTCTTTGGGGTTTTGTATTATACGATGACAACATTAATAAACTTTCAACTCAAAACTTAAAACTTTCAACTCCTAAGTACATGCTTATTTAAAATTTCAAGCTCTCTATTAATATCATAAACAATCACTTCTCCAGTAGGAATTTCCAATTTACCTATATCTTCTTTAGAAATATTTTCCAAATACATTACAAGAGCGCGCAAAGAGTTTCCGTGGGCTGATATAAAAACTTTTTTATTCTCTTTTAAATATGGAGTAATAACATCGTTATAATACTCCAATACTCTTTTTTTTGTATCCTTTAAAGATTCTGACAGAGGTAAAAGATTATGCTCTATATTTTGATACTTTTTCTCATTCCATGGAACTCTTGGGTCGTTTGTATCCAAAGGAGGAGGCGGGGTGTCGTATCCTCTTCTAATTGCTAAAAATTTCTCTTGCCCATACTCTTTTAAAACTTCGCTTTTATTTCTGCCCTGCCAGGCACCATAGTGTCTTTCATTTAATTTATAACTTTTTAAAACGTCTATATGCTCCCACTCAATCTCTTTTAAAACTATTTGTGCGGTATGAATTGCCCTCTTAAGCCACGAAGTAAAGCAAATGTCGGGTGAAATACCAGCATTTTTTAAAAGCATTGCAGACTCTTTCGCCTCTTTTACTCCCTTGTTGCTTAAATCCACATCTGTCCAGCCGGTAAAAAGGTTTTGTTGATTATAAACACTCTCTCCGTGCCGCATTAATATAAGCTGTGCAGTTCTCATTATTAAATCCTTTTATATTACATCCATTCCTATCTTTTTTCTATAATATCTTAATACAATCATTTTAACCATATCATTAAAGACAAACCAGCTAAATGCATATCCCCATAGAAATAGAGCCCATTGCCAATTTATAGGTGTCATTAATCCAAAACCAAAAACTCCTATAATTGTTCCTAATATTGCTGTAGAAAACGATGCTAAAGCTAACACCCAAGATGGATATGGTTTTTTAAAGAACCAATCGGCAATACGAGTATTAAATATTGTTAAATGTCCTGCAACTATAAGTTTTACAAAAAAGGCAGTTTGAACAAATCCTAAAAATGATTTATCATCTTTCATATTTATCCATGATGGAACTTCTGGTAAAAACATAGCTGTATCAGGATGTGATTTTAAATATACCATCGTAATATAAAAAATTGTAAAAGAGCTAAGCACTCCAGCAATTCCTAGCCAAGTTGATAAAACAAACATCTCTTTCATATCCCATCTAACAGGTTTTTCATGCACCTTGGTATTATCATAAGCAATAGTCATAATAGGTATATCATTAAGAAGTGCCAATACAATAATCATAATAGCTGTAATTGGATAAAAATTAAACACTACAATAGCCAAAGTCATAAAAATAATAATTCTAATAGTTTCAGCTATTCTATAAATTACATAGCTTTTCATTCTTTCAAATATGATTCTTGCTTGTTTTATTGCATCAACAATAACCATAAGACCCGGTGCCATTAAAACTATATCCGCTGCTGCTCTCGCTGCATCAGTAGCACCACTAACAGCAATACCACAATCAGCCTTTTTAAGTGCTGGTGCATCATTTACACCATCTCCTGTCATTCCAACAATATGATCCGCTTTCTGTAACTCATCCACAATAAAATATTTATCTTCAGGGAATACTTGTGCAAAACCATCAGCCTCTTCAATAAGTGATATTATTTCTGACTCATGTTTTTTAATTGTCCCTTTTGGTAATGGTCTGTTATATAACTCTTTTTTTACCTCTTCTACTATACTATACACATTTTTTTGAATATCTTTTTCAGAAGCAAGAGGTTCTAAAGTTTTTGTAATTGCTTTCGATAAAACCTCTGCTAAAAATAGATACTCATCATAACTCTCACCTTTTAACTCTCTTACATCTTCTATATTTTCACCAATACCTAAAATACCGGCAATATATTTAGCAACCGCAATATTATCGCCTGTTACCATCTTGACTTTTACACCTTTTGCCTTTGCTTCTTTTATAGCATCTTTAGAGTCCTCTCTTGGAGGGTCAAACAAAGGTATAAGACCTACAAAGTGATATACATCTTCTTCACTATTTCTATAAGCAACACCTAATGTTCTAAAGCCTTTAGAAGCAAAATCATTTACCTTTTCATAAGCCTCTTGTTTATTAAATTCATGTTCATCACACTCTTCTATAATTACTTGAGGTGCACCTTTTGTAAATACTTTGCACCCATTTCCTTCATAAACTCCCTCTGTTCTTTTATGAACAGGGTCAAAAGGAATAAATTTTTTCAATTTATATTTTACAAGTTCTTTTTTTAAACCATTTTTCTCTAAATATTCAAATATTGGTTTTTCTATAGGGTCTTTATTCTCCTCTTTACTAGCAAGTGCCGCATATAACATAAGTTCATTCTCTGTATGATTCTTTGCAATATATGGAGTAGAAAGACTCATTTTATTTTGTGTAAGAGTTCCTGTTTTATCAGAACATAATATATCCATTCCAGCTAATTCTTCTATAGATGCAAGTCTCGATACAATAGCCTCTTTAGCTGCAAGAGCACGAGCACCTAAAGCCATAGTTACAGTTAATACAGCAGGCATTGCTACAGGAATTGCGGAGATAGTAAGAACTAATGCAAATATTAGTAAATCAACAAGTGGTTCATCTCTTTTAATACCAAAATACACAATTATAAATATCATTACAACTGTTACTGCTATTAAAAAATTACCCACTTTTATAACCATCTTTTGGAAATGACTTTGCTCCTCTCTTTGTGCTTTTGCTACAAGTCCAACAGTTTTTCCAAAATAAGTATTAAGTGCAGTTGCAGTAACTTTTGCAATCATTTCACCCTGTTTAACTATAGCATTAGCATATAAAGTATCACCCACTTTTTTATTTACCGGTAAAGACTCTCCAGTAAGTGCTGACTGATCAACTTGTATAAAATCACTACCACCTATTAGTTCACAATCTGCTGGAACAATATCACCAATTTTTATTTTAATAATATCATCTGGCACAATTTCTCGTGCATCTACTTGTTGCCACTCACCATCTCTTAAAACTGTTGCTTTTCTAGCTAATTTCTTTTTTAAAACAGCAATGGCATTTAAAGCTTTTGATTCTTGGTAGAAATCTACAAAAGCATTCACTAAAAGCATTACCATAATAACAGTAAAATCTTCCCACCTTTTAGCAACTGCTGAGAGTATTGCAGCAATTTCTATCATCCAAGGAATTGGTCCCCAAAAACGTCTAAAGAGTCTATGAAACCAACTCTCTTCTTTCTCTTTTATCTCATTATAGCCAAACTTTTTCAGCCGTTCTGAAACTTCATCTTGAGTTAAACCTTTAAGATTACTTGTGTTTTTACTTACACTTACAGCTCTTTTTTTCTTGTTTTTCTTCATTTCATACTCCTTTTACAAGTTACTCGCATTATATGAACTTCTTACCAAAACTCCCGATGCTACGGCTTTAAATCCCATATTGTAAGCCTCTTCTTTTATTTCATCAAAAAAGCTTTGAGGATAATACTTTTTTACCGGGTAATGTTTTGGGCTTGGCTGTAGATACTGCCCTATTGTTAGTTCGCTCACTCCAACATCTAGCAACTCTTGCATTGTCTCTTTAAGCTCTTGAAGACTCTCACCTAATCCTACCATTAAAGAGGATTTTACAATTTTTTTAGAGTGCTTTGCATAATAGTTTAACACTTTTAAACTTCTCTCATAATCGCTTTGGGGGCGGATTAATTTGCTTAATCTGCGCACAGTCTCTTGATTATGTGCCAATTTATGGGCATTAGTTGCGACTATTAACTCTAAAGAATTTAAATTATATCTAAAATCTGGGGTTAAAAGTTCTACTTTAGTTGCAGGATTTTTCTCTTTTACTGCTGCAACACAATTTACAAAATGCTCTGCGCCGTAATCGCTTAAATCATCCCTATCAACCGAAGTAATTACCACATAATCAAGCTGTAAATCATAAATTGCCTGTGCTAAACGGCGGGGTTCTTCTCTGTCCACTTTTTCGCCTTTTCCTGTTTGAACATTACAAAATTTACATGCTCTTGTGCAGATATTGCCCAAAATCATAAAGGTAGCGCTTTTTTTAGCATAACACTCGGCTCTATTGGGGCAAAGAGCTGCCTCGCATACTGTATTTAAGCGGTTTTTTTGCAAAACAGAGACAATTTTTTCTATCTCTTGCGGATTTGGCGCTTTTACTTTCGGTTTATAATAAGTCATATAAAACTCTCTTTTATAAAATTTACCATCTCTTTATTAACTTCATTTTGTGTTAAAAAAATACCCTCGTTTTTTAGCGATGTCGGAACAATACCGCTTAAATTGCAAGGATTTACCTGCGAATGAAAATTTAAATCCACATTTACATTCAGGGCAACACCATGCAAAGAAACCCCTTGAGAGTAGCGAAAACCCAAAGAGGCTATTTTTCTCTTTCCGATATAAAAACCGGGGTTCTTTTTATCAAATTGAACACTTGGCAGATATTTATTAAAAAATTTACCAAACGAATCGATTACCCTTTTATAAAAAAAGGCAGGGCTTTTTACTTGAAAACAGAAATAGTAAATATTCTGCCCCGGTGAGTGGCAAGTAATAGAACCGCCTCTGTCGCATTTGACGGTATCGACATAAAAGCTTGCTTTCTCATCATACCCTACGGTAAAAACATTCGGGTGCGAACACAAAATTAAATGGTTCTTTTTATCTTTTAAAGCTTTGCTATGCACTGCCTGCATCATTTCGCGCCCCTTGCTATACTCTATTTCGCCCCAATTATGTATAATCATAATCTATAAAACGCCCTATCAATAGCTTCAGAAAATGTAGGATGCGCCAATATAGCTTTTTGCGCCTCTTTTGCATCCATTTCGCCTGCAACTGCCATTGCAACAATTCCAATAAGCTCTTGGGCATTTGGCGCTAAAATCTCTCCGCCTAAAATAAAGCCCTGCTTATCGCTGTAAATAACAACTAAGCCATTTGTGGCACGGTTATATGCCGAGTAGGTAAATTGGCTAAGCGGCACAATAGTCTCTTTATACTCATCATCTTTAAGCATAGATTTTATCTCTCCGACATAAGCATAACTCATCGGCAGAGTGTTGATAAATTTTACAACACTATTTAAATTAAGCTTTTTAGGCGTTTTGCCAAGTATCCTTTGTGTAACATTTAAAACTTCGGCTCTTGCTGCGTGCGCTAACTGCAATTTACCGTTACAATCGCCTACAGCATAGTGGTCTTTTAAAGATGTCTCAAAAAATGCATCTGTTTTAATGCTTCTATCAACTTCTATATCTTTGCACTCTATTACATCAATGTTTGCTTTTCGCCCTGTTGCAACAAGCAGCATTGGTGTATAAATAGTTTTGCCATCTTCAAATACAATATGCACACCCTTTTTAGTATCTTTTGCACTTTTTATCGAATGCTCCAGCAAAAAGCTTACACCCAGTTTTTCCAACTCTTTTTGGATATGCTGTGCAATCAGCGGGTGTGCTTTTGCTAAAATCTGCTCTTTTCTGTAAATTAGCGTAACTTCAACTTTTGCACTCGCAAAAAAGCTTGCCATCTCTAAAGCAATGGCACCTGCACCGTAAATTGCAACTTTTTTAGGCAATTCCTGCAATTTCAAGACTTCATCGCTTGTAATAATATCTTTTTTGTTATACTCTATGCCATCTGGGATAAAAGCACTCGAACCTGTTGCGATAACAATGTTTTTTGCCTCTAAAATTTTTCCGTCTGCTTCAACTCTGTAAGGGGCAATTAATTTTGCATCTGCCTCTATTAAATCCACATTGGCACACTGTTTTAGAATAACTTGGGTTACATTTTTAAGCAGTTTCTCTTTTTTGCTGACTAACTCTTGCATATTCAGCGAAATTTTGCCCTCTAAAATAGGGTTATCACTCTCGCTTACAATATTTGCATAATGCAAAAACATTTTGGAAGGAATACACCCCTTATGCAGACACACTCCGCCAAGCTGAGACATATCTTTTTCGATAAGGGCAACCTTTTTGCCATTTTTTACAGCAACTACCGCACCGGCATAATTTAATCCACCACCGATATAGATTATGTCATACATTTTACGCCTCCTCAAAATTTTGCGGATTTTGTATCTCTTCTTTTAAATCTTTTACAAAAAGAGCCGCTTCGTAACCGTTAATAAGCCTATGGTCAATAGTTAAAGTAATATTTAACTCTTTATTTTCTATTGCTCCTACTGCAACTATGCCGCTTTCATCTTGGTTTATCATTGCATCAAAACGGTTAATTTTAAGCATTCCAAGATTAGAAATCCCAAAATTCCCACCACTCAACTCTTCGGGGCGGAAAGTTTTGCTTTGCAATTTGCTTTTAAATGCTTCTAACTTTTGGCTGATTTCTTGAATGCTTAAATTTTGTGCTCCTTTGATAACCGGCATATAGAGATTTTTTGCATCTGCTACGGCAACAGAGATATTCGCATTTGGTGAAACTAAAAGCATATTACCATTCATTTTCGAGCGGAAACTCTCATACCGCATCATCACTTTTGCAAAAATTTTCACAAGCCATGCGGTAATGCTGTGCTTTTTGTTTTTTTCTAAAAGTTCACTGTTTAGACTCTCGTAAATATGGTAAATAGGTTTTTGCGCCGAAGCTGTTACATTTGCAATAATCGCTTTTTGCATCGAATTTATCGGAACCTCTTTAGAGAGATTACGGCTTTGAATAAAGGCTTCAAGCTCTTGTGTATCTATTTTATGCTCTAGTGTAAACTCTTTAAAATCAATTTTAAAATCATCAAGCAGCTGCCGTGCTTTTGGGGTAAAGTATCTCTCTTTTATAAATTCGATAACATCTTCGCTATGTATTGTTTCATTTGCATACTTTTTAAAAAGCGCTTTTATATCAACTCCATACTCTTGCACTAACTCTTTAGCTTTTGGCGAAATTTGGCTCTCTTTTGGAACTTCTAAGTTTTTGGGCACTGCGTTTAACTCTTTTGCAACGGCACTCTCTTTATACTCTGCCGGCTCTTTTTTATGAGGAGCTTCTTTTGTGGGCTCTTTAAGAGTTTTCTCTTTTTTTTCTTCAGGAACACTCTCTTTTGGCTCTTTTGCCTTATGAACGCTCTCTTCACTGCCTTTTACCTCATCTTGGCTCTCTATTTTGGCAATGACTGTTTTTACAGGAACGGTGCTTCCCTCTTTTACAAGCAGCTCTTTTATTACACCAGCGTGAAATGTCTGCACTTCCATTATCGCTTTATCGCTTTCGACTTCGGCAATAACATCACCGACTTTTACCGTGTCGCCAACCTTTTTCTTCCACTCGATTAATTTACCCTCTTCCATAGAGTCGGAGAGTTGAGGCATTACAATATTATAAACCATTTTTATGCCCCCACTCTATAACTTTTTTTGTAATCGAATCGACTGTTGGAATAGAAGCTAACTCCAACTTTCTATTATAAGGAATAGGCACATCTTCTCCTGCAATGCGTAGTGGCGGTGCATCAAGAGAGTAAAAGAGCTCTTCGGCAGCCCAGCTTACAATTTGCGAACCAAATCCGCCGGTTTTATGGTCTTCTTCTACCATAACTAAACGCGAAGTTTTCTTTATCGATTTTGCAAGGGTTTCGTAATCTATCGGATTTAAAGAGCATAAATCTATAACTTCACAACTGCAGTTTAACTCTTTTTCTATCGCTGCAACACTGGCTGTTACATCATCTAAAATTTTTAGATAACTCACAATCGTAATATCTTTGCCCTCTTTTACCACTCTTGCTTTAAAGGGGTCTTGTGTATCATTAAAATCAACTTCGCCCTTTTTGTTATAGAGCAATTCATGCTCTATAAAAACAACAGGGTCATCTAATAAAATCGCCTTTTTCAAAGCGTGATAAGCGTGATTCACATCCGAAGTGGCAACAACGCGAAGCCCCGGTACGGCACTGAGCATCTGCTCGTAACTTTCACTATGTTGTGCTGCTAATTGCCGGCTGACACCTTGCGGAAAACGCACAACCATCGGTAGTTTAATTTTACCATTACTCATATAGTGAAATTTAGACATATGGTTAATAATTTGGTCAAACGCCAGCAGAGAAAAGTTTGCTGTCATAATTTCTGCAACAGGTCTTAAACCCCCTATTGCCATACCTACCGCATTTCCTACAATACTTAACTCTGCAATGGGCGTATCTATTACCCTCTTTTCGCCATATTTTTCTACCAATCCTTCCGTTACTCGGTAACTGCCGCCATAGAGCCCCACATCTTCGCCTAAAATAACGATATTTTCATCTTTTTGCATCAATTCATCTAATGCTCTGTTGAGTGCTTCACGATACAACATTGTTTAACTCCTCATAAAAAACATGCTCATAGAGTGCTTCGAGCGGAGGCTCTTTGGCATTTGCTGCAAAATCAACCGCTTCATCTACACACTCATTTGCTTTTTTCTCAAGCGCTTCTACCTCTTCTTGGCTAAAGTTAAAACTGTTTAACATTTTCTCTTTAAAATAGGGTAAAGGGTCTCTTGCTTTGCAGTGTTTCATCTCTTGCGAACTTCTGTATAAATTGGCATCGCTCATCGAATGCCCCTCGAATCGGCAAGTATAAGCCTCTATAAAGATAGGTCCGTGCCCCTTCTCTATTAAACTTTGCGCCTCTTTTACGGCACTGTAAACTTCGTCGGCTTTCATACCGTCGATTGCTTTTGTAAGCATATAGGGCTCTGCTTTTTTATACTGCTCTTTAAATGGTGCAGCTCTTTTTATATTGGTGCCGATTGCATATTCGTTATTTTCACAAAGAAAAAGTATAGGCAATTTATGCGTAGCAGCTATATTTAACGATTCAAAAAATGCGCCCCCGTTTGTAGCACCATCGCCAAATACAACCATTACGCCCTCTAAATTTCCTTGATACTTTCTAGCATATGCACACCCTACGGCATTAGGGATTTGCCCGCCGACTATCGCATCGCCTCCGTAAAAAAAGTGCGATGGGTCAAAAAGGTGCATAGAACCGCCCTTTCCGCCACTTACACCGCTTGCTTTGCCAAAGAGCTCCGCCATTACATACTTTGGCTCCATACCTCTAGCTATTGCCATAATATGCTCTCGGTAAGTTGTAAAAACATCACCTTTTTCAAACGCTTTCATTGCAGCGACACTTAAAGCTTCTTGTCCAATATCTAAATGCAAAAAGCCTGAAATATCGCCTGTCATATAGTGCTCTTTTGCTTTATACTCAAAAGCACGCCCTAAATACATAAGATAATATATATCCCCGGCAATTAATTTCTCCATATTTTAACTCCTTGTGCAGTATAAACACCCTTTTAGAGGTGCTTATATATCTATTTTGAATACACTTTTATCTCTTCTGGTTCTATTGCTTCTAACTCTTTTTTAATTTTTTCTAATTCATCTTTACTCTCAGATTGAACTAAAATAATAATTTTTCCATTTTTTAAATAGTCTGCATATTCATGTGCCTGCACCTCTTCTATACCTAAATCTGTAAGCCAAGCTACTAAAGCCCCTAAACTTCCTAAAACTTCTGCTCCACCAAGTGCACCCACTAAAGATGACAAAATAGGTCCAGCTGCGACTAATGGACCAAAACCAGGAATAAAAGCGAAGAAACCTCCAGCTAGAAATCCAAATATTCCACCCCATATAGCACCCTGCTCTCCCCAAAAAATAATATCGCTATTCTCTTTTTCTACTTCAAAAGTATCTTTAGGTTCGCCATTTTCTCCTTTACCTAATACAGAAATATAATCTTTACTTATTTTTAACTTATTAGCCAAGGTATCTAATGCCACCGCTGCTTTATCGTGATTACTATAAACTGCCACCAAACTGTTCTTTTTCATAATTCAACTCCTTTATGATTTTTATCAAAAGGAATTATATACCAAAAAAAAATTTTTAAATGTTACCTAAGTAACACTAATTTTTTTTTATTTGAGTTATACTTTCAGTTGAGGTTCGAATTAGCGTCTAAAAGCCTTATATAAGTGCTTTGAGTAGTTTAATTAACTAAAGAAAAGGTGAAGTATATGTCTAAAAATATTAAATGGTTTAGCGAAATCGGCATAGAAGATGTGCCAGAAGTTGGCGGGAAAAATGCTTCGCTTGGCGAAATGTATCGCAACTTAACAAGCGAAGGTGTTTTGGTTCCAAATGGTTTTGCAGTAACTGCATCTGCTTATAAATATGTATTAGACAGCAACAGTGCATGGGAAAAACTGCATAAAGAGTTGGATAATTTAAATGTAAACGATGTAAATGCCTTGCAAAAAGCGGGTAAAAACTGTAGAGAAATTGTTTATAACTGCAAATTGCCGCAAGATTTAAAAGAAGAAATTCTTAACGCTTACGCCAAACTAAAAGAGGAATATGGCGAAGGGCTCTCTTTGGCTGTGCGTTCATCTGCTACGGCAGAAGACTCTCCCGAGGCTTCATTTGCGGGGCAAAATGATACTTACTTAAATATATCTACAGAAGATGAACTTTTAGATGCTTATAAAAGATGTTTGGCATCTAACTTTACTGACCGCTCTATACATTATAAATACGATAACGGCTTTGACTATTTAAAAGTCTATCTATCTGTTGTTGTTATGAAAATGGTGCGCAGCGATATAGGAGCTAGCGGTGTTATGTTCTCTCTTGATACAGAAACAGGCTTTAGAGATGTTGTATTTATAAATGCCGCTTTAGGGCTTGGTGAAAATGTTGTGCAAGGAGCTATAAATCCAGATGCATTTTATGTGCATAAACCGACATTTAATAAAGGTTTTAGAGCAGTATTAAAACGCTCTTTGGGCTCTAAAAAGAAAAAAATGGTATTTGCAGATACGATAAATTTGCACAATATCGCCGTTGAATATACAAAAAATATCCCTACAACAGAGCAAGAGCAAAACCATTTTTGTATAAGTGACGATGAAGTAATGGTATTAGCCGATTATGCTATTAAAGTAGAAAAGCACTACTCTAAAAAGGCAGGATACCATAAGCCGATGGATATGGAGTGGGCAAAAGACGGGATTGACGGCAAACTCTATATGGTGCAAGCACGCCCCGAAACTGTGCAGTCTCAGAAGAAAGGGAATGTATTAGAAGTTTACCGTCTTAAAGAGAAAGGCGAAGTTTTAGTCACCGGGCAGGCAATAGGCACAAAAATCGGAAGAGGAAAAGCACACTATATTAAAGATGTAAGCGAATTGAATCAATTTAAAGCAGGCGAAGTTTTGGTAGCAGATACTACAAACCCCGATTGGGAACCTATTATGAAAATTGCTTCAGCTATTATAACAAACAAAGGCGGAAGAACCTGCCACGCAGCAATTTTAAGCAGAGAGCTAGGCATTCCGGCAGTTGTAGGGTGCGATAATGCAACCGAAGTTTTAAAAGATGCAGATAATGTTACTGTTAGCTGTGCCGAAGGCGAAGTGGGATATGTTTATAAAGGATTGCTCGATTTCGAAATAGAAAAAACCGATTTAAGCAATCTTCCAAAAACAAAAACCGAAATTATGATGAATTTAGGAAATCCAGATTTAGCTTTCTCTTTAAGTTCACTTCCAGTTGATGGCATCGGTTTGGCTAGAATGGAATTTATAATTAACGAATATATAAAAGCCCACCCAATGGCATTAAAACATCCTGAAAAAGTAGATGAAAAAACAAGAGAAGCACTAGAGAATTTAGCAAGAGCTTACGATTCTTTAGAAGATTTCTTTGTAAAAACACTCTCTGAAGGTGTGGCTACTATTGCTTCAAGCGTTTATCCAAAAACCTGTGTTGTTAGAATGAGCGACTTTAAATCTAACGAATATGCATCTTTGCTTGGAGGAAGCTTTTTTGAATTAAAAGAAGACAACCCAATGATTGGCTTTAGAGGGGCTTCGAGATATGCACATCCAAATTACGAAGAGGGCTTTGCCTTAGAGTGTGCAGCAATGAAGAGAGTGCGCGAAGAGATGGGCTTTGATAATGTTATTTTAATGATACCGTTTTGCCGAAGAGTTCAAGAGGGGCAAAAGGTTATTGAGACAATGGCAAAATACGGCTTAAAACAGGGTGAAAACGGATTGCAGATTTATGTTATGTGCGAAATCCCAAATAATGTTATTCAAATCGATGCATTCAGCAAAATTTTTGACGGATTTAGCATAGGAAGCAATGACTTAACCCAATTAACCCTTGGCGTAGATAGAGACAGTCAAATTGTTGCTTTCGATTACGACGAACGCGACGAAGGGGTAAAAGAGATGATTAAATTAGCCGTAGAGGGGTGCCAAAGAAATAACCGCCATAGCGGTATTTGCGGACAAGCACCATCTGATTATCCTGAAATTGCGGAATATTTGGTAAAACTTAATATCGACTCTATCAGTTTAAACCCAGACAGTGTCTTAAAGACAATTCAAGACATTAGTAAATTAGAAGAAAAACTTGGGAGATAATTATGAAATTTCAAGATATTCCAGCAGATGTTCCAAAAGAGAAAGTTTTAGAGTATAAACAAACTCTCGAAGAGGTCACAAACGGCTCAGAGCGTTTAATGCTCTTTGCCGGCGACCAAAAGGTAGAGCATTTAAATAACGATTTTTACGGAGAAGGCATCGCAAAAGATGACAACTCTCCGGAGCATCTTTTTAAAATAGCTTCGCAAGCAAATATAAGCGTTTTTGCTACACAATTTGGCTTAATCAGCAGATATGGAAGAGAGTATAGAGATATTCCTTATCTTGTAAAGTTAAATTCTAAAACTAATATTATTCCTTACGATGCAAAAGACCCGATTTCTCAAGCGTGGTTGAGTGTAGAAGATGTTGTTGCTTTCAAAAAGAGCAGCGGTTTAAATATAAAAGGTGTGGGTTATACTGTCTATTTGGGGAGTAAATACGAGCATATTATGCTCTCTGAAGCTGCTCAAATTGTGCATAAAGCTCATCAAAATGGACTTTTAGCAGTATTATGGATATATCCAAAAGGCAAGTTTATAGAAGATGAGCACGACGGGCACTTAATTGCCGGCGCAGCGGGTGTAGGTGCAGCATTGGGCGCGGATTTTATTAAATTAAAAGTTCCGTATGATGATAATGGCAACTTTAAAGCCCAGCTTTTGCAAGAGGTAACAACAGCAGCTGGGAAAAGCGGTGTTTTATGCGAAGGCGGCAGTAAAACAAATGAAATTCTGTTTTTAAAAGAACTTTATGAGCAAATCCATATAGGCGGCAGCAGAGGTAATGGAACAGGAAGAAATATTCATCAGCGCCCGTTACAAGAGGCTATAAAAATGGCAAATGCCATTTATGCAATAACATGTGAAGATAAAAGCGTAGAGGATGCCATAAAAATATTGAGTTAAATGCAGTATCTTTACTGCATTAATAATAAAGAGGTGTAGGTTATGCAGTTACATTTAAAAGAAAAAATTAAATTAGACATTGCCAAAAATAGAGAACGTATAAAAAAGCTAGGTCCTGGGCTTATTACCGGCGGTGCAGGCGATGACCCGGCAGGCATAGTAACTTACAGTATTGTAGGGGCTACAACTGGCTTTTCTCAGCTTTGGCTTTTACTGCTCTCTACGCCTATGATGGTAGCTATCCAAAATTTAGTAGCAAGAATTGCGATTGTTACAGGCAAAAGTTTACCGGAAATCACAAAAGCATTCTACTCTAAAAAGATAACTGTTTTAATGATTATGACTCTTGCTGTTGCTAATTTGCTTACCATTGGAGCCGACTTAAACGGTGTTGCTGCAATTTTGCATATTCTTTTTGGATATAAAAGTGTTCATTTTCTTATTCTGGTAACTGCAATTATTGCATATCTTATAACCTTTGGGCAGTATAAAAAGGTAAAAAAAGTCTTTATAACTTTAACGGTTTTACTTGCTGTTTACATAGTAGCGGCTATTTTGGCAAAGCCCTCTTTAGTGCTGCTTTTAAAAAGCACTTTTATTCCACACATTAATATGAGCAGTGCCTGGATTATTGCAGCGCTTGGAATGCTTGGCACAACTATTTCGCCATACCTTCTCTTCTGGCAGGCTGCAGAGGAGAAAGAGGAAAAAAACAGTATTGTGCAAGCTGATGAGGTGAGTTTTGATACGATTACCGGTATGGCATACTCTAATTTGCTAGCTTACGCAATGATAGTTTCATCTGCCGTAATGCTTTATGGTTCTCATAGCAATATTCAAGATATTACAACATTAGCAAAAGCTATTAAACCGGTTGCGGGCGATTACGCCTTTGCTCTTTTTGCAGTTGGCATTATAGTTTCTGGCTTTTTAGCTATACCAGTGCTTGCAGGTTCTACTGCTTATGCGGTGGCTGATACATTTGGCTGGCGTGAAGGTATGGATTATAAAGTTAGTGATGCGAAGGGATTTTATTTTGTATTTTTAGGCTCTCTTATTGTAGGAGATTTTATAAATATAATACCAAATATCACAGTTGTAGATGCATTATACTATTCGCAAGTGCTTGATGGTATGCTAATCCCTATACTTATAGGATATGCTCTGGTTATTGGAAACAATAAAACAATTATGGGTGAATTTACAGCTACAAAGTTTCAAAATATTTTTTCACTCTTTGCTATGGCAGTAACTGTTATTTTAACAGCTGTAATGGTTTGGCAATGGGTCAATCCAAACTAAGGAGAAAATTATGAAAAGTGTAAACGAGAAGTTAAAAGAGATTAAATTATTAATTGGTAGGTTGGAAAAAGATACGCCTAAGCAAATAGAAGCATTTAATAAATTTATGCAAGCAACAGAGAGTTCTAATGCAATAGATAGAAAAATGCAAGAGCTTATTAACCTCGCTTTAGCAGTGGCTGCACAGTGTGAATGGTGCATTGCTTTGCATGTAAATGGTGCGATTGATGCAGGGGCTAGCAAAGAGGAGATTTTAGAATCAGCAATGCAAGCGGTATTGATGCATGGGGGACCGGCATTAATGTATATGATACCTGTTGAAAATGCAATAAATGAACTATTGGAGGGTAAAGAAGATGAGTAAAGAGTATGATTTAATCGTAATTGGTGCAGGACCGGCAGGGACACCGGCAGCTATGGCAGCTGGCAAATTTGGTAAACGGGTGCTTTTAATAGATAAACGAGAGGCTCCGGGAGGCGAATGCCTTTTTGAGGGGTGTATTCCATCTAAAGTTTTAGAAAATGCAGCGAATAAATTTGCAGAAGTAAAAAACTCTACTCTTTTTCATATCGATTTAAGCGGAAAAGAGCAGATACATTGGGAACAAGTTATTGCAGATAAAGCAGAAATTGTAAAAAAACGCTCTATAGCTGCATTAAAATCAATCGAAGCTATGACAAATATTGATTTCTTGCAAGGCGAAGCTGTTTTTACAGATTCGCAAACTATAGAGGTTGCAGGGGAGCAGTTTAAATTTAAAAAGGCACTCATTGCCTCTGGAGCAAATAGTTTTATTCCAAAGATTGGTGGAAACGGCTTAGATAAGGTTTGGACAAATAAAGAGATATTTTATAATAAAGAGTTGCCTAAAGAGTTGCTTTTTATAGGGGCTGGAGCAATTAGCTGCGAATTGGCGCAAATGTTTAATAAACTTGGCGTTAAATGCACAATTCTTACCCGTTCAGAGAGAATTTTAAAGCATATCTCTAAAGATGCCGCTTTAATTGTTCAAAATCGATTGATTCAAAATGGCGTTACAATAGAATTTAATGTTCATTTAGAAAAGATTGATTACGAAAACAGCAATTTTGCACTCTATTTTGAGCAAGATGAAAAAGAAGTTCTTTTAACTGCCCCAAATATTGTTATGGCAACAGGTCGAAGTGCCAATGTTGAAGGTTTAGGTTTAGAGAAAGCAGGTGTAGAATATGACAGACACGGTGTTATTGTAAATGAGTATCTGCAAAGTTCCCAAAGCCATATTTATGCTGCGGGCGATTGTATAAATGCTCCAAAATTTGCACATACTGCATCGTATGAAGCAGGTGTAGTTGTGCACAATATGTTTGCACCAAAACCGATGGAAGCAGACTTTAGCAAAAACAGCTGGGTTTTATTTAGCGACCCGCAAGTCGCCGTTGCAGGAATAGATGAGCAGAGCGCCCAAAAGTTTGGCAGAGAGATAGAGACGGCAATTTATGAATATAAAAGCGATGCCCGTGCACAAATAGATAAAAGAGCCGAGGGTTTTTTAAAATATATTATCGATAAAAAGACAAAAGAGATAATCGGTGCAGAGATAGTAAGTGAAGATGCCTCTTCTTTGGTTGGAGAAGCCTCTTTAATTATTGCGAATAAAATGAAAGCAACAGATATTTTAAAAGCAATTCATCCGCACCCTACCTTAACAGAATCTTTTGGCAAATTGGCACAAGAGTTGTTTTTTAAACAAATGATGCAAAATAGGAGAGGATAAAATGGCACAGACAACAATTAAAGATATTAAAGCGTTAGAGATTTTGGATTCGAGAGGCAACCCTACTGTTCGTGTTTTTATGGAATTGGAAGACGGCACGAAAGTAAGCTCTTCTGTGCCATCTGGTGCTAGCACCGGAGAGTATGAAGCGGTAGAGCTTAGAGATGGCGATATGTCTCGATATGATGGGAAAGGTGTATTAAAAGCTGTTAAGAATGTGAATACTAAAATTGCTGATTTTATAATCGGTTTAGATGCAACGAACCAGGCAGAGATTGATTATGCAATGATTGAACTTGACGGCACGGAGAATAAGTCTCGGCTTGGAGCAAATGCAATTTTGGGTGTTTCTATGGCGGCAGCTAAAGCAGCAGCGGCATCTTTAGGAGTAGAGCTGTTTCGCTATTTAGGCGGAACAGATGCACGCAGAATTCCGGTGCCTTGTATGAATATTTTAAACGGCGGGGAGCATGCCGATAACAGCGTGGATTTTCAAGAATTTATGGCTGTTCCGGTAGGAGCACCTACTTTTAGCGAAGGGTTGCGTTATGTGGCACAAACTTTTCATCAGTTAAAAAAGATTTTGGCTTCTAAAGGTTTGGCAACTTCAGTTGGCGACGAAGGTGGGTTTGCACCCAATTTAAAAAGCAATGAAGAGGCGATGGAACTTATTATCGAAGCGATAGAAAAAGCCGGTTTCCGCCCCGGCGAAGATATTATGATAGGCATAGACAGCGCTGCTACTTCGTTTTCGACAGATAAAAAAGAGCACTACAATTTAAAATGGTCAGGACGAGGAGAGATGACAAGCGATGATTTAATCGAATTGGCAAAAGAGTGGGTAGATAAATATCCGATAATCTTTTGGGAAGACCCGCTTGCCGAAGAGGATTGGAGCGGTTTTGCAAAATTTACCAAAGAGCTGGGCGATAAAATCGAAGTAATCGGTGATGATATTTTTGTTACCAATACAAAATTTATTAAACGCGGTATTAAAGAGCATACAGCCAATGCCTCTTTGATAAAACTAAACCAAATAGGCACAGTAACCGAAACTATCGATGCAGTCAGATTATGCCGCGATAACGGCTGGCGATACCTAATTTCGCACCGTTCAGGCGAAACTGCCGATACATTCTTGGCAGATTTTGCAGTGGCAATGGATGGCGGACACTTAAAAAGCGGTTCGGCTTCTCGAAGTGAAAGACTAGCAAAATATAACAGACTTTTAGAGATAGAGATGCTACTTGAAGATAGTGCAATTTACACTTGGAAATAGAGGGGGATAAAATGATAAATAAAGACCCATCTGTAAATATAGCAATTCCAGAACTTCCAAAAGAGATAGCTGGATTAAAAGATATTGCTCTGAATTTATGGTGGACTTGGAATCCAGAGGGAAAGAATCTTTTTAAGTTGATAAATCCATATCTATGGAAAGAGTCGCACCATAATCCTATTGCAATGCTTAAAAGTATGTCGCAAAAAGAGTTGGAGCGCATTTCTAAAGACGAATCGATTATGCGGGCATATAATTTTGCTTATAACTCTTTTAAAATCTATATGGAAGATAAAAATATTTATTCCGAAGAGCCCTTACCTATTGCTTACTTTTGTGCAGAATATGGCTTACACCACTCTGTGCCTATCTATTCAGGCGGTTTAGGTTTTTTAGCCGGAGATATTTTAAAAGAGTCTAGCGATATGGGTTTGCCGATGGTTGGTATCGGTTTTATGTATCCAAAAGGCTATGTGCGTCAAGTTATGAGTGCAGACGGCTGGCAAAACGGAGCAGAAGAGCCGATAGAAAAAGATGTAGCACCAATAGAGAGAGTGTTAGATAAAGAGGGTAAACATTTTACCATTAAAGTGCCTTTTATTGACCCGCCGGTATATGCAAGTGTTTGGAAGATAAATGTAGGACGCGTAACTCTGTATCTGCTAGATACCGATATAGAGCAAAACGACCCGTGGGATAGAGCTATTTCATCAAGACTCTATACGCCCGATATGAACCAGCGCTTAAGACAGCAAATTGTTTTGGGTATCGGAGGATACCGGGTGCTTGAAGAGTTGGGAATTGAATACTCTATATTGCATTTAAACGAAGGGCACCCCGCATTTGCACTTTTTGAAAGGGTGCGCAGTTTTATAGAGAAAGAGAATCTCTCTTTAGAAGATGCGATAGAGAAAGTAAAGCAGACATCTGTATTTACCACACATACGCCTTTGCAAGCTGCAACCGATGTTTACGGTTTTGATATGATAAGCAGCGCTTTTAAAGATTACTGGCAAGCTTTAGGAATGAGCAAAGAGCAGTTTATGAATTTTGGTATAAACCCCGATAATCCGACAGCCGGCTTTAATATGACTGTCTTTGGCATAAATATGTGCAATAACCGAAATGCAGTAAGCAAAAAGCATTGCAAAGTTGCCAGTGATATATGGTCGCATATTTTACCTAAAGATAAAAGCGGAAAACCGGCTATTGATTATGTAACCAACGGTGTGCATATTCCTACATGGCTTAGCGATGAATTGTATGAAATTATAAATGAAAAATTTAGAGACAAATGGAAACAGATACAAGATATCCCGCTTTCGTGGACTTTTGTAGATGATATTGAAGATAAAAAGCTGTGGGAGTTTTCACAATACAGTAAAAATCTGATGGTCAATTTTATCCGCGATAAAATTAGAATGCGTTATGCAAAAGACGGCATAGACCCAACTGTTGCAATGGCAGAAGGGGTTTTGCTTGACCCCGATATTTTAACAATAGGCTTTGCTAGAAGAATGGCTGCATACAAGCGCCCCGATTTAATTTTAACAGATTTGGACAGATTAGAAAAGATATTGACAAACAAAGAGCGCCCTGTGCAAATTATCTTTGCCGGCAAAGCCCACCCAGCAGATATAGAGGGTAAAAAACTTTTACAGCATATCTTTAAAACCGCCCAAGAGACCCGTTTTGCCGGGCGTATAGCTTTTGTAGAAGATTATGGCGAAAGTGTGGCTAAATATCTGTTGCATGGCGTAGATATTTGGCTGAACAATCCGCAACTGCCTTTAGAAGCGTGCGGAACAAGTGGAATGAAAGCCTCTATTAACGGTACGCTTCATCTCTCTACTCTTGATGGGTGGTGGCCTGAAGGGTATAACGGCAGTAACGGTTGGGCTTTTGGAGAGGAGCCTTCCGATAATGTAAAAGATGCTAATGAGCTCTACGAGCTTTTAGAAAATGAAATTATTCCTCTTTATTACAGTGTAAATGACGAGGGTTATTCACCAAAATGGGTTGCAATGAAAAAGAAAGCAATAAGAACTATTGCACCTCAATTTAGCGCAAGAAGAATGATGAAAGATTATTTAAAGAAGTTTTATATACCGATTTCGAATAAATTAAAGTAAAAAAGGATTAATATGAACTCACCATTAGCTGGCAAATTACCTGACAAAGAGACACTGCTTGATGTTCCAAAGCTAATAAGCGCATATTATGAGCTTTCTCCTGATATTTCTAAAGAGGAGCAGAGAGTCTCTTTTGGAACATCAGGGCATAGAGGGAGCGCTTTTAAAAAGAGTTTTAACCAAGCCCATGTAATGGCAATTACACAAGCTATTTGCGAATATAAAAAGAGTATGCAGTATAAGGGCACGCTTTTTATCGGCAAAGATACGCACGCTCTCTCTACACCCGCAGAGATAACTGCCATAAGGGTTTGCTGTGCTAATGGCGTAAATGTTGCTATTTCTGAAAATAACAACCCTACCCCTACTCCGCTTGTATCTTTTGCAATTCTTGAAAACAATAAAAAGAGTGCGGAAAAATGTGATGGAATTGTAATAACGCCTTCGCACAACCCGCCAGAAGACGGAGGTTTTAAATATAATCCGCCAAACGGCGGACCGGCAGATACCGAAGTTACAAGCCAAATTGAAAAAAGAGCAAATGAAATTTTGGCAAACGGTTTAAAAGATGTGCAAAGCATAAGTTATGAAGAGGCTTTAAAATCTCCATATTTAAAAGAGTATGACTTTATTACTCCTTATGTAAAGGCGCTTGGAGAAATTGTCGATATAGAAAGCATTCAAAAATCGGGCTTAAAATTAGGAGCTGACCCGCTTGGAGGTTCGGCAATTCCTGTCTATAAAAAGATAAAAGAGTATTACGGTTTAAATATGGATATTATCCACCCTTATGCCGATGCCACTTTTTCTTTTATGACACTCGACAGAGATGGCAAAATACGGATGGATTGCTCTTCGCCTTATGCTATGGCATCTCTTTTAAAGTTAAAAGAGAGATACGATTTAGCATTTGCAAACGATACCGATGCCGACAGACACGGAATAGTAACGCCAAAAGGCGGATTAATTAATCCTAACCACTATTTAAGCGTTGCTATTTGGTATCTGTTTACGCATAGAGAAAATTTTAGCAAAGATTTAAAAGTTGGAAAGACTCTGGTCTCTAGCTCTATAATAGACAGAGTTTGCAGCGATTTAGGTTTAAGTGTTTACGAAGTGCCGGTCGGTTTTAAATGGTTTGTAGAGGGGTTATATAACGAGTGGCTTGGATTTGGCGGCGAAGAGAGTGCCGGAGCTTCTTATTTAAGAAAAGATGCCACAGTATGGAGCACCGATAAAGACGGAATCATAATGACTCTTTTAGCAGCAGAGATAACAGCAGTTACAAAAAGAGATATCTACGATATTTACAAAGAGTTCGAAGAGAAATTTGGCATATCTTATTACGAAAGAATCGATGCTCCTGCTACTTTGCATGAAAAAGAGATATTAAAGAATTTAGACAGTAACGATATAGCAATAAAAAATCTTGGTGGAGAAAAGATAGAAGCAATTCTGACAAAAGCAAACGGAAACGGCGCTAAAATTGGGGGATTAAAAATAGTTACCAAAAATGCTTGGGTTGCTATGCGCCCTTCTGGAACAGAAGATATTTATAAAATTTATGCAGAGAGTTTTATCTCTAAAGAGCATTTAAAAGCCATTCAAATAGAGGCAGAGAAGATAGTAAAAGAGATATTTAATACAAAAATATAAATTTTAAAGAGGAGGATATTAATATGAAAGCAGTAGTAATGGCGGGTGGGTTTGGAACACGCATTCAACCTCTAACACACTCGAGACCAAAGCCAATGTTACCAATTATGAATAAAGCGATGATGGAATATACAATGATGAGTTTAAAAGAGTTGGGTATTAAAGAGTTTATTGTCCTCCTCTATTTTAAACCAGAAGTTATCCAAAATTACTTTAAAGACGGAAGTGATTTCGGTATAGATATAACTTATGTTATACCTGATGACGATTACGGAACAGCAGGAGCCGTAAAGTGCGCACAAGAGTATATCGGCAATGAAAATTTTGTAATTGTCAGCGGAGATTTGGTTACAGATTTTAATTTTAAAGAGTTGTTTGATTTCCATAATAAAAGAAAATCTAAACTAACAATCGGTTTAACTTCAGTAGAAAACCCTTTAGAGTTTGGGGTGGTTATATGCAACGAAGATAATGAGATAGAGAAGTTTTTAGAAAAACCTTCTTGGAGCGAAGTATTTAGCGATACAATCAATACAGGAATTTATGTAATAGAGCCAGAAATTTTAGACTTTATCCCCCAGAAAGAGAATTTTGATTTTGCAAAAGACCTATTCCCAACCCTTATGGAAGATAATATTACATTAATGGGTTATACACTTCAAGGCTATTGGAGAGATGTAGGTAACCCTAAAAGTTACCGAGATGTTCATGAAGATATCTTTAAGCATGAATTCTCTTTTAAAATACCAGGTAAGAAAAAAGAGTATCCAGAAGGAATACTCTATACCCAAGGTGATAATAATAGTATAGATAAAACAGTCGAAATAATTGGTACTGTTGTGCTTGGAGAAAATATTACTATTGAGCAAAATGTTCAATTAAAAAATGTTGTTATCGGGAATAATACAAAAATTGGTAAATCTAGCAAAATAAAAAATAGTGTTATTTGGAATGATGTTACTATTGAAAAGAGTGTTGTTTTAGATAATTGTGTAATCTGCAATAATAACCATATAGGAAAAGGTGTTATTGCTAGTTCAGGATTAATTTTGGCTGAGAATTGTGATATTGGAGAGTTAAGTAAAATAGAACACGATATTACTATTTGGGCTGATAAAATTATTGAACCAGCTTCGATAATAACAAATAATATTATATTAGGTCATAGATACAAAAATTCACTTTTTGAACATAGTTTAATTTATGGAAAAAGTAATATAGAATTAACTTGTGAAATGGCTATTAAAATTGCAGAAGCATTTGCGGCTCAACTTCCTATAAACTCTACTATTATTGTTGGGAATGATTACGATAAAAACTCTCGAATGTTAAAAAGAGCTTTTTTAAGTGGAATAGTATCATCAGGAGTAAATGTTTTAGATATTCAAGCTGTAGCACCATCTGTTTTACGATTTACTTTGGCAAATTGTAATGAGTTGATAGCAGGTGTGCATTTTAAACGATGCATAGGAGATGCAACAAATTCTGAAATAACTTTCTTTAACGAAGAGTCGATGCGAATAGATTCAAATATGGCAAAAAAGATTGAAAAAGCATTTTTTTCAGAAAAATTTAGAAGGGTTGATTTTCAACAAATAGGAGATATAAAAGTTTCAGAACATAAAAAAGAGATAAAATTATATCAAAAAAGTTTAATGCAAAAAATTGACCATAAAATTATAAAACATGAAAATTTCAAAGTTGCAATCGACCCTATGCATGGAATAGCGGCCGATATTTTAAATAGTATTATTAATAAAACAACTATTGAAAATATAGTTTTAAACTCATTTTATGATGAAATAAAACTCTCTAACCTTGAAACTTTAGAAAACAAATCTTTTGAAAATGTTTCAAAAATAGTAAAAGCTCTAAATTATAATTTAGGTATTATAATCTACCCAAATGCTCAAAAATTACGACTTGTAGATGAAAAAGGGCGAGTGCTTAATAAAATAGAAACACTATATGCTGTTTTAAAACTCTTAAATATGGAAAAAAGTGAAAATAATAAAAGAGTATTTTTGCCTGTTTGGGCTCCTGATATGATGGATTTTGATAATATTATTATTGAAAAGGGAGCATATAGTAATTTTACATTAGAGCAACTCAAAAAATATGATTTAATAGCTACCGTAGATGGAAACTATGCATTCACTGAATTCTCTTATACAAGAGATGCAATCTATGCAAGTTTTAAAATTATGGAACTTTTGAGTATAAATAAAGTAAAACTCTCGACACTAATAGAGAGTTTTGAAGAGTTTTACTACCGACACTTCCATATACCTTGCCCTCAAAAATTAAAAGGCAAAATGATGCGCAAATTTTTACAAGAGGCGAAAGATAAAAAATCATCTGCCAAAGTGGGAGTTAAAATTTGGGAAAACGATACAGACTGGATTTTAATGCTGCCGCATCAATACAGCGAATCACTAAATCTATATATTCAGGCAAAAGATAGTGTAAGCGGAGAGAAAATCTATAATAAATATATTGAAAAAATGGAAAACTGGAAGAGGGAATAATATGAAATTAAATTTTATTTGGCATATGCATCAGCCCGATTACAGAGACAAAAACGGCATTATGCAAATGCCGTGGGTTTTTTTACACGCCATTAAAGATTATTACGATATGCCGTGGATTTTATCTTTGCATCAAAATGCAAAAGCCACTTTTAATATTACGCCTACGCTTATGGAGCAGTTGCAGTTATATTATGAAAATCCGCAAAAGTGGGATAAATTTCTTGCTTTATGGATAAAAGAGCCGTTAGAACTTGATGAAAAAGAGAAAGACTGGCTTATAAAAATTTGCAAAACTTCGCAATTTAAAACTATGGTAAAACCGTTTAAAAGATATAAAGAGCTCTATGTAAAAGGGGAGTTTTCAGACAGTGAATTAAGAGATTTAGAGACAGTTTTTATTCTCTCTTGGTGTGGCAATTATTTACGCCAAAAAAACTCTGTTGTTAAACAGCTTATTCAAAAAGAGAGAGCATATACACAAGAAGATAAAAAGTTGCTGTTTCAAACTTTAAGTTCATTTATTGCAACTATTTTTGATTTTTATAGAGAACTTTATTTAAAAGGGCAAATAAGCATTTGGACTACTCCGTATTATCACCCTATTTTGCCGCTTTTAATCGATATGCAAAATGCAAAAAGGGCTAATCCATCTACAAATATCCCTGAAAATTACATCTCTTTGCAAGATGATGCAAAAGAGCATATCGATAGAGCAAAAAAGAGTTTTTATAATCTTTTTGGATTTGAAGCAAAAGGCTTTTGGCCGGCAGAAGGGGCTGTTGATGTAAAAAGTGCAGAGCTTTTTAAAAACAGCGGCATAGAATTTATAGCAACCGATGAAGCAATTCTTTATAAATCTTTGCAAAAAAATGAGAAGAGTCTAATATATAATATTTACAATTACAATGGTGTGAATATTCTCTTTAGAGACCACTATTTAAGCGATTTAATCGGCTTTGAGTATAAATATAAAAGTGCCGAAGATGCATATGAGCATTTTGTAAAACAGTTAGAGAATATAGAAAAAAGCGATAGCCAAAGCGTTGTATCGGTTATTTTAGACGGCGAAAATGCCTGGGAGTTTTATCCAAATAACGGCTTTGATTTTTTAAATAAACTCTATGCCAAATTAGAAGCTCTGCCTTGGTGTGAATTGACAAGAGTTGATAATATTGCAAAAACAGGTGATAAGTTAGATTATTTAGCGCCGGGCTCTTGGATAAACGGCACATTTGATACATGGGTTAGAGAAAAGCAAAAAAGTAAAGCGTGGGAGCTTTTGTTTTTGACTAAAAGATTTTATCTGCAATATAAAGATGAATTGAGCGATGAAGTAAAAAACAGTATAGAGAATATCTTTTTAAAAGCGGAATCTTCCGATTGGTATTGGTGGTTTGGAAGCGACCATTACACCGAATATGCCCAAGAGTTTGACAAACTTTTTAGAGAGCATCTTATAGATATTTTCGATTTAATGCAAAAACCGGCACCTTCGGAACTTTTCTTGCCAATTATTGAAAACAGAAGCTTTGCCGATTTTTGGATTAGACCGAAATCTTTTATCTCTCCGCTTATAGATGGAAAAAAAGATTCGTTTTTCGAGTGGCTGGATGCCGGAAGTATAGACGAGAGCAAACTCTTTTCTACAATGAGTAAAAGCGATTTGCCTGTAAAGAAAATATTTTACGGTGAAGATAAAGAGAAGCTATATTTCTCTTTTGAGGGCGATTTTGACAAATTGTGTAAAAATGGAATGATAAAAGTTGTTATAGAACCTGTAAATAAAAAATTTACTCTTGCTTTAAACGAAGGCAAAGTTCAAAAAGATGGAATAGATATAGAAATTTACTGCGACTCTATTTTAGAATTGAGCCTTGTAAAAGCAGATTTAAACGCAAAGAAAATTTTTATCCGTTTTGAATTGACCAAAGAGGATAAAATTATTCAAGTGCTCCCAAGCTTTGGTGAATTAGAAATAATTTTAAATGATGATTACAGCCGTAACTGGTATATATAGGAGGCGTAAAATGAAAAAGGTATCTCTACTTTTTGGCATACATATGCACCAACCTGTTGATAATTTCGACGAAACTGTTGCAAAAGCGGTAAAAGAGTGTTATGAGCCTTTTTTTAATATTGTTGCAAAAACTCCTGAATTTAAGTTTTCGCTCCATTGCAGCGGTTGGTTACTAGAAAAGATACGGCTTGAGTATCCTCAGCTTTTTGAAAAAATGCAATATTTGACAAAAGAGGGAACTATCGAGTGGTTAAGCGGAGGGTATTATGAACCGGTTTTGTGCTCTATTCCTTCAAAAGACAGAGTAGCTCAAATTCAGAAATTAAGCCTTTATATTCAAAAGTATATGCAACAAAAGCCAAGAGGTTTATGGCTTACCGAAAGAGTATGGGACAATGCAATAATAAGCGATTTGAAAAAATGCGGTATTGAGTATGTAATGGTGGATGATTACCACTTTTTAAGCAACGGCTACCCAAAAGATAAAATGAATGGATACTATATTACAAATGACGCAAACAGCAATATAAAGCTTTTTCCTATCTCTAAAAAACTGCGTTATGCGCTTCCGTTTTCTGCACCGCAAGAGTCGCTTGATGCTCTTTTGCACTATGCATCTACAGAGCCTTCGGCTGCAATATTTTTTGATGATGCAGAGAAATTTGGATTATGGCCAAAAACAAATGAGTGGGTTTACGGGCAAAAGTGGTTAGAGAGTTTTATACAAAATGTTTTACAAAACAGTGCGGTAGAAACTTTGCATTATAGTGAATATATCGATAAAAGCAAAGCTTTAGGATTGGCGTATTTAAATGGATGCTCATACAGCGAAATGGGAAAATGGAGCCTGCCTACAAAGCTGGCAGAGGCGATGGAGGATTTAATAAAAAGAGTCGGAGAGGATTTTTACGAAAATGAGGGAATTGCTCTTATTAAAGGGGGAATTTGGAATAACTTTTTTATTAAATACAAAGAGAGCAATTATCTGCATAAAAGAATGCTCTATTTAAGTGCGAAACAAAAAGGGTTTAGTCAAGAAACTTTGGATTGCTTATACAGATTGCAAACAAACGATGCTTACTGGCATGGGGTTTTTGGAGGGTTTTATCTCCCTAATTTGCGGGATAATGCTTATAAATATCTTTTGAAAATCGAGAAATCGCTTCCAAAAAATAAAAAAGAGTTTATCGATATAGATAAAGACGACTTTAAAGAGTTAAAAATTTTAACCGATAATTTAAGCATTGTAATTTCTAAAATCGGGGCGCAAATGCTAGAGTTTGGCTCTTTGGAAAATTTGTTTAACTGGCAAAACAGTATTATGCGGCGTAAAGAGCTTTATCATAATAAAATTCTGCATCCTAAAAACAGAAATAATAATAGACAAAAAGTGGCAACCATTCATAATTTACAAAGGGATGTAAAGAACAATTTTAAAGAGATGCTAATTTATGACGGCTATGCAAAAAACAGCTTTATAGACCATATCTGCGAGAGTAAATTAACTTTTGAGGATTTTAAAAATTTAACTTACAAAGAGATTGGAGATTTTGTGAATGAGCCTTTTGAATATAACGGCAAAAGTTTTATAAGAGAGGGAAAAATTGCAAATGAAAATGCGCTCTTGAAGAAAAAGTATCGCTTTAAAGAAAATAAAATAGTGCTTAAAAGCAAGTTAAAAAGCGATTATGCAAAGATGGCATTTTTTGCACAAGAGTTTAATTTGCACTTTGCCCATCCTGAAAAAATTACAATAAACGGCAAATTTTTAAATGACGGTCTGGAGCTTGGAGAGTGCGAAAGCGTAACAATTTATGACGATTTTACGCAAAAAGAGCTGTTAATAAGCAGCAGTGAAAAGTGGGAAGTTTTTGCAGTGCCCGTTATTACGGTTTCGGAATCGGAAAAAGATTATGAAGCAATTACACAAGAGATTAGTTTTATTTTTGCTAAAGAGTTTGCAAAAGAGTTAAAATTTAAATTTGAATTGGAAGTAAAAGATGTCTAAAATACGATACGATTTTTTGCATAATGAATATGTTATTATTGCTCCAGAACGCTTGCACCGCCCGAATGTAAGCTTGCTTAAAAAGAGAGAAAAAATAGAAACAGTTGCAAAATGCCCGTTTTGCAAAGGCAATGAAGCTTTAACGGGGCAAGAGATTTTTGCAATTTATAAAAACCCTGCCGATAAAAGCTCTTGGCAAATCCGGGTAATTCCCAACCTTTACAAAGCGGTTCAGATAGAAACAGAATTTAAAATGCAAAGAGAGGGTTTTTTTGAATCAATAAACGGATACGGGGCGCATGAAATTATTATAGACACCCCTTGCCACAACTGCACGCTTGCCGATTTAGAAATTGAAGATATAGAGAATTGGTTAAAAACCATCGCTTTTAGAAAAGCCGATTTAACAAAAGATAAGCAGATGAAATATTTTATCGCTTTTAAAAACAGTGACAAAAGAGCCGGTGCGAGCCAAGAACATCCACATACGCAAATTATCGCCCTGCCTGTTGTGCCAAAAAGCAAAATAGATTTTCTGCAAAGAAACAGTGAATATTACCGCAAATTCGGGCACGGTATCCTTGAAGATATAATTTACAACGAAAAAACGGAAAAAGTACGGATTGTAAAAGAGCTTGGCAATTTTATAGCATTCTGCCCTTATGCAAGCGCTTTTGCTTTTGAAGTAATGATTGCGCCGCTTCAAAACTTTTTTGATTTAAACGACTGCTCCAACAAAGATTTAAGCGATTTGGCTCTGCTTGTCTCTGATACTTTTAAAGCGCTTTACAGAGAACTTGGGGATTTTGATTTTAATATAAGTTTTGAATTTGCACCGATAAACAGCAATTTTGAAGAGAAAGCTTATATGCAGGATTTAAGAGACAATTACCGCTTTTATATACGCATAATACCGCGTATTTTTACACTTGCAGGCTTTGAAGTGGCGACAAATATGGCGATAAATCCAATTATGCCTAAAGAGTGTGCACAATTTTTGCGGGGAGACGGAAAATGATACTGCTTATCGATATTGGCGGAAGCTATTTACGTTATGAAATACGAGATAACAATAAAGTTATAAAAAAAGGCAAATTAAAAAGTGCCCAAATCGGACTTTGTGCATTTATAGAAAAGATTTTAGAACACGAGAAGATTAAAACTGTTGCTATATCTTACGCTGGGCAGGTTAATAACGGCAAAATACTCTCTTCGCCACACATTAAAATCGACAGGCACAATATAAAAGAGTATATAGAGCACAAATATGGAGTAAAGTTATATATAGAAAATGATTTAAACTGTTCTATTTTGGCAGAAGCTGACTGTTTTAAAGCAAAAGATATTGCAAATATTGCCGTTGGAACAGGCTTGGGGCTTGGAGTTATAAGTTCAGGAACGCTTATAAAAGGCAGTGGTGGAATTGCTACGGAACTTGGGCATATACCTTATAAAGAGTCGCCCTTTACCTGTTCGTGCGGTAAAAATAACTGTATAGAGCTTTTCGCTTCGGGGAGCGGATTAAAACTTTGGCAAGAGTATTATAAATTTCAAAACTATTTAAAATTGGAAGAGTTACAAAAAAGCAGCAGTGAAAATGGCATAAAAATTTATAAGCAATTTCGAGAAGCCTTGCTTTTTGCCTGTGGGGTTGCGGTAACACTTTTTAATCCAAAAATTTTGGTTTTGGGTGGAGGTATTATTCAAAGTAATCCACAACTTATAAATTTAATTCAAAAAGAGATAGCAAATTATGCAATGCCTTTAAGCACTGAAAATTTAGAAATTAGAAAAAGTTACCTTGATGATGCACCGCTTCAAGGAGCTTATCTATTAACGGAGGATAAAAATGACTAAGAGAAAATTGAATATACTTTTTGCGGCATCAGAAGTTGCACCATTTGCAAAAACAGGAGGTTTGGCTGATGTAGCTTCGGCACTCCCTAAAGCTTTGCATAAATTGGGGCATAATATAAAAGTGGTAATGCCGCGATACTACTTGATTAATCCTGATAATTTAGAAAAACTGCCCGCCCCTCTTGGCGTGCCGATGGGCTGTATGGGCGAGCTTTGGGCTGGTGTATATAGAAGCAAATTACCAAACACTGATGTAGAGATTTATTTTATCGACCATGAAAACTATTTTGGCAGAGACGGTCTATATGATAATGGTTACGAAAGTTACAATGATAATGGAGATAGGTTTATTTTCTTTTCAAAGGCTGTATTTCAGTTGGCTAAAATGCTCAATTTTGTGCCCGATATTTTCCATGCTAACGATTGGCACACTGCTGCAATTCCTGCTTTGTTAAAAAGCCGTTTTGTGCACGATTTTGCTTATGCAGCTTCGGTTTTAACCATTCACAATTTACAGCACCAAGGAATTTTTGATAAAGAGTTAATAAAACTTATGGAGATTGGATGGGAGCATTACAATCCATTTGAATTTGAAAGTATGGGAAACATCAACCTTTTAAAAGGCGGTATTGCTATGGCAGATGCCGTTACGACAGTCTCGCATAAGTATGCACAAGAGATTCAAACTATGGAGTATGGTTTTGGATTGCAACAGCATATTCAAGCACATAGTTACAAACTTTTTGGCATTTTAAACGGAGTCGATTACAGCGAATGGGACCCGTCGCACGATAAATATATTGCTGCAAATTACACTGTTAAAGATATGCAAGGTAAAAAGATTTGCAAAAAAGATTTGCAAAAAACTTTTAATTTACCGCAAAATGAAGATACAGCATTAATTGGATTTGTCGGAAGATTTGTTGAGCAAAAAGGAATTGGCTTAATTGCTTCGGTTATTAATTCGCTCTTGGATCATAATATCCAAATTGTTATGCTTGGCACAGGCGAGAAGTGGGCGGAAGATTTCTTTAACCATATAGCTTTTTATAGAGAAAATTTTGGGATATACATTGGTTATTCAAATGAATTGGCACATAAAATCGAAGCAGGAGCCGATATGTTTTTAATGCCTTCGCTTTTTGAGCCTTGCGGACTAAACCAAATTTACAGCTTAAAATACGGCACTCTGCCTATTGTTAGGGCAACAGGCGGCTTGGATGATACGATAGAAAATTTCGATATAAAAACAGGCAAAGGAAACGGCTTTAAATTTTATGATGCCACAGCGCCAGCGCTTTTAAATACAGTGCTTTGGGCAGTGGATACTTTTTATAACCATAAAAATGAGTTTAAAGAGATGCAAAAAAGAGCAATGCAAGAACACTTTAGCTGGATAGATTCGGCAAAAGAGTATGAAAAAGTGTATGAGTATGCACTAAAGCAAAAAGGCTTGTAAAGGAGCTTATTATGAATAAAATTTATTACGATGTATCACTCTTTAGCGATGAAGATATATACTATTTTAAAGAGGGGACACATCGAAAACTTTATGAGCATTTCGGTTCTCACCCCATACAAAGGGATGGAGTTTATGGAGTCTATTTTGCTGTATGGGCGCCAAATGCTTTAAATGTTGCAGTTGTCGGAGATTTTAACCATTACGACCCCAAAAAGCACTATTTAAAAAGAAGAGAAGATACTTCGGGCATATGGGAAGGGTTTATAACAGATATTCCAATCGGAAGTTCGTATAAATATTACATTTACTCCGATAATGATTATATAGAGCATTACAAAGCAGACCCATATGCAATTTATGCAGAGCGTAAACCGAAATCTGCTTCGATTATTTGGGATTTAGAAGGTTACACTTGGAGCGATAAAAGCTGGATGCACAATAGAAAAAAGTTTAACTCCCATAAAAAGCCGATTTCGATTTACGAAGTGCATTTAGGCTCGTGGAGACGAAAGTTAGAAGAAAATAACCGCTATTTAACTTATATAGAAGCGGCAAAAGAGTTAGCACAATATCTTAAAGATATGCATTATACGCATATTGAGCTTATGCCGGTAATGGAACACCCATTTGACGGCTCTTGGGGGTATCAAATTACGGGTTATTTTGCACCGACTTCACGCTATGGAACTCCGCAGGAATTTATGGAATTTGTCGATATTATGCACCAAAACGGAATCGGTGTAATTTTAGATTGGGTGCCTTCGCATTTTGTAAACGACGGACACGGCTTAAGTAATTTTGACGGAACTTGCCTTTATGAGCATAAAGACCCACGGCAGGGGTATCATCCGGAGTGGAAAAGCTCTATTTTTAATTACGACAGAAATGAAGTAAGGGCTTTTTTAATTAGTTCGGCAATGTATTGGTTCGATAAATACCATATAGACGGTATCCGTGTGGACGGCGTGGCTTCGATGCTTTATTTAAATTATGCAAGGGATGATGGAGAGTGGATTCCTAACGAAGATGGGAGCAATATCAATAAAGGGGCTGTAAAATTTTTGCAAGATATGAATGTGGCAGTTTACGGCACTTTTAAAGATATTTTTACTGTGGCTGAGGAATCAACCAACTACCCGCAAGTTACCGGAATGGTAAAAGATGGCGGGCTAGGCTTTGGCTATAAATGGAATATGGGCTGGATGCACGATATTTTAAAATATATGAAATGTGACCCCTATTTTAGAAAAGACCACCATAAAAATTTAATTTTCAGTTTTGTTTATATGTTTTTTGAAAATTACATTTTGCCTTTAAGTCACGATGAAGTGGTGCATATGAAAGGCTCTTTAATTAATAAAATGCCGGGCAGTTACGAGCAAAAATTTGCAAATTTGCGCGCTTTATACGCTTTGATGACAGCACATCCGGGCAAAAAGCTGCTTTTTATGGGCGGAGAGTTTGCCCAATTTGCCGAATGGAATTATGAGCAGAGTTTAGATTGGCACCTTTTGGAATATCCGGCGCACAAAGGGGTGCAAAAATGCGTGCAAACCCTTAATAAGCTTTACAAAGATATGCCTTCTCTTCACAGAAACGATGTAGAACCGGAAGGTTTTTCGTGGATTGAAGAGAATGATGCAAATGCAAATGTTATCGCATTTATTAGAAAGGGGGCGCGGAACCAAAAAGCTATTATTATTGTTTGCAATTTTTCAGGTAAAGAGCATATTGGCTACCCTATTGGAGTGCCTGCACGAGGCATCTATAAAGAGTTTTTCAACTCTAACTCAAAAGAGTTCGGCGGAGAGTGCAAAGAGTTTATAGAGTATAAAACAATAACAAAGGAGTCGCATGGAAAGAAACAGAGAATCGAGGTAACACTGCCTCCATTAAGTGTGGTTTATTTAATTAAGAATTAAGGAGTGAGTAATGTTATATTTTGAAGAAGATTTAAATTGGCAAGTAACAGCAGAAGCAAAAAAATTAATGCAAAAAGCTTATGAAAAGTTACGGCAAGAGAAAGAGAGTAAAAGTGTTGGATATTACACTTTGGGAAAAGATTCTCTTCCTTTAGTGCAAGAGGTAAAAGAGTATCAAAAGAATAGTGAATATTTACAAAATATTGAGTGTGTCGTGGTTGTAGGAATTGGTGGTTCTTCACTAGGAACAAAAGCTCTGCACTCTATTTTTAAAGAGAAGTGTCCAAATTGTAAAGATATGCTATTTTTAGAAAACCCCGATGAGATTGATTTAAGTAAAAAATTCGCAAGAATAAAAAAAGAGAAAACAGTTTTTGTAATTGTTTCAAAATCGGGAAATACTGTAGAGACAATTTCTATTTTTAAAAAGATTATAGAAGTGTTTAATTTGGATTATAAAAAAGATGACAAAGAAAAGTTAATAATTGTTACCGATAACGATTCTAATTTGCATAAATTTGCAAATTATTACAACATTAAATCTTATACAATCCCATCAAATGTTGGTGGACGCTTTTCTGTTTTAAGTGCAGTTGGTGTCGTGCCTTTAACATTGGCGGGCTTTGAAATATCTTCTGTTTTGCAGGGTGCATCAGAGATGATAGATAGTTTTTTTGCAGGAGAAAAAGAGAATATTTTAAAAAAAGCAGCATTTTATGTTTTGCATAAAAAGCTTTATCCAATGAATGTTCTCTTCTCGTATGCAAACTGTTTAGAAGATTTCACCAAATGGTATGTACAGCTTTGGGGTGAATCGTTAGGAAAAATAGATACAAAAGGCGAACATGTAGGTTTAACGCCGATTGGGCATATAGGCTCCGTTGATCAGCACTCTTTTTTGCAATTAATTATAGAGGGGTGCCGTGATAAAACGGTAACTTTTATTAAGCTGGAAAATTTTGAAAAGAGGTTAAAAATCCCAAATATAAAGTTGAAATTTCTTGAAAAAACAGACTTTATAAACGGTTACACATTTAATGAATTAATCGACGGAGAGTGCGAAGCGACAAAAGAGAGTATCATACAGCAAAATATCCCTGTTGATATGATAACTATTAGTAAAATTGATGGGGAGAATATAGGAAAGCTTATAGCATATTATGAGTTGCTCACTTCTGCATGCGGGAATATGATGGATATAAACCCGTATAATCAGCCTGGAGTTGAGCTTGGCAAGAGAATATTAGTTACAAAGTTCACTAAAGGAGAAAAATTATGAAAAAAAGAGTTGCAATCAATGGATTAGGAAGAATAGGTAATCAAGTTTTACGACACTATATTAACAATTTACCGCAAAATTGCGAAATTGTTGCTGCAAATACTTCTAGCGTAGAAGATGCAGCGTATCTTTTAAAATACGATTCTGTGCATGGAAGAGCCGATTTTGATATTCAAACAGCAGATAATAAGCTTATTATAGATGGGCACGAAATAACCATTGTAAGCAGTCATAATCCGCTGGAACTGCCGTGGAAAGAGCTTGGAATTGATATTGTTTTAGAGTGCACCGGGCACTTTACCGATGGAAATTTGGCAAAAGAACACCTTACGGCAGGAGCTAAAAAGGTGCTAATTTCTGCACCGGGGAAAAATGTTGATTTGACTATCGTTAAAGGAGTAAACGAAAAAGAGTATGATACAAACAAGCATCATATTGTCTCTAATGCTTCATGCACCACAAACTCTTTAGCGCCTGTAATGAAAGTTTTAGAAGAGCGATTTGGCGTAGAGTATGCAATGATAA
>JALVTE010000062.1 GCA_027024155.1 Campylobacteraceae bacterium
CAGCGACCTCTTTTATCTTCCTCTTTCTACTTTAGCACCCCTTAGTTTAACATGTTTTTTACATTGTCAAACTTTTTATTTCTTTGGGGTTTTGTATTATACGATGACGGCGATTGTAAGCTTTAAAGATAGCTCGAATAGTCTATTATATTCACATTTATTTTAAAACAACAGTAGTTTTATGCTTTTGGCTTCTAGCTTTAAGCTTATCACGATATAATTTTCGTTCAAAAAATTCTTTCTCGTAACGCATTAGCGGAGCGGGATAAAAAGCCGAAAGAAGGAAGAAAATGAACTGTTATGAAACACTTTTTATTCTTAAGCCTACGCTTACAGAAGAAGAGACTACAAAACAAATCGATGCTGTAAAGGCAAGTATCACTGAACAAAATGGTGAAGTTGTTGCTACTAATGTTATGGGAGCTCGTAAGCTTGCATACCCTATACAAAAAAATGAGCGTGGTTACTACACTGTAGTTTATCATAAGTCACCTGCTTCTGCTATTGCAGAAATCGAAAGAAAATTAAGATACAACGAAGATGCTCTTAAATTCTTTACTGTAAAATATGCTACAAAAAGAGAAATAGCAGAGTTCGATAGACAAGTTGCTAACTGTTCTCCTAAAAAAGAAGAGAGCAAAGAAGAGGCTTCTAGCGAAGCATAATTAATAAAGGTACTCCTATGTATAACAAGGTAATTTTAGTTGGTAATTTGACAAGAGATGTAGAGGTAAGATACTCTCAAAGTGGTAGTGCTATTGGAAAGGTTGGTATTGCTACTAGCCGTAAGTTCAAGAGTGCTACAGGCGAGCAAAAAGAGGAAGTGATGTTTATAGACCTTACTTTCTTTGGAAGAACTGCCGAAATTGCTAACCAATACCTTAGAAAAGGGAGTAAAGTATTAGTTGAAGGTAGACTTATACTAGAGCAGTGGGTCGCTCAAGATGGTAGTAAAAGAAGTCGCCACTCTGTAACTGTAGAGAGTATGAAGATGTTAGATAGTAGAGCAGACAGTGCACAAAACAACCAATATAATAACAATAATGGTTACAATGCGGCACCTGCACAGCAGCAACCTTCGTACCAGCAGCAAACACAGCAGCCACCAGTACAGCAGATGGCACCAAGTGCACCACAAGAGCCAAAGATTCCAGAAATCGATATCGATGAAGATGAAATACCATTTTAGGAGAAAAAACAATGGCTGAAAAAAGAAAGTTCAAAAAAAGATTTTGTAGATACTGTCAACAAAAAGTTGATTACATAGATTATAAAGATTTAACTCAATTAAAATTTAGTTTAAGTGAGAGATATAAAATTATGCCTCGTCGTTTAACAGGTAACTGTAAAAGACATCAAGAGTTAATTGCAGATGCTATTAAAAGAGCAAGACAAGCTGCATTTATCCCTTATATTGTAGATAGAAAAAGAGTTGTTGCTAATCCATTTGAATTAATCAAATAATTAAAAGCAAACTCTTTTCCCATATACTGCTTCAAGCTTATGCTTGAAGTAATCCACTTACTTACACTAAATCGAAATAGAGAATACTTCCAATACCATTAAGTTAATAGTTGTATAACCATATAATAGAATTAAGTTATTGTGCTAGCTTAAATATTTACCATATAGATTATGGATTCCCATTTTTACGAGAATAAGACTTGAAGGCATACTTTTATCTTTGTACTTTATGATTAGGAAGCAAAGTCTCAATTTAATAACTGAACTTACACACTATATACATTATTTAACAAATCAAAAAAGTGATATATATGAAAGAAGAAATTCTCTCTCCTAGCTGAAGCTAAGAGTGATAATTTTTCTTTTGCCCTGCGGGTAGCACAAGAGGGCACTTGACTTTAAACACATTTTAGGGCAAGTTAGCTTTGGCTAGCTTTTATTAAAAACTATTCACATTAAGCACCCTCTTGTGCTATTAAATATTGAATATAGTGCGTAACTTCAGTTAATAACATTGAAGGGCAACTCTAATATAGCAACTCAGAATAGTTGCTATATATTAATATTTCTATTTATTTTTTACTTGTAGATACTCTATCCTTGTCTACTCTTTTAGAGAACTCTGTATCTTCACCTATCATTAATTTTTTAGCTTGTCCTATCCAATCTTCTCTTTTGATTCTACCTGAGAATGCTAAGTGGCTATCTACCCATGCTATCTCTTCTTCACTCCATGCTGCAATTTGGTCAAAATGGAACACACCTAAATTATGCAACTTCTCCTCTATAACAAAACCTATACCTTTAATTCTACATAAATTATCAGCCTTATTATCTCTAGGGCTATTTAATAAATTTGGCTTACTATTATCTTCTTTATCTACTTGCAAAAGTTCATCTTTAGAATTAGAGGTATCGTTTACTACTTGTGATACAATACCTTGAGCTTCACTATTTACTGTAGTAGATTTATCTTTACTATTTGAAAAAGTTTCTACACTCTTTTCAGCTGCAGTAGCTACATTTTCAGAAGAGAGTATTGAAGGCTTCTCATCATTAACATTCGAAGAGTTTTCAATGGAGGCTAAATATTGACTTTCACAATAATCATTTTTCTTAAAATAGAGTTCATTAGTCTGTTTTTTACATGATAGTTTACCAAACAGATACCCTAAAATTATACCTATTAAGGCAATTAGAACCAATAAAAGTCCAATTTGTAATGCTGTTACCATATCCACTCCTTTTAGTATTAAAAATATCTATTATAAGGTTATCATATTTTTTTTAAAATGTATCTATTCTTATCTAAAATTACTATATTTTATGACAAAATCACTAGAAATTACGAATATAAACAAATTAAATGTATAATTTCAGTAGAATAAAACAAAGGATACTCTCTTGAAAATTTTTATAAAAATAGTTTTACTCTTTATAATTGCATTTATGATATATCTATTAATACCTTTAAAAAGTGATAAATTAATATATATACCATCTGCTAAAGATAAAGATTTTAATCAAGCTATTAAGCTACAAGATACTCCTCTTAATAGTTTCGATTTAGCTATATTAAGAGTGTTTAAAATAAAAAGTGGTTGGGTCAGAGTCTCTACACCTATAAATAGATATAAATTATATCAAGTTTTATTAAATGCGAAACGAGAGCCAACAAGAAAAGTTGTAATGTATGGTGGAGATACTATCTTAAATTTCTCTAAAACAGTTGCAAAACAGACTAATTTAAATGTAGATAAGTTAATTAAAGCATACGAAGAACTTTCGCCATTTTACGAAGCTGGAATCTTAGCACAAAAGTACGATATTCCATATAATGCAACTGAACATAGTTTAATGTCATATATGATTAACAAAACAAATAGTTACTATAAAAATTTAGCAAAAAAAGAGGGTATTGATTTTTACTCTAAAGCATTTAAAAACAAACTAATAATTGCTTCTATAATAGAGAAAGAGACTCAAAATTATAAAGAGATGCCACTTATCTCTGCTGTTATACAAAATAGATTAAAAAAAGGTATGAAGCTACAAATGGATGCAACACTAAATCATGGTAAATATTCTCATACAGTTATTACACCTACCATTATAAAGTATGACCTCTCTAAATATAACACTTATAGAAATAAAGGATTACCTCCCGAACCAATAGGCAGTGTATCTAAAGTTGCTCTTTTATCTGCATTTTTACCAGCTAAAGTTGATTATTTATATTTTGTAAAGAAGCCAAAAGGTGGGCATATATTTAGTAAAACTTATAAAAAGCATCAAGGTAGAGTAAAAATATATAAAGATAATTTAGCAAGAAAAAGATTAATTTATAAATTAATAAATAGAAAAATAGATATCAAGTTTCCAATCATAGTACCAAAAGTTCATATACCAGTATATAAAAGTAAATGATAATGGCTATTTAGATATAATCTCTTAAAAATTTTGAGGAAAGTTTTATGTATATTCCTAAACCTAGCAAATATGACCCAGACAATTTGGGGCATTTTGGTAAATTTGGTGGGCGATATGTTCCCGAAACACTTATGCCAGTATTAGAAGAGTTAAAAAAAGATTACGAAGCGGTAAGGTTCGATAAAGATTTTTGGAGCGAAGTTGATTACTACTACAAAAAGTATGTTGGTCGCCCTAGCCCTCTCTATTTTGCAGAGAATCTATCTAAAGAGTTAGATGCAAAAATATATCTAAAAAGAGAAGATTTAAACCATACAGGTGCACACAAAATAAACCACACAGTAGCACAAGCAATCTTAGCTAAACGCCTTGGTAAGAAAAAAGTAATTGCAGAGACTGGTGCCGGGCAACACGGCGTAGCAACTGCAACAGTAGCAGCACTGTTTGGCTTAGAGTGCGAAATATTTATGGGTGCTAAAGATGTTGAAAGACAATCTTTAAATGTATTTAGAATGAAGCTTCTAGGTGCAAAAGTGCACGCAGTACAAAGTGGTAGCAAAACACTTAAAGATGCTATGAATGATGCCATCAGATTTTGGGTTACAAATGCAAGAGATACATTCTACATAATCGGCACAGTAGCAGGACCACACCCCTACCCTATGATGATTAGAGATATTCAGTCAATTATTGGTTGGGAAGCAAGACGCGATATTTTAGAAGCCGAGGGTCGCTTGCCAGATAAAGTAATTGCATGTATTGGCGGTGGCTCTAACGCTATAGGAATATTTAACCATTTTTTAGAAGATAAAGATACACAGTGTATCGGTATCGAAGCTGGCGGTTTAGGCTTAGATAGCAAACATGGAGCATCACTTGCAAAAGGAAGCCCAGGGGTGCTACATGGGCAATTAAGCTACCTACTTCAAAATGAAGATGGGCAAATCTTAGAAGCCCACTCTATAAGTGCGGGGCTAGACTATCCAGGTATTGGACCAGAGCATGCATATTTAAAAGAGTTAGAAGCAGTTAAGTACGATAGCATTACCGACAAAGAGGCACTTGATGCTTTTGTATGGTTAAGCCAAAAAGAGGGTATAATACCAGCATTCGAGAGTTCGCACGCTATTGCATATCTTAAAAAGATACCAAAAGATGAACTTAAAGATAAATTAGTTATAGTAAATGTCTCAGGAAGAGGCGACAAAGATATGATTCAGGCAAAAGAGTTATTAAATTTTGAATAAGGATATATAATGCAAATAGAGTTTGTTACAAAGAAATTAAAAGATATAAAAGCAGATTTAGAGTTAATCGTAGTAGTAGATAAAAACTTCGACCACGATTTAGTTAAGGAGCATAAAGCTACATTAAAAGATGCCGGTTTTAGTGCAGAACAAGACGAAGCTATTTTACTACCGGAGAGCAAAAAACTTTTTGTTGGCTCAGAGTCGCTAAGAGCTAAAGATATTCGTCCAGCCGTTGCTAGTGCGTTGCGTTCTGTTTTAGGCAAAAAGTATAAAACTGTTAAATTAGCTAGCTACTTAAGCCATGCAAAATGTACTGCAACACTTAGAGCACTTGCAGAGGCAATAGTTTTAGGAACTTACGAATACACAAGATACAAAAGTAAAAAAGAGAACTCTAAACTAGAGAAAGTTTTTATCTCTAGCCAAGAGTATAACAGTAAAGAGATAGATAAAGATGCAGCAAAAAGAGCAATAACTAAAGGTATCGAGGTATCTTTAAGTGTTAATTTAACAAGAGATATTGTAAACACTCCACCAGACGACTTCTACCCAAAAATTATGGCAAGAGTGGCTAAAGATATTGCTAAAAATGAGGATTTAGAGATAAAGGTTTTAAACAGAGGTCAAATAGCAGAACAGAAGATGAACGCCCTATTAGCTGTAGCAAAAGCAAGCACACATGCACCAAGAGTTATACATATTAGCTATAAACCTAAAAATCCTAAAGCAGTTGTATCTCTTATTGGAAAAGGATTAACATACGATAGTGGTGGGCTAAGCCTTAAGCCAAGCGATTTTATGGTTACCATGAAAGCAGACAAAAGTGGTGGCTCAGCAGTTTTAGGAATAATGCAAGCTGTTAGCAGATTAAAACTACCAATAGAAGTACACGGCTTTATTGGTGCAGTAGAGAATATGATAGGTGGCAATGCCTATAAACCAGACGATGTTTTAATAGCGAAAAATGGTAAAACTATAGAGGTAAGAAATACAGATGCCGAGGGTCGTTTGGTTCTTGCAGATGTACTTTGCTACGCACAACAAGAGGTAGATGCAAACTACATTATCGATATGGCAACACTTACAGGAGCTTGTGTTGTAGGCTTAGGACACTACACAACAGGTGTTATGGGTAACAACCAAAAGATAATAGACAAAATGCTATACGCTGCAAACACAGCATCTGGAGAAATGGCAGCACAGTTACCATTTAACAGATACTTAAACAAAACTCTAAAAAGCTCGATTGCAGATATTTGTAATATCTCAAACACAAGATACGGCGGAGCAATCACAGCAGGGCTATTCTTAAGTAACTTTATCGAAGAGAAAAACCGCCAAAAATGGCTACACTTAGATATAGCAGGTCCAGCATTCGTAGAACACGAATGGGGCGAAAACCCACACGGAGCAAGCGGTGCAGGCGTAAGAGCAGTAACAAGATTTATAGAAAAACTATCAACTAGCGAGGGCGAACACTACTAATGAAGCTCAAAGCTTTAAGCCCAAAGCTAAAAGCATAAGAATGTAGCGCGCAGTGCCCTCACTGCACGTTTTAGCCAAGTAACTCCATAAATATACTATACTCTATCAAGCTAGAGACTTTTCAACCTTTTTAAATCTTTTAAATAGGATAAATTCTAATCTAAACTATATTATTTTGCTACTTTTTACAAATATCAATTTATCTTCTCTATAGTACCCCTTGAATACTTCTTGATTCCTGACCGTAAGTAAAATTTACTTTATCAAAAATCAAACAAATATAAGATATAATTAAAATATGAAATATAATGATATTGATTTACAAAATTGGAAAGAATGTGATATAAATACAGATAGTTTATGGCTAATAAGTGAACGAGACAAAAGTGGTAAACACAAAAATATTTATCACGGGAACTTTATCCCCCAAATTCCAAATCAACTTCTTAGAAGATATACAAAAAAAGATGAAGTAGTGCTAGAACCATTCATGGGAAGTGGCACAACTCTTTTTGAATGTGAAAAACTGACAAGAAAATATATAGGTCTCGATATAAATCCTAAAATGATAGAATATGTAAACGAACAGATGCAAGATAATCTAATCTATCAAGATTATAGCATCAATTTTTGTAATTCATTAGACGAAAAAGCTGTAGATGATGCTGTTTTATCTTCATTAAAAAATTTTAATCAAAAAAGTGTCCAGTTTGTTTTAATGCACCCACCATATATGGATATAGTTAAATTTACAGAAGATAAAAATGACTTGAGTCAAATTAATAATATAAATGAGTTTGTTAAAAAATTTAAAATTGTTTGTGAAAATAGCCTAAAATATCTTGATAAAAATAGATATTTTGCTATTGTCATTGGGGATGGATATGATAAAAAAAATTTCAGAGTTAAACTAAAAGGAATAGTGGTTAAAAATATAGAATCTTTAAAGAATAATTATTTAAAGGAAAAATATTGTGCATAAAGAAAATTTAACATATTCAGAAGCTATTGAAATGGTAATGAAAGATAACGGTGGGTTTGCATCATTAAAATATATTTATGAGAATATTGAAAAGTATAGAAAAAAAACAGGAAAAACACCTGATAATACTATCCAAGAAAGAGTTCAACGAGATAATAGATTTACAAGAATAGCTTTAGGAGTATATGCATTAACAAATTTTTTAGAAAAAGTTGAAAAATATGATTTAGGTTTTTTTGCTACACAACAAGATAATATAGTTTTTAAACAAAAGAAAAAAAATAAAAATACCGAAAAAACTATAACACAAAAAATTAGAATTGGACAAGATATATTTAGAAATGAATTATTAAGAACTTTAAAAAAATGCCCAATTACACAAATTGATGATAAAAGACTGTTAATAGCAAGTCATATCAAACCTTGGGTACACAGCAATAATGAAGAAAGATTAAATCCAAATAATGGATTTTTATTATCCCCTCTTTATGATAAATTATTTGACAAGAGTATAGGTTTGATTACTTTTACTTCAAAAAAAGAAATTCTAATATCTAAGAAATTATCTAATGAGAATAGAGCAAGGCTAGGTATTAATAATCGAGATTACATAGCTGAACTACCTGTTGAAGGTAGAGAAGAATTTTTAGAGTATCATAGAAAATATATATTCCAAGGATAATATTAGTGAATAATCAAAAAGAATATAATATTTTAATTAGTGCTAATTGTAGTTCAACTTTAAATAAAAAATATTTAAACGATAGATTAGTTGCTTCATTGTATGATATTGATTCAGAAGAAAAAATATCTGATGGAGATAATGAAAAATTTGAAATTTTAGATTATAATTTTACAACTATAATTGAGAATAGCAAGAGCTTAGATAAATTTATTATTGATACTATAGAAGATACTATTCTAAAAATTATAAATAGAAATGGATATAATAAATCGTTATTTAATCCAAAATTATTTGAAAAAGCTTTAAATAATAAAGATTTTAAAATTACAGAATATGAGATTGGTAGAATTTATGCATTTGAAGAAATTTATTTTAGAATTATGCAAAAACCCACTAAATTTAATGATATTATAGAGCAGATAGTAAATTATAATTTGCAACTTACCATATAGCTATTACAAAGATAGCGAAAGTGGCAGACAATATTTTAGCGATGAAAATAGTAAAAAGATAGATATTATAAGAACACAAATTCAAAAATGGTATGATGATAAAGAGATAGATGATGATTTGTATTATTTTTTGTTAGCATCTCTCATTGAAAGTGCTGACAAGGTAGCAAACACTACTTCAGTTTATGGAGCTTTTTTAAAACATCTTAAAAAATCAGCACAAAAAGAATTAATCTTAGAAAGTGCTGACTTTATTCAAAATGATAATTCTCATCAGGTATTTAACGAAGATAGTAATAAACTCATTAAACACATAAGTGGAGATATTTTATATCTCGATCCTCCATATAATCAAAGACAATATAGTGCTAACTATCACTTATTAAATACAATAGCATTATATAAACCTTTTAAACCAAAAGGTAAAACAGGATTGCCTGAGTATAATCGTTCATCTTACTGTAAAAAAAATGAAGTAAAGGATAGTTTTGAAGAGCTTATCAAAAATGCAAGTTTTAAATATATTTTTTTGAGCTATAACAATGAAGGTCTAATGAGCAAAGAAGATGTTGAAAATACAATGAAAAAATATGGAAAATATGATTTAGTTACACAAGAATATCAAAGATTTAAAGCCGATAAAACTGAGAATAGAAATCATAAAGCCAACAAAACTTTTGAGTATCTACATATATTAGAGAAAAATAATTAACAACCATAGGACTAAACAGGTAAACCTATCGGTGAAGTCTAATGTTATGAGATTATCCCCATAAGCAAAGATTAACTACTACACCATACTAAACCAACTCTATACCATCACCACAATCTACACTAACTACCTTCTCATCCGGTAGTGAAACAGCTGTTAATTTGCCACCCCAAAGGCAACCGGTGTCGGTGGCTAGGATGTCTTCTCTATTTAGAAAGCCTAGTGTGGACCAGTGTCCGAATATGATTTTTAGCTCTTTCTCTACTCTTGTTGGGCAGTCGAACCATGGGAATAGCTCGTTGCTTTTTAAATCTTTTGGTGAGCCTTTTTGTTTAAAATCTAAATGCCCATCTTTGTAGCAGTATCTCATTCTTGTAAAAGAGCTAATAATATAGCGTTCTAAGTCTATGTTTGAGCCTTTGGGGTCGAAGTATGGGCTATCTTTTTTTATCATCGCTTTTAGCCACTCTTTTGCATTGCTACTTTGTAGTCTCTGTTGTAGTATATCGTTATAGTGCTTTGCTGCTCCTAGCTCGAAATTTGGGGCTATTCCAGCGTGTGCCATTGTGTAGCCTAAGTTGTAGTCTATTTGTAAAAATGGTTGAGACATTAGCCATTTTAGTAGTTTATCGCGGTTAGGAGATTTTAGTATAGGCTCTAGTGTTGGGTTACTCTTTTTTATGCCAAGGTGTATAGCAATTAGTGCTATATCGTGGTTACCTAAGACAACTTTTATGCTATCTCTTATACTGTATAGGTACTCTAATACTTCTAAGCTCTGCTCTCCCCTATTTACCAAGTCGCCTGCTAGCCAAAGGGTATCTTTTTTTGGGTTAAACTCTATCTTTTCTAAAAGCTCTTTAAAGGGTTTATAACAGCCTTGAATATCGCCTATTGCCCATATCATTTGCAGTCTCCTAGAAGCTCTTTATATCTGCTCGCCTTCTCTTCTAAGCTCATACTTGCATATGCAGGAGATGGCGATGGTAGATAGATAGTTTTTATATCTAAATGGCTAAAATATTTTTTATAAATCTTCTCTGCCAAACGGCTTGTAAAAGCTATCTGCTCAATGTTTGGATACTCTTTTAAAAAGCCTTCTATATCGTTTGGGGTAATATCTTCTAAATTGGTATCGGCAGAGTTCTCTCGTTTGCAACTTTGCACCATATCCCATAAAGCTAATTTACACTGCTTTATAAGCCAAACTCTTTGGTCTCTCAAATTTGCAGGGTAGCCACTAATCTTGCCTAAAATCTTCCAAAATTGATTTTGTGGATGAGCATAATAGAAGCTATTTTCAAATGATTTAAGGCTAGGGAAAGAGCCTAAAATAAGCGTTTTGCTACTCTTAAATATTAGCGGTTTAAATGGATGCTCTTGCTTCATAAAAATCCTTGTTTGCTCTAAGCTCTGTGCTCTTAGCTCTCAGCTGTAACTCCAAAGGAGTTACTTCAGCTCTTTTTGCAAAGTTCTAACAAATAAAATTATAGCAAAAACCATAAAGAGCATTAACGCTATTTCACTACCTTTATGCATATTTTCGAATATATGGCTGTTTACTACCTTCTCACCCTGAGCTTGCATCTCTATTATGCTACTCATATAAAAGTATTTAAAAAGCATAGCACTCATAATAAACCCTAAGGCACTTAGAGTCTTAACTAAATCTCTATTAAATCGCTTATACTGATACCCTTCGTAAAGCACAACTGCAAATACACCAACTAAAATAAAGTAGCCAAGGCGTACAAAGTTTTGAGTCATAATAAGCCCCTCTTGGAAACGAGACAAAAGCTCACCACCAAGCCATTTTTCACTATGAAAAGTAACAGGTGCAACAACAGCCCCTGCATAAACAGTAGCTCCCAAAACTACGCCTAAAATTAGTAAATAAACTATTGTAAAATATTTGTTTGTCTTTAATTTTTGCATATAAAATCCTTTTTTGCTGATATTATCCAACTTTAATAAAAACTAGCTTTGTTACCATAAAAAATATAGGAAAAATAAACCAAAGAGCCTATGATCTATTAAGAGGTAAAAGGTAAAATTGTATAATAAAAGAGGAAAAGAGTTCAATAGAAAAATTTATATGGAGATAGAAAATGGATTATAACCAAGATAAAATAGACGAAACTGTATTAGCAACGCTACTATTAACACTACACGACGAAAATAGAGCCTGGAAAGGGCACGACTTTGAAGTCTTGGATAGATTATATGAAAAAGGGTATATTTATAATCCTAAAGGCAAAGCAAAATCTGTGGCTTTTACGCACTATATATAATATTTAACAAATCAAAAAAGCAACATTTAGTGCAACAAAAATTATTAGAGTATAAAAAGAGAAGTTCACCGTAGGGGCAATCCCTTGTGGTTGCCCTTTTTCCTGCGATTGATATTATCGCAAATTATAGCTATTCAGGGTACCCACAAGGGGCACCCCTACGATTTTGGCGTATGCATTACGAAATGCAATTTCGTAACGAGAGGAAGCTAACGAAGTTTTTGATAAACTGTTTAAGAATTAAAAATTTCTCTGATATAATGAGAATAAAGCTACATTTAGTGCAACAAAAATTATTAGAGTATAAAAAGGGAAGTTCACCGTAGGGGCAATCCTTGTGGTTGCCCTTTTTCCTGCGATTGATATTATCTCAAATTATAGCTATTCAGGGTACCCACAAGGAGCACCCCTACGATTTTAACGACATAAGTTGTGATAAAATTTAGAATTTATTGGATGTGCTTTCTTAATTATGCGATAATTGAGTTAAAAGTTAAGAACTAAGATTGTATACTTAAGCGTATACATTACGAAATACAATTTCGTAACGAGAGGAATGCAATATTTAAAATGAATAAACAATTAAAAGAGTTATATAGCGATAAATTAGAAAAACTTGACACTTTGTTTACAGATAAAGAGAAATCATACTTATCAAAGCCTTTTTTATTAAAAACATATAAAGACTTTAATGTAAGCGGCAAGAAGATCATGATTTTTGGGCAAGAACCACATATATGGGGAAAACTTCATGAATTTAAATATGAACAAATTGATGAACTGATGGATAAATATGAAAACTTATTAAATAATAAGATTCTATTTAAAAATAAATTAAAAGGTAGAAGTTGCTTTTTACAAAGGTTAATAAAAGTTAAAAACAATCTTAAAGAAGATTCTATACAAATAATTTGGAATAATCTTTTAAAATTTAATAAAAATGGAAAAAGTGCTAAAAAAAACAAAAAAGTTGTTGATTTATCGATAGAACTCGTTAAGAAAGAAATTGAAATTTTAAAACCTAACTTTTTTTTATTTCAAACTGGTCCTCAATATGATTTTTTAATAAAAAAATTATTTGATAATATAGATGATAGTAAAGTTATTGTTAAAAAACGATTATGGAAATTTAAGGTTGATAACAAACTTGCATTAAGAATAAATCACCCTTGTACAAGAAGATTTAAAATTAAACCGTATTATTATAAAGCTATATCTGAAATAAAAAAATATAAGTAATTTTTCCTCGTGCCAAAATTGTATTTTGGCACACATACACACTCCTAAATACTACTCACAAATATAAACAAACCCTCTATCGTGCCCAGCTAAATCTTTATAAAATTCTAACTTACCGCTTAAGCCAATCTCATTAGCAAAATTAGTTAATGGCTCTTTTTGGTCGTAGCCCATTTCGCATATGGCGTATTTAATGTTTTTGCTTTTTATCTCTTCTAGTATTTTAAATAGTAACTCTAAGCCCTTGTTTGGGGCAAAAAGGGCGGTGTGGGGTTCGAAATTGGCTACATTTTTTTCTAATTCAAAATCTGGGTCTATGTATGGTGGGTTGCTGATTAATAGGTCGAAATCTGAGAAGCAGTCGAACATATTGCACTCTTGTAGCTTTATTCTATCGCTTAAATTAAAATTCTCTATATTTTTTTGGGCTATTTTTAGAGCATCTTTACTTATATCACTAGCTTCTATACTCACATCGCTATGTCTTGCAATAGCAATAGATAGGGCTCCGCTACCAACCCCTATTTCGGCTACTTTTTTTATATTATAACGCTTAATTAACTCTAACGTTTTATCTACTAATATTTCGCTCTCTGGGCGGGGTATTAGGGCTCCTTGGGCAATGTATAGTTCGAAATCGTAGAAGCTTACTTTGTTTGTTATGTACTCTATTGGTTCTTGGTTTTTTCGGCGTTCTATTAGGGGTTTTAACTCTTCGAAGTTTATGTCTTCTATCTCTTTTAGTATTAACTCTTCGCGTCGGCAATTTAGTAGGTGGGATAGTAAGATGTCGGCTTCTAATCTTGGACGTTCTACATAGCCTTTAAGCTCTTTTTGAGCCCAGAGATGGGCTTTTTTAAGCATCATCTAAAAAGCCTAGTAGTACGCTGTCGTCTCTTTTTTCCTCTGTGTAGCCTAACTCTTTAAGGCGTTCTACTACTGGTGGGTGGGTGTAGTAGAAGAATATATAAATTGGGTGCGATAGTGGGAATGATTTGTTTTCGTTTACTAACTTTAGCAAGGCTCTTACTAAGTTGCTTTTGCCACCTATTTTTGCACCGAACTTATCGGCTTCGTATTCGTTGTGGCGACTTACTAAGCCCATAATTGGCATATAGATAAAGCTAAATATTGGTAGTAGCATTGTAATTAGTGCTATCTTGGCACCTGCATTTGCTACAACTCCCATCTCTAAAAATATACTATCTGGTATGTGCCCAACTATAAAGAATACTACAAACAAAAATAGACCCATAAGAGCTATATTTTTAAATACATCTTTATGGCTGTAGTGCCCTAATTCGTGCCCTAGTACTGCTAGTATTTCATCTTTGTTTAGCTTCTCTAGCAGGGTATCGAATAGTACTACTCTTTTTGCTTTGCCAAAGCCTCCGAAGTATGCGTTTAGTCTTGCATCTCTCTTGCTGGCATCTATTGTAAAGATTCCGTCGCTGTTTAAGCCTACCTCTTTTAATATACGCTCAATATCGGCTTTTAACTCTTCGTCTTCTAGCGGTTTAAATTTGTTGAATATTGGGGCAATCAGTGTTGGGTATAGCATATTTACAAGCACTATAAATGCAAATACAACTATAAACGACCAAAGCCACCAATTTGTAAAGTTTTCTATAATATAACTTAGTGCAAAGAAGATTGCCCCACCAACTATTAAAAATATTAGTGCCGATTTTAACTGGTCTATAATGTATAGCTTTGGTGTTGTTTTTGTAAAGTGAAATGCTTTATCTAAGCCAAATACTCTGTAAATATCTAGTGGCAGAGTTAAAATATAATTGATTGCAAAGTAGCCAAACAGGAACTCTACGCTAGATATTATGCCATTATCTATACCTACTGCTTGTTGTAGGTACTTAAAGCCACCATATACCCAAAAGAGGAATACTACATAGTCTATAAATGTCTCTAGTATCGATAGACGCTCTTTTTTAATTGCGTAATTTCCTGCAATTACATATTTTGTTTCGCTTAAAAGTACAGCATCTTCTCTTTTGGCATCTGTAACAAAGCCAATTTGCATTACGCTTATGTATATTTTTATTAGTGTATATAGAGTAAAGACTCCAATTAGGACTTCTAACATTGTTTCTCCGTTTTTTGGCTAAATATACTTTAGCATTACTTAAGTTTAGGTAAAATGTTGTCTGAATTTACTTAAAGGTAGAGATGTGGCATATATTGATATGTATGATATTAAGAAAAAGTATGATGTTAAGCAAATATTTGATGGGTTAGATTTTCATATAGAACAGGGTGAGAGAGTTGCAATAATTGGGCAAAATGGGTGTGGAAAATCTACACTTATGAAGCTAGCTATTGGGGCTGAAAAGCCTGATGAAGGCAAAGTAATTTACGATAAATCTATAGAGATTTCTATGCTTGATCAAAACCCAAAATTTGATGATGACGCTACTGTAAAAGATGCTATAGAGAGTGAACTTAGTGAACTAAAAGATGCACAAAATAGGTATCAAGAGCTATCTGAATTAATAGCTAAAAATCCTGATGATAGAGCCATATTAAAGGAGCACGAAGCAGTAACTGCCTTTTTAGACCACCACAACGCTTGGGATTTAAGCAATAAAGTAGAGCGAGCTTTGCAGGAGTTTAAACTAAAAGAGTACGAAGATAGACTTGTCTGCTCGCTATCTGGTGGAGAGCAAAGACGCGTTGCCCTTGCCTCTTTAATCTTAAAAAAGCCCGATTTACTGCTACTAGATGAGCCTACTAACCACTTAGATGTATATATGGTAGAATTTTTAGAAGAGATACTGCAAAAAGAGAAGTTTACACTGCTTTTTATATCGCACGATAGATACTTTATAGACCATATTGCAACAAGAATTGTAGAGGTAGAAGATTTAAAGTTAGTAAACTATAAAGGTGGGTATGAGAGTTATTTAGCACAAAAAGAGGCAAGAATTAAATCTATGCAAAAAGAGTATAGCAACTTACTGCGCCTGCTAAAACGCGAAGAGGAGTGGCTAGCTACTGGAGTTAGAGCTAGAGAGACGCGAAACCAAGGACGAAAACGGCGAGTTTTTGAGCTTCGAGAACAGGCTAAGAAAAACCCTACCCTAATTCGCAAAATGAAAGTAGAGTTAGAGCGAGAAAAGAAGAGTTGGAGAGGCGATAAAATCGTAGCAAAAAAGAAGATGCTATTTGATATAGAGAATTTAGAGTACTCTATTGCAGATAAATTGTTAATTAAAAACTTTACTACCAGAATTTTGCAACGAGATAAGATAGCGATTGTTGGACCAAACGGCAGTGGCAAATCGACTCTTCTTAAAATTTTGTTAGGACGATTAAAACCAGATGCCGGCACAATAAAAAAAGGCGAGTTAAGTATTGGCTACTTCGACCAGCATAGAGAGATGTTAAAAGATGATGCAACACTTATAGATATATTCTGCCCAGATGGTGGCGATAGAGTTATTGTAGAGGGTAAGAATATGCATGTTTATGGCTATTTAAAAAACTTTCTGTTTCCAAAAGAGTATTTAGATAAAAAGATTTTTCAGCTAAGTGGTGGCGAGAAGAATAGAGTTGCCCTTGCCCTACTCTTTACCAAAAAGTATGACTGTATTATTTTAGATGAACCAACAAACGATTTAGATATTCAGACAATTAATATTTTAGAAGAGAAACTTTTAAGCTTTGAAGGGGCTCTTATTTTTGTAAGCCACGATAGATACTTTGTAGATAAGTTGGCACAAAAGCTATTTATATTTAAAGGTAATGGAGAGATAGAGATTTCGCACCAAAGTTATAGTGAATATTTAGATATAGAAAAAGAGATAAAAGGTTTAGATAGTTTTGAGAAGAGCTTACAAAATGCAACTGTAACAATAGAGAATAAACCTAAAAAAGCTAAACAGAAGCTTAGCTACAAAGAGCAGAGAGATTTAGAGCTACTACCAGAAAAGATAGAGAAGCTAGAAACATTAATAGACGAAATAAATACCTGCCTTGCAAATCCAGAGTGCTATAATCAAAAAGGCTTAAAAGAGGTTAGCGAAGAGTTAGCAAAAGCGGAGAGTGAATACGAAGAGTTAAGTGATAGATACTTAGAATTATTGGAATTACAAGAGGAGCTAGAGGGGTAATACTTTAAGTCCATTGAAATAAAAGTACTATCTAGTCACGATACTAACATATAATCTAAAAATTGTGGCTATTTGTTGCTGTCGTGATAACTCTTACAATACTAATAAATTATACCTGTAAATAAGTTATTTTAATGTTCATTTTTTAGTCTATTTTATAAGATAAACTTAATTGAATATTAAATGATAACTATAGTTACAACACTTAAAAAATATTATCTCTTTTTGACTTAAATCAATTAAATTAATCAGTAATAGTGATAATATATGACATCCCTACTTATATCAGGAGGTTTATATGGGAATGAATAGACGTGATTTTTTGAAGAGTTCTGCAGCAGCGACAGCAGCAGCGGCAGTTGGAATTTCGGTTCCGCAAGAGGTACAAGCAGCTGCTAAAAGTGCAGAGCAAGGCTGGCGATGGGATAAAGCTCCTTGTCGTTTCTGTGGTACTGGTTGTGGTATTATGCTTGCAACAAAAGATGGTAAAATTGTTGCAGTAAAAGGTGACCCTGCGGCTCCAGTAAACAGAGGTCTTAACTGTATTAAAGGGTACTTTAATGCTAAGATTATGTATGGTGCGGATAGACTTACTCAGCCATTAATGAGAGTTAATGAAAAAGGTGAGTTTGATAAGCAGGGGCAATTTAAACCAATTTCATGGAAACAAGCTTTCGATGAGATGGAAAAACAGATTAAAAAAGCTCTAAAAGAGAAGGGTCCAGAAGGTGTTGCTGTATTTGGTTCTGGTCAATACACAATTATGGAAGGTTACGCTGCATTAAAAATGATGAAAGCAGGTTTCCGCTCTAACGCTATTGACCCAAATGCTAGACACTGTATGGCATCTGCTGTTGTTGGTTTCTACCAGACATTTGGTATAGATGAGCCAAGTGGTTGTTATGACGATATTGAACTTACAGATACTATTATCTCTTGGGGTTCAAACATGGCAGAGATGCACCCAATTCTTTGGTCTCGTGTTACTGATAGAAAGTTATCTGACCCAGATAGAGTAAAAGTTGTAAATATTCAAACTTATACACACAGAAGTTGTGACTTAAGTGACTTTAATATTATCTTCCGTCCAAATACAGACTTGGCACTATGGAACTATATTGCAAGAGAGATAGTTTATAATCACCCTGAAGCAATAGATTGGGATTTTGTTAAGAAACATATTGTATTTACTGCTGGTCCTGTAAATATTGGTTATGGTATGAGAAGAGCTGGTGAAAAATCTATAACACCAGTAAGACCTGATGGTTCTGCTGGTTTATATAGTGCAAAAGAGATGAAAATTATTAATAAAGAGATGGCTAAAAAAGTTTCTCCTTTAGAAGCACCTGCACTTAAACCTTATGGTTATAAAGAGGGTGACACTATGAAGAATATTCCAGGTACTCTTGCACACTGGATGATTAGTTTTGAAGATTATAAAAAATCTTTAGAGCCGTTTACTCTTGATTATGTAGCTAAAATTGCCAAAGGTGACCCGGATGAGTCGCTAGAGAGCTTTAAGAAAAAATTAAAAGATTTAGCTACTTTATATATAGAAAAAGACAGAAAAGTTGTAAGTTTCTGGACAATGGGTATGAACCAACATACTCGTGGAACTTGGGATAATACACTTTCATATAATGTTCACTTCTTGTTAAATAAACAAGCAAAACCAGGAAATGGAGCATATTCACTAACTGGTCAGCCAAGTGCTTGTGGTACAGCTAGAGAGGTTGGTACATTTACTCATAGATATCCGGCTGACTTAATGGTTAAAAATCCTAAGCATAGAGCAAAAGTAGAGAAAAAATGGATGCTTCCAGAAGGCACTCTAAACCCAGTTGGTAAACAACATATTGTTGCTATTCAAAGAGGTTTAGAAGATGGTTTAGTAAAATTTGCATGGGTAAATGTTTGTAATGCATTCCAAGATACTGCAAATGCTAACCACTGGATTAAAGCAGCAAGAAAAACAGATAACTTTATTGTTACTTCAGATGGTTATCCTGGTATTTCAGCGATGGTTTCTGACCTTGTACTACCAAGTGCTATGATTTATGAAAAGTGGGGTGGTTATGGTAACGCAGAAAGAAGAACTCAACTTTGGAAACAACAAGTAGTACCTGTTGGTAATGCGATGAGTGATACTTGGCAATGGCTAGAGTTAGCTAAGAGATTTACTGTTAAAGATGTTTGGGGAGAATATGCACCAAGCGGTCCTCGTAAGAAAACTCTTCCTAGTGTAATTGAAGCAGCTAAGAAAATGGGTTATAAAGAAGATACAACAATGTTCGATATTCTTTTTGCTAATAAAGAGGCAAAAAAATATACTATCGATGACCCTCAATTAAAAGGCTTTGATGATAGTGATTCTCTTGGAGATAACAGAAAAGTTCTTGGTAGTGATGGCAAAGAGTGGAAAGGTTATGGATTCTTTGTTCATAAATATCTATTCGAAGAGTATGCTTGGTTTGGTAGAGGACATGGACACGACCTTGCTCCATTTGATATGTATCAAAAAGTTCGTGGACTTAAATGGCCAGTTGTTGATGGTAAAGAGACATTCTGGAGATTTAATACAAAATATGACCCATATGCAGCAAAAGCAGCAAAAGCAGCGGGTATTAAAGACTTTGCATTCTATGGTCCACTTGCTAAGAAACTATTTAGCGGTAGCTTAACTAAGCCAGATAAAAAAGCTGGTAAGAAGCCTATTCCAAACAAAGCAAAAATATTTGCAAGACCATATATGGATCCACCAGAAATGCCAGATAAAGAGTATGACACTTGGCTATGTACAGGTCGTGTACTAGAGCATTGGCACAGTGGTACAATGACTATGAGAGTTCCTGAACTATTCCGTGCAGTTCCAGAAGCACTATGTTATATGAATCCAAAAGATGCTCAAAAGCGTGGTGTTAAGCGTGGAGAACTTGTATGGGTAGAGTCTCGTCGTGGTAAAGTTAAAGCTAGAGTTGAAACAAGAGGAAGAAACAGACCTCCAAGAGGTTTAGTGTTTGTACCTTGGTTCGATGAAAAAGTATTTATTAACAAAGTTACATTAGATGCAACTTGTCCTATGAGTAAGCAGACAGACTATAAGAAGTGTGCTGTTAAAATTTATAAAGCATAAGGTAGGTAAAAGCAATGGGCGAAAAAGAGAAAAAACATATAACACCTAGAAGAAGATTTTTTACCGATATGGCTCACCATATTGGTTTAGGAACTATGGGGGTAATGTTACTTGGTGGTTATGCTACAAAAGCAAAGAGTTCACCACTTACTCTTAGACCGCCTGCTGCTATACCAGAAAATGACTTTTTAAAAACATGTATTAAGTGTGGGCTTTGTGCAGAAGCTTGTGTTAATAGACCACAAAACTTAACAAGAGATGGCAAGAGAAAAGATGAATTTGGAACACTAAAAATGGCAAAAGCCAACGATAATGTTACAGTTGGCACACCGTTTTTTACCCCAAGAGATACACCGTGCTATATGTGCGAAGATATACCTTGTGTTCCAGCTTGTCCAACAGAAGCGTTAGATATTACAAAAGTAACTAACCCAAAAACTAATGAATTAGATATTCGCAAAATGGATATGGGTGTTGCTGTTGTTGATGTTCACTCATGTATAGCATTTTGGGGGCTACAGTGCGATGCTTGCTATCGTGCTTGTCCACTGCTTGATGAAGCAATTAAGTTACAATACAATAGAAATAGCAGAACAGGTAAACATGCATTTTTAGAACCTGTTGTTAATCCTGATGTATGTACAGGTTGTGGATTATGTGAAAAAGCTTGTGTAACAGAGAAACCAGCTATTTTTGTTTTACCAAAAGATGTTGCACAAGGTAAAGTTGGAGATCACTATGTTAAAGGTTGGGATAAAAAAGACCAACAAAGAGTTGGAGATAGAAATGAGAAAGATATCACAACCCATGATGACCGTAGCAAGAAAAAACCTCTTGATTACTTAAATAGTAATCAATTAGGATTGTAGTATGAAATTCTCTAATATTAAATATTTAATTCTAAGAAGATTTACACAATTTGGGCTACTTTTTTTATACTTTGCTGGAAACTTTTGGGGTTGGAGTATCTTACAAGGAGATATATCTACCTCTATGCTTTTTAACAAAGTACCACTAAGTGACCCTTTCGCCTTGCTTCAAATATTTGCTAGTGGCGCGGTTGTTGGTGCAAATGTACTGATTGGTGCTTTAATAATTTCTTTGTTTTATGGAATAATAGGGGGTAGAGCATTTTGTAGCTGGGTGTGTCCTGTAAATTTAATTACAGATGCAGCTGCATGGCTTCGCCGAAAATTATTGATAGATAAGATTGAGAGAAAGCTATGGATAAGCAGAAATATTCGCTACTATATGATAATAATAGTATTAATAACTTCTGCAATTAGTGGCTTAGCGGCTTTTGAAATATTAAGCCCTATAACAATACTAAATAGAAATATTATATTTGGTGTTGGTTCAGGTTTAGGTTTAATCGCAGCTATTTTTCTATTTGATCTATTTGTTGTTAAAAATGGTTGGTGTGGACATATATGTCCACTTGGGGGAGTATATTCTATTATTGGAAAATACTCTATATTTAGAGTAAAACATACAAGTGAAAATTGTACTCTCTGTATGAAATGTAAAGAGGTTTGCCCTGAGAGTCAAGTTTTGCATATGATTGGAAAAAAAAGTATAAATGTAAACGATATAGAGTGCACAAATTGTGGACGCTGTATTGATGTTTGCGATGATGATGCTTTAGAGTTTTCAATCGGTAAGTATATTACAGAAAATAAAAAGAAGGAGTCAAAATGATAAAAAAGGGAATTTTATCAGTTATTGCGATAAGTACTCTAGCAATTAGTGCTTATGCTGCTGATAAAGTAATAACACCAGAATCACTGAGTTTAAGAAAAACAAATATTGTAGATGAGAGTAAGGCTGCACCTATAGACGCTAAATTTAATGCGCCAGCACCAGGAGCAGCAAAAACTATTGCACGTTCTTATGAAAATGCACCACCATTAATTCCGCATAGTGTAGACGGTTTATTACCAATTACAATAAAGAGTAATGCTTGTTTAGGTTGTCATATGCCAGCAGTTGCTAAAAGTGTTGGAGCTACTCCTATTCCAGAATCACACTTTACTGATTTTAGACCTAGCACTCAAATCAAAGATGGTAAGATTATAAAAGATGGTAGAGCAGTTAAAAATGGAACAGATGTAACTATTGCAAAATTTAAAAAGCTTAAAAAGCTAAATCCAGCAAGATATAACTGTTCTCAGTGTCATGTACCACAAGCAAATGTTAAACCACTTGTTAAAAATAACTTTAAACCAATCTTTAGTAGTGATAAGTTAAAACACAAGTCTGATTTAATTAAAGTTATAGATCAAGGTGTAAAGTAAGGTGAATAGTAGAAGAGACTTTTTTAGAAAATTAGTTGAGCCTATATCGAGCGTAAAAGAGGAGCCTACTCCTACCTTTTTACGCCCACCTTATACACATGATTTAACTCTTTTTGACAAAGAGTGTATAGAGTGTGAATCTAAAGCTTGTGCCACTGCTTGCGATGAAAATATTATCGTAATAGAAGCAAAAGGTACGCCTATACTAAATTTTAGAAAAAGTGGATGCACTTTTTGTCAAGATTGTGCTAATGCATGCGAGAGAGATGTATTAAAAATTACAGATAATAATGAAAAAATTTATGCAACATTTTTAATTAATAAGCAGAGTTGTATGGCTCATAATGGCAGTATTTGCTTCTCATGCAAAGAGCCATGTCTTGATGATGCTATTTTATTCAAAGGAATGTTTGAACCAATTATAGATTTAGAAAAATGCACAAGTTGTGGTTTTTGCTTAAGTAGATGTCCAACAAATGCGATAGAATATATAATAAATTGATATAATTACCTTTATTAAATAGGAGCTGAATATGAAAATTAATTTAGAGAAAGATTATCCAAATATTGCGAATGCTATAGAAGAGAAAGATTTAGACGAGTTAAGATACTTTGTTGTAACAGATGAAAACTATGTAGATATAGATGATGAAGAGGTAGATGTTTTTGAACCAGAGAATTATAACTTTTTAGTTTATGTTACAGAGAGATTGTCAAATGCTCTTAGAGAAGATGGATTAAAAGAGTTGATTGCTAAACTATATGAAGTAAAAGAGTTTGAAAACTTTTTAGATTCTGAACTAGATTTATATGGTGTAAAAAGTGATTTAAATGGTGAAGAAATTGCAAAAAAATTACTCTCTTTATCAAATGAAATTTTAGGAGCTAAATCTTGAGAAAAACTCTTTTTTTAATAGCTATACTTATAAACACTGTTTGGAGCAAAGATTTAACACCAACACTGAAAATAGATGTAAATGAGAGTGTTAAAGATATGGTTTTAGTTAATGGTTCAATGCTTGTTATGGGTACAGATGGAGGTAAATTAAAGGCTTATAATTTAGATAAAAAAAAGTTTACGAAAGTTGTACAGTTACCAAAAATAAAAGACTTTATGGGTGATAGTATAGATACAAGTGTCTCTAGTGTAGATTATATAAATGGAAAATATTTAATGCTAAGTGATAGTGGCATTGGAGGATATAGTGATTTAAGAATTAACGAAAACAATAAAACTATTAACATTTTTACAGAAAAAGATAAATTAGCTTTAGTAGAAGCAAAATTTATTGATAAAGATAATATTTTAGTTGCATTCTTAAGTGATGAAGCTGCTTTATATAATTTATCTACTAAAAAATTTGTATATAGAGAACAATTAAATGGCTCAAAATTTTCTAATTTTGCACTTAATAAAGATAAAACTTTAGCAGCTTTTGCAAGTGAAAGTGGAGAGGTAATTGTCATCAAACCCAAAAGTGGTAAAATTGTCAAACGGCTAACCGGTATTAATTTAGATAATATCTTTAAAGTAGATATAAAAAAAGATATTGTAGCAACAGCTGGCAAAGATAGACGAGCTGGATGGTATAATTTAACAACAGGTAAAAAAGATTTTATACAAGCAAAGTTTTTTATTTATGCTGTTTCATTAAGTCCTGATGCTAGTATGGCAGCTTTTGCAATGGATGAAAATAATAATATTACAATAGTAAAATTAAGTACAAAATCTAAACTTTTTCTACTTAAAGGGCAAAATAGTACACTAAATAATATTATTTTTAAAGATAAAAGTACAGTTTTTGCCGCAAGTGATGATACTTTTGTTAGTATGTGGAAGTTAAAATAAATCAAGGAGAGAAAAATGAATATTTCAAGTATAGTAGTTCAATGTAAAAGTGAGAATTTCGAAAAAGTAAAAGAGTGGTGTGAAAATAGTGAGATTTGTGATTACCATTTTGGTGATAAAAACAAAGGTAAAATTATAGTAACAATCGAAGGTGAAGATGTAGGTGAAGAGATAGAAAAATTAAAACAAATTCAAGTAGCCCCATTTGTTATTGCAGCAGATATGATGATGACTTATCAAGAAGATATGCTAGATAAAGAGATAAAAACATTAAACGAGCAAGACCCTGTACCAGCATTTTTAAATGACCCAGATACAAAAGCACAAGATATTGTATATAATGGAGATTTAAAAAAGAAGATTTTTTAACTAAAAATGCCATCTTAATTGGCATTATGTTAAAACCTAAAAACATCTATATAAAAAGCCACAGCAAGCTAAAAGCTAGCCACTTCGTCATTCCCACGAAAGTGGGAATCCACGGTTTAAATTGTCAAAAAAGTTAAATTGTAATTTATAGACAGTTGAAATTGTAGATTCCCATTTTCAGAGACTGTGAAAAAACCTATAATTTTCCGGAATCGGTGGCTTTAGCCCCGAACTTTAATACCATAAAAGCGTATTATTTTGCGAGGCTAAAGCCATCGATTCTAAGATTTTGTAAGTTTTCTCACAGCCTCTCATGGGAATGACGGCGGTGGTAAACATTCAAATTTATATAAAAACTTAACTCCATTTGTAAATGAAAAATCTTTAAACTAATAGCATTGAAAGTACTCTTAATTATATTAATTTAACCCTTTACTTGCTCTAACCAATTAGATAAAATATCAATCTGCTCTTTAGTTTTTACTGTAGATGTTCCACCAAAAGATTCTCTTGCATTCATAGAGTTTCTAATATTTAAGACATCTATTACATCTTGTGCGAATCTGCCATCTATTGCACTTAACTCTTCATAGGTTAGTTCACTTATATCTTTGCCTAATTCTTCTGATTTGTTTACGATATTTCCTACTAAATGGTAAGCATCTCTAAATGGCATATTTAGGTTTTTAACCATATAGTCTGCTAAATCTGTTGCACTTAAGTGCCCTACTCTGCAGGCTTTTTCCATATTCTCTTTGTTTACTTTCATCTCGTCTATCATCTCTTTTAGCACCATTAATGAAAGTTTAGCAGTTTTTACACTATCGAAAACACCCTCTTTATCCTCTTGGGTATCTTTGTTATATGCTAGTGGCAGACCTTTCATAACAGTAAGCAGAGCTACTAAGTTCCCATTTACTCTACCTGTTTTTCCACGAAGAAGTTCTGGAATATCTGGATTTTTCTTTTGTGGCATAATAGAGCTACCAGTTGCGTGCTTATCGCTTAGGGTAATAAATTTAAACTCACTTGTACTCCAAAGAATTAGCTCTTCGCTAAGACGGCTTATATGCATCATCATAGTTGATATATTAAATAGAATTTCTAAGGCAAAATCTCTATCGCTTACAGTATCTAAACAGTTTATACTTGGCTCTCTAAAGCCTAACTCTTGTGCTGTTTGCTCTCTGTTAATTGGGTGTGGTGTTCCAGCAAGTGCGGCACAACCTAAAGGTGAAATATTATTTCTATCATAAGAGCTCATAAAACGCTCGTAGTCTCTTTTAAACATACTTGCATAGGCTAGCATATGGTAAGCAAAATTAATAGGCTGAGCGTGTTGTAAGTGTGTCATACCAGGTAGTAGTGTATCTGTATTCTCTTTAGCTAGATTTATAAAGCTCTCTACTACTTTTAAAATAAGTCTTGCTAACTCTAAATTGTTATTTAAAACATATAGTCTAAAATCAGTTGCTACTTGGTCATTACGGCTTCTTGCAGTATGTACACGCTTTGCAGCATCTCCAATTTTTGCAGTTAATAGACGCTCAATAGCCATATGTATATCTTCATCACCACTATTTAGCTTAACTTTTCCGCTCTCTATCTCCTCTAAAAGCTCATTTAGCCCTTTTGTAATTAACTCTAAATCTTCACTGCTAATAATACCTTGAGCTGCTAACATTTTAGAGTGAGCCAAAGAGCCTGTAATATCCTCTTTATACAACTCTTTATCAAACGGTAATGAGTCGTTTAACTCTTTTAATAGTTTAGAACTCTCTATATTTATTCTTGCACTTGCTATATTCTTTTTCAATAGAATCTCCTGACTTGATATAAGAAATTATACAATAAAATTAAAAAACATAGCTATTTGTTAAAGAAGAACATAAGCACTTTTTGATAATTTTGATTCTTTTGTCATAATTAGTAAAAGTTTATTAATTAATAGAGCAAAAATATTCTATACAAAAATACTCTTTACTGCTAATATTATCACAAGATATGTTGCAAAATATTGTAAGGAAAGAACATGAACAGTAGAACTTTAACAATTTTAATGGTTTTAGCGATGATAGCTTGGGGTAGTACTTGGGTTAGTGCTAAGATTTTGATGGGGTATTTTGATGCATACTCTCTTATATTTTGGCGTTTTTTCTTCTCGGCTTTGGGGCTTGTTTTTGTGTTGTTTATTAGCAGAAGTAGTTTTAAAATAGATTATAAGGGGTTATTCTTGGCATTTGTTAGTGCTATGGGTTTAATAGCTTATAACTACTTTTTCTTTTTGGGTACACATTATGGAGAGGCAGGCTTTGGTGGGGTTTTGGTTACTACACTTAATCCTATTTTGACATTTATTTTTATTGCAATAATTGGTCGAAAGTTTTTAGAGCTAAAAGATATTTTTGCTTTAATATTTGGAGCTATTGGAGTACTAATAATTTTAAAAGTTTGGCAACTCGATATTAGCTTTAATCGTGGAGTTCTTTATTTTTTACTAGCTGCTGCTACTTGGCCTTGGATTACTATTGTTAGTTCTTACTTTAAAAATGGTTCGGCTTTGGCTTTTAGTTTTTATATGTTTAGTTTTACAGCACTTGGTGTTTTGGTACTATTTTTAAATTTAAAAGTACCTAGTTTAACAGTTTTAGATAGTATCGGTTGGGTTAATTTATTGGCACTATCTCTGTATGGTACAACTTTTGGTACATCTATATATTTTATGGCAACATCTACATGGGGTGGTAAAAAGGCTAGTGGGTACTTCTTTTTAGTGCCAATTACTGCTGTATTTTTTGCTTCTATATTTTTAGCTGAAAGAGTTGATATATTTACAGTTATTGGTGGTATCTTTACAATTTTGGCAATTTATCAATTAAATGGGTATAATTTGATAGATATAAAGCAAAGGGTTCTATTTTGGAGAACTTAGATATTAAAAATGGTATTAGTGCAGTTTTTGGTAAGTTTAAAAATGCTGGTATGGTGCCACATTTTCACGAAAGTTATAGTGTTGGAATATTTACCAAAGGATTATATCGATATAGAAGTGGCTCAAAAGATACAACAATAAAAGCAGGAGAGACAAGAGTTGTAGCACCATATGAGTTGCACGAAACATATGCTGGAGAGTGGGAGTACCTGCATTTTGATATAGAACCTAATTTACTACTTAATGTAGTTCAAGATATAGAGCAAAGTGATAAAAACTTAGAGCCAAATATTTTACCTCTGTATAAACAAAAACCGATACTAAACATAGGAATAGAGCTCTACCAATCATTAAAAAATAACGAAATCTTAGAGATAGAACAAAGCTTTAATGAATTTACGACAACACTTCTTCAAAATTCATATTCTCTAAATTTAATATGCAACTTATCGCTTGATAGCATAAAATTAGGTAGAGCATTAGAGTATATATTTACTTTTTGGGATAATCCAAATTTAAGTGTAGAAGCTATTGCAAAAGAGGTTGGTTTTTCTACTTACTACTTTACTAGAAGCTTTAGTAAAGAGTTTGCTATTACTCCACATAAATATATTCAGAGCTTAAGGGTAGAGAGAGCAAAACATAAAATACTTAAAACTAATGATTCACTAGCTGAAATAGCTATAGAGTGTGGATTTAGCGACCAGTCGCATATGAATAGAGTATTTAAACGTATAACTGGGTTTACGCCTAATGTGCTAAGAAACTAAGCTATTAATTATTGCAAACACCTTAGTAGAAATCGCTTTGCTTTAGGCTTTAAGCTTTTTGCTTTCAGCCCTAAAATTTTACCCCTTAAATCCATACAACTCTGGGAATATTACGATAGAAGCTAATACCAATACTTGCAGTATAATAAATGGCACTACACCTCTATAAATATCGGTAGTTTTTACCTCTGGTGGGGCTACTCCTTTTAAGTAGAAGAGGCTAAATCCAAATGGTGGGGTTAGGAATGAGGTTTGTAGGTTCAAAGCAATTAGTATTGCAAACCAAAGTGGGTCTATTCCTATTTTTTGTGAAATTGGTAGCAATATTGGTACTACTATATATGATATTTCGATAAAGTCGATAAAAAAGCCTAAGAACATAATTATTAGCATAGTAGCTATTATAAAGCCCCATTTATCACCTGGCAAGGTTGTCATAAAGTGCTCTACAATCTCATCTGCACCACTGTAAATAAATACCATAGAAAATGCCGTTGCACCTACTAAAATAGCAAATACCATAGATGTAGTTTTAACTGTCTCTAATGAAGCCTCTTTAACTAAAGAGTAGCTAAGTTTTTTATACATTGCTGCTAAAATTAAACTACCAAGTGCTCCTAAAGATGCCGACTCTGTAGGTGTAGCGACACCCGCAAAAATAGAGCCCAAAACTAAAACAATTAAAGTTAAAGGTGGAATAATTGCAATTAATGCTTTTTTTACATTTGTAGAGTATGTAACTGTGATATCTCCTCTAAATGCTGGTGCAACTTCTGGCTTTAAAAATGATACTATAAGAATATATAAAATATAAACCCCTACAAGAGCAAGCCCAGGAATTACAGCAGACTTAAAAAGGTCTCCAACTGGCAGTTGGAATACATCTGCTAAAACAATTAATACAATAGATGGTGGAATAATCTGTCCTAGCGTTCCAGAGGCACAAATTGTACCACAGCTTAAGGCTGTATCGTATTTGTTTCTAAGCATAATAGGCAGAGAAATTACACCCATTGCAACAACGCTAGCACCAACAACACCTGTAGATGCTGCTAAAAGTGCACCAATTAGTACTGTAGATATTGCTAAACCACCTCTAACTTTTCCAAATAGTGTACCCATAGACTCTAACAATCTTTCGGCTAATTCACTCTTTTGCAGTACAATACCCATAAATATAAACAACGGTACTGCCATTAAAATTTTATTTGTCATAATAGAGTAAATTCTATAAGGCATCATTGAAAACATCGATAGAAACTCTTGCCACCACTCTATTAATGTCCCACCATCTGGCATAATTTCTATATATGAAGCTCCAAGCCCAAAATAGAGAGCAACTGCACCAAAAGTAAATGCTACGGGAAAGCCTGCAACAAGCATTACAAGTGCAGCAAAAAACATAACTATACCAATCATAATTCATCCTCCTCTATTGGAAGTGGCTTCTCTAAGCCTTTGAGTACATTTATATTATGTAGCAAAAAGTTAAATGCACAAAAAATAAGAAATATAAAAGATAGTGGAATCATCGCTTTTATTATCCATCTATATGGCAAACCTCCTGGGTCTTGACTGATTTCGTGCGTAGTATATGAATCCATAACATAATCTATTGAGCCATAAATAACTAAAAGAGCTAAAGGTAAAAGAAAAAATATTGTTCCTAATATATTAATCCAAGCCTGTTTTTTAGGAGAGAGTCTATCGTATAAAAAATCTACTCTAACATGTGCATTATCTTTTAATGCATAACCTGTTCCAAATAAGATAACAACTGAAAACAGATGCCATTCAAGCTCTTGCATAGCTATTGAGCTATCATGAAATATATATCTCATAGCAACGTCATAAGCTACATTTAATATCATAAGTAACAATAAAATACCCGTAAGGTATCCAACAAAATCTATAATCTTATCTGTGATTTTTTCTAGTTTTAAAAGCATTTTTTTTCCTTTTAAAAAAATAAAAGCTAAAAATTAAAAGTTGGTATTTACCAATTCTTAACTCTTAATTCTTAACTCTTAATTCTTAATTTAATAAAAACCCGCAAAAGCGGATTTTATTATTTAGTAATACCTAAATCTTTTGAAAGTTTTAAATAGTCATATTGACTCATCATTGACCATGCTCTAGCTTTTTTCATATATGCTGTGTAATCTTGATAAATCTCTTTAAATTTAGGATTTTTAGCAGAATAACCTGCATAAACTTCGTCTGCTGCTTTTTTAAGTGCTAACATAACTGGTTTAGGGAATGTTTTTACTTGAATATCTGGGTAATCTTTTTTCATTTTAGCCCAAGCATCAACAGACTCTGCAAAGTTTTCTATATACATATCCATAGATGCTGCTTTCATTGCAGTCTCTAACATTACTTGGTACTTTTTAGGTAGTTTATCGAATGCTTTTTTGTTTACCAAAAATTGCATTTCACTTGCTGGCTCATGCCAACCAGTGTAGTAATATTTAGCAACTTTATGGAAGCCCATCTTAATATCCATACCTGGTCCTACCCACTCTAGTGCATCGATAGTTCCTCTATCTAATGATGTATACAACTCACCTGCTGGGATATTTACAACATTTACTCCAAGTTTAGCCATAACTTCACCTGCTAATCCTGGGATTCTCATCTTAAGACCTTTTAAGTCATCTACACTCTTTATCTCTTTTCTAAACCAACCACCCATTTGGTTTCCTGTATTTCCACCTGGGTAAGAGTAAACACCAAATTTATCATAAACCTCTTTCATATACTTCATACCGTTTCCATAATAGAACCATGCATACTGCTCAGATGGTGTCATTCCAAACGGTACAGTTGTAAACCATACTGTATTGATATCTTTACCTTTCCAGTAGTAAGAGCCACTATGACCCATTTGATACTGACCACCTTTTACCATATCTAAAATTCCAAGTGGAGCTTTATGCTTCTCTTTTCCTTCTACTTTAATGATAAATTCACCATTACTCATCTCTTTTACGAGTCTTGCAACTTCTGCTGGTGGTGAAGCAAGTGGTGTTAGTGTTGAAGGCCAAGTCTCTGCTAATTTCCATCTAATTTTCTTAGCACTTAATGGTGAAGCCAAAAGCATTGCCGCAGCAGATGCAATTAATCCTACTTTTAAAATATTTTTCATAGTACTCCTTTAAAGTTTATGTTAAATATTGTAACTAAAAAATTCTTAAGATAATTGACTTATGTCATATTTTAATATATAAGTTAAGTTAGAGTGTAAGTTTGTAAAAAATAGATAAATTTTAATAATTAATTGTGTAGAAAATATTAAGTATAAGTGAAGTTAAGGAGAACTCTAATAATAAGTGCCCTTAAGAAGCAGAGATTAAACTCTTGCCTCTTCTCTTCTTTGTAGGTATTCCCACTTAGCATCAATATCTTTTTGAATTCTTTCGATAACATGCTTATTTTCTGGTTTAAACAAGTGTTTATATCTTCCTTGAGATGCTAAATACTCCTCTACAGGAATAATATTTTTTGGTCTATAAAGAATATTTAATTCGTGACCATCAATAATTTCATAAATAGGGAACATTAATGTATCAGTTGCTAAATCTGTTACATGGATTGTATCTTTAGGGTCAAACTTCCACTCTGTTGTACATGCTGAAACTGTGTTAATAAAACATGGCCCCTCAGTCTCTAGTGCTTTTTGGAAACCTTTTGCCATAATTTTCCACTTGTTAGGTGCAAGTTGTGCAACATATGGAGCACCATGAGCTGCCATAATAGCTACCATATCTTTTTTCTTCTCTTTTTTACCATAACTGAAACGACCAGCTTGAGCTGTAGTAGTGTTTGCACCAATAGGTGAAGCTGAACTTCTCTGTCCACCAGTGTTTGCATAGTTTTCGTTATCTAAACAGATATATGTAAAGTCATGCCCTCTCTCTACAGCACCACTTAACCATTGGAAACCAATATCGTAAGTAGAACCATCACCACCAAATGCAACAAATTTAACTGGTGCATCTGGGTCTTTTAGAGTACCTTTTCTCTTTCTTGCTTTATACATTGCCTCTGCACCACTTGCAGCAGTTGCAGCGTTTTCAAAGCCTATATGAATCCAGCTTGTATCCCAAGATGTATATGGGTAAACAGCAGTAGAAACCTCTAAACAACCTGTGTTACTTGCTATTACTAAGTTGTCATCTGTACAGTTCATTAACTCTCTTACAATCATAGAGTGTGCACAACCAGGACATAAAAGGTGTGCCCCTTCGAAACGCTCGTTAGCTGTAGAGAACTCTTTTAAATTTTTAATTGATGTAATTGCCATTAGTTACCCCTTTTTGTTTCAAAGAATCCAAGTTTAGGACCACGAAGACCACTAAATTGCTGGATTGGTGTTGTTAAATGCCCAGCATCTGCGTGAGCTTTTTGCTCTTTAAATATTCTTTTTGCCTCTGCAACAGAGAAATCACGACCACCTAAACCGTAAATATAGTTACTAATTATTGGTCTCTTATCATTAGTATATAGTGCTGCTGATACTTCATTAAATAGTGTACCCATCGCACCCATCGGACAAGATCTATCAAGAGCAGATACAGCTTTAACATTCTCTAAAGCCTCTCTAATACCATCAAAAGCAAATGGTCTAAAGCATCTTGGTGCTACTACACCTGCTTTAATTCCCTCTGCTCTTAACTCTTCTGCTGCATATCTAGCAGTCTCAACAGCAGAACCTAAAGCAACAATAGCTACTTCTGCATCATCCATAAAGTACTTCTCTACTCTATTATACTCTCTACCAGTTAACTCTTTGTACTCTGCAAATACTCTATCGATTACATCTCTTGAATCCATTAAAGCTTTGTGTTGTTTAGCTTTATGCTCATAGTGCCAATCTTCTTCTGTTTGTGCACCGTATGTTACAGCTTTTGTAAAGTCTAACATCTCTTCATATGGCTGATATTTACCTATAAAGTTATATGCTACATCATCTTGAAGTGGCTTAACATTTTGTGCAGTGTGTGAAGTTACGAAACCATCTTGATGTACCATTACTGGTAATCTTACATCCATATCTTCACCTATTTTAAATGCACATAGTGTTAAATCGTACGCCTCTTGAGCATTAAATGCATCTATCTGTACCCAACCGCTATCGCGACCTGCATACATATCGCCATGGTCACCACGAACATTTAGTGGAGATGCCACAGCACGGTTTACAACTGTTAAAACTATAGGAAGTCTCATACCACTTGCTTGGTAAAGTACCTCTATCATAAGCATAAAACCTTGTGAACTTGTTGCTGTTGCAACTCTACCACCAGCAGCAGCTGCACCAATACATCCTGACATTGCAGCATGCTCAGACTCAACCATTACAAATTCGCCATCAACATAACCATTTGCTACATATGCACCATAACTCTCAACAATAGGAGTCGAAGGTGTAATAGGATATGCTGAAACAACATCAACTTGTGCTTGTCTTAGAGCTTGTGATGCCGCGTAGTTACCATCCCAAACTTCGATATCGTTTAATTCCATTTTTTCTGCCATATTATATCCTTACTTAGCTTTCTTTTTTTTCTCTGGCCATTTTGCTAAAGCCGCTTCTGTCTCTTCTGATTCACCAAACATTAATAGAGATTTTGGATTTGTAGGACAAACCTCAACACATACTCCACAACCTTTACAGTGGTCGTAATCGATTCCTAACATTTGCTTATCACGAGATACAATAGAAGTATCTGGACACCAAACCCAACAGTTTTGACAATCTATACATATGTCTCTGTTGTATACTGGCTTAATTACACGCCAAGATGCAACTGTTGCAGTATAAGAGTTAAAATCAGAATATGGTCTCTCTTCAGGTCTTACATGTGCTGCATCTACCTCTTTTTCAAATGATGGTAAAAGAGTTCCTTGTGTAACTTCATCCCATCCAACATGCTCTTCTGCACCTAACTCTCTCATTCCTCTTTTTTCTGTTGCTAATACACCTCTACTCATAAAAATCCTTTACTTAACTTCGTTATATGCTCTAGTCATTGCAGCCATGTTCGCATCTATAATCTTTTGTGGGAACTTAGCAAGAACTCTTTTCATAGACTCTAAGAAGAAATCTAAATCATACATACCAGAAACTTTCATTAATGCACCAAGCATTGGAGTATTTGGCATAGATCTACCGATTGTATCTAATGAAATTTGAATTGCATCCACTACAAACACTCTATCTTTTTTATCTTGCAAAGCTGGTATTTGTGAAATCAATTCATCTTTACTTAAATTAGTAGTAATAATATATTTAGTTGTTGGTTTATCGTTTGCTGTAATATTATCTGTAAATGCAAGCGCTGGGTCGATTACAAGTACATAATCTGGTTCCATACCTGTTTCGTGGTTAATAATTGGCTTATCGTCAATTCTATTATATGCATTCATCGCTGCACCTCTTTTTGCAGAACCATAAAGTGCAAATGCCTGCACCTCTTTGCCAGTTCTTGAAACAACATCGCCAAGACCTTTAGCACCAGTTACCGCACCTTGACCTGCACGTGAGTGCCATCTAATTTCAATCATCGCTTCTCCTATTAAATTTAAATTATGACTATTGTAATTAATTGAACTTAAATAACGCTTGTTAATTAG
>JALVTE010000063.1 GCA_027024155.1 Campylobacteraceae bacterium
CCTAAAAAACGCATAAGTGCACCAATAGAACCACCTATAGCTACAGATATTAAAATTGCTAAATTCATATTATGCCTTATATATGATTGTATCTACATCATGCATTGTTACAAATGCCTCTTTTAAAACTACATCAAGTGAATTTAAAAAATCTCTTATTTTATCATAAGAGTCTATTATCTCCAAAACTATTGGCATTTTTATCGATAGATTAAAGATATCGAAAGTATGTATATCTAAGTTAGCCCCTACTCCAGCTACAGCTTTGTAAACTGTTGCACCAGCTAACTTGTGCTCTTTTGCACTATTTAAAATATATTTCCATAGAGCTTCGTCTTCATAAGTATCAGTGTTATCAATATATATTTTTAACACTTTCTCTTTTCTTACTTCATGTTTCATAATTTACCTTTCAATTTTCTTCAAAGATTATTATATCGTATCTACTCTTTTTAACTATAGCTTTAGATTTTGGTACAGACCCTAACCTATTTACATCTCTTAATTCATCTTTTAATCGTTCTATCTCATTTTCCATCTCTTCCATCTGCTCTTTTAACTGCAAGATAATATCAATACCTGCTATATTTACACCTAAATCTCTTGTAAGACGCAGTATCATCTTCATTCTATCAATATCTCTTTGTGAGTACAGACGCATTCGACCCTCTGTTCGAGATGGTGAAATTAAACCATCTCTTTCATATTGTCGTAATGTTTGAGGATGAATATTTAGCATATTTGATACAATACTAATTAAGTAAACAGGTTCGTCATAACTATGCATATTTCACTCCTTTATTCTGGTAGTTTTTCTAAGCACTCTTTTAAATCATCAGGTAGAGTATCAACATCAGGTAGAACAATATTTGCAACTAAATATAGGTTTCCTTTTCCTCCATTTGAGCTAGGAAAACCTTTATCTTTTAATCTAAATTTTTGCCCATTTTTTGTATTTTTAGGCACTTTTAGTGTTACTTTTTTCTCTGGTGTATCTACTTCTATCTTACCACCAAATAGAGCTTTTTTAAGAGGTATATCTATAGTTTTATATAAATCATCTCCTTTTCTCTCATACTCAGGTGATGGGGCAACATTTACTTTTATTAATAAATCTCCTCTATGCCCCTGATAACTTTTACCTTTACCTTTTACTCTAAGTGTTTTACCACTCTTTATACCTGCTGGAATTTTAATATCAAAGCTCTCACCATCACCAAGAGTAATATGATGTTTACCACCAAGTACAGATGTTATAAATGGTACAGTAATAGAGGTTTGTAAATCTAAATCTGGCATTCCATAGCCACCTCCAAATCCAGAGCCTCCACGAGAGAAGCCACCTTGACTAAATCCGCCAGAGAAACCAGCTCCGCCACCTCCAAACATTGCTCTTAGAATTTCATCTAAATCAACACCCGCACCTTGTGAATGTGCAAAATCTTGGAAGCTTTGACCACCAAACATTTGGTCACCGTACTGATCATACTGTGCTTTTTTCTCTGGGTCACTTAAAACTTCGTAAGCTGCATTTATCTCTTTAAATTTCTCTTGAGCTTCATCTGTTTTATTAATATCTGGATGATACTTTCTTGCTAATTTTCTATAGGCTTTTTTTATTTCATCTGCTGATGCATTTTCATTAATGCCTAAGGTCTCATATAAACTTTTTGCCATAGACCTACTCCTTGTAATAATATATTAAATTAATTTTTTAATTAGTTATATTATATCAAAATAGTTTAGTCTATGTCAATCAACTTTAAGGAAAATTTAATATTTTTGTGAATTTTATTAAATAATGTAAAAAATTACTAATTAATATCTTAAGGGCACCCCCCATTGCCATTAAGTTAAGGATTTTAACTCTATAAAATGCTATAGGCATAAAGCTAAAAGCTTGCCACCATGTCATTCCTGTTAAAATGGAAATCTATGGTTTAAACTACCGAAAAAGCACTTTTTCAACTTTTGGACAGTTGAAATTGTGGACTACCACTTCTGTGGGTAATGCCAATGAATTAAGAATTTTTTGGTGTGGTAAGGGTACCACACCCTACGCGAAATTTACTTTTTACTGTAGGGTGCATTGTTCTCACTGCACATTTAAAAGCTTAATTTATTGGCATTGCTCCTGTAGGAGTGACGCAGTAGCTAGCTTTAAGCTTTCGGCTTTGAGCTTAAAGCCAAGAAATGAATATGAAATCCTTAACTTAATGCCATCGAAAGGTACCTCTAAAAATAGGCGAAAGAAGCATAGTGAATCATATTCTTAGCACACGAAAATACACAAGCTTTAAAAGTACAGTGAGGGCACTGTACTCTACTTAAAAATTAATCTCTTTTAGAAGCTCTTTTGCATTCACTTACGAAATGAATAGCATTCTCTACCGGTACATCTGGTAAGATTCCATGCCCTAAGTTAAAGATATGTCGCCCATCTTTCATAGTCTTAGCTAAAGACTCTACACACTCTGTAGTAGCCTCTTTAGAGTATAATCGGCATGGCTCCATATTACCCTGCAGTACATATCTATCTCCTAATTTCTCTTTTGCTAATGCCATTGGAGTAGACCAATCAACACCAAATACATCAAAATCTCCATCTATGTCATCTAAATATGCTGGTATTCCTTTAGGAAACATTATAATTGGAATATGTGGGTATTTATTTTTAATATAGCTAGCTATCTCTTTCATATAATTCCAACTAAATTCAAAGTATTTACTCTTCTCTAAAGCAGCAGCCCAACTATCAAAAATCTGCACAACATCTACACCAGATTCTATCTGCTTTTCTAAATAGTATTTAACAACTTCTGTAACTTTTGCTAAAAGTTTATGCATAAGCTCTGGCTCAGTATATATAAGTTTTTTAACTACATTATATGTTTTAGTACCACGCCCTTCAATCATATAAGTAGCTAATGTCCATGGTGCACCGGTAAAGCCAATAAGAGCTTTAGAGTCATCTAACTGCTCTCTTACTAATTTAATAGTATCATAAACATAAGTTAGCTTATTTGCAGCCTCTTTGCCACCCAATAAATCATCTATATCTTCTATACTCTTAATTGGCTTATCAAAAATTGGACCCTCACCTTTTGCAAAGCGTAAATCCATACCCATTTCATTTGGCACTACCAAAATATCACTAAACATTATTGCAGCATCTACTCCAACAATATCAACAGGTTGTAGTGTAACTTCAGCAGCTAATTTAGGGTTATGACATAACGATAAGAAATCTCCCGCTTGCTCTCTTACTTTCATATACTCTGGCAGATATCTTCCTGCTTGTCTCATCATCCAAACTGGTGTATAAGGTGTTTTTTTGCCTTGACATGCGTCTATAAATATTTTACTCAATGTTTTTCCTTAATAATATTAATGTTTTCCTACTTTACTTAAAAAATACAATCCTATAGCCAACAGCATAATAGAAAATGCAAAATATAGCATCTCTAATGGTGTTGTAAAATTAGTATGAAGTACTCTTTGAAAAAAGTTTACTACAAGAACCATAACAATCACTTTTGCTATCTTATCTTTAAGCTGATCTAAAGATGATATAGCCAAAATTTTACCATGTCCTTCTGCTTCATCTATATGAGAGATAAACAGTTCATAAATACCAAACGCAAATATAAACATAACAACAGCAATAAGATATAAATCTACCGCCCCAATAATTGCTCCTACAATATTTTCATGAAATTTCTCAGGATGTGGATGAGCAAAAAGTCCATTATATGCATAACTACTAATAGAAGCTACATCGTAAGATGCAACAATAAATAAGATAATAGCACCCACAAGCCCAAAAACAACTGCTAAAATAACAATAAATCTACTTCTCCAAATTGCTCCTTCAAAAAGAGCTTCTAACATACCTATATCTTCTTGTTTTTTCACGTTATTTACTAAATCTTCTTTATGCTCCATTTACCCCTCCAATTCTATCCATTTTTGCGCAATTCTTACAGCATTTGTAGCCGCACCTACACGAACTTGGTCTGCAACTACCCACATATGTAGTACATTATCTTCGAAAATATCTTTTCTAACTCTACCTACAAAAGTTATATCTGTATCTGTAGAGATTGTTGGCATTGGATATATGCTATGCTCTAAATCATCCATTACCTCTACATCATCAAAAGCATTTAATGCAGCTCTTACTTTTTCAACATCTACCTCTACACTATCAGCAAATCTTACTGTAACAGCTTCACTATGACTTCTAAGTACCGGAACTCTAACGCAAGTTGCACTTACAGGTATATTTGCACCCATAATTTTAGCAGTCTCGTTTGTCATTTTCATCTCTTCTTTTGTGTAACCATTTGGCATAGGCTTATCTATTTGAGGAATAACATTCAGTGCTATTTGATGGGTAAATGCTTTTTTCTTGCTCTGGTCTAGTTTAAAGGCAAAGAAATCTTGCATCTGCTGAACTAACTCTTGCATTCCAGTTTTACCTGCACCACTTGTTGCTTGATAAGTCGATACATCTACTCTTTTAATATCGCCATATAAATTATACAGTGGCTTTAATGCTAGTACCATCTGAATTGTAGAGCAGTTAGGGTTTGCTATTATTCCTGTCTCTCTCCAACTTGCTATATCTTGCGGATTTACCTCTGGTACTACCAATGGTACATTTGGATCCATTCTAAAGTGGCTAGTATTATCTATTACAACTGCTCCAGCCTCTACTGCATATTTAGCATATTTAGCCGAAATACTGCCACCTGCACTAAAGAAAGCTATATCTATATCCCTACCCTCAAATACATCTTCTGTAAGCTCTTCTACAGTATAGTTTTTACCTTTAAACTCTATAGTGCTACCTGCACTTCTAGCACTTGCCAATGGCAAAATATCTCCAACAGGAAAATTTTGCTCTTCTAAAACTCTAAATAACTCTTCGCCAACTGCTCCGCTGGCACCTACGATTGCTATATTATACAATCTACTCATTACTACTCTCCTCATTAATATCTATATTTTCTGAATTTGCATTTTCGCTGTTTTCATCATCTTCGGGCTTATCTTTTGCACATTTTGCAATACTTACAACACTATCTTTACCCTCTACACTTACAACTTTAACACCACTTGTATTTCTACCAGCTTTTCTAATCTGTTGCATATCTACTCTAATCATCTTACCTGCACTTGTAAGGCTCATTAAATCTTTATCTTCTTCCACCATTACAGCACCAATAACATCACCGGTTCTATTTGTAAGCTTCATAGATATTACACCTTTACCGGCACGAGACTGCTCTCTGTACTCACTTGCAGTTGTTCGTTTACCAAGACCTTTTGAACTTATTATCAGTAATTCATCTTCTTCATTAGAGATTGTAGTAGCTGCACATACATAATCACCATCTATTTTAAATTTTATACCTGTAACACCACGACCAACACGACCAATCTCTCTAACATCTTCTACTTTAAAACGGATACACTGACCCTTCTTAGTAGCTATAAATAACCATTTAACATCTGGTGTAACAATCTCTGCTGTTACTATTTCGTCATCTTCATCTAAGTTAATCGCTCTTACACCATTACTTCTAATGTTAGAGTACTCACTCAGTTTTGTTCTTTTTGTTATACCATTTTTAGTAAAGAATACAAGCGACTTACTCTCATCAAAGTCTGTTGTTGGAATAATAGCCATTATCTTCTCGTCAGATTGCAAGTTAATAAGGTTCATTACTGCCCTACCTTTGGCTATTCTGCTACCTTCAGGTATTTTATAAACCTTCAGCCAATATAATTGTCCTCTATCTGTCACAAACATCAAAGTATCATGAGTGTTTGATGTAAAGAACATCTCTATAAAGTCATCATCGTAAGTTGTTACGGCAATCTTACCCTTACCACCACGATTTTGTTTTTCGTACTGTTTTACAGGTACTCTTTTAATGTAACCTCTATGCGTAATTGTTACAACCATTGGCTCATTTGGAATTAAATCTTCTATATCAATATCGTCATAATCTTCTACGATTTCAGTACGACGCTTAGAGCTATAAGATGCCTTAATTTCTAAAAGCTCATCTTTAATAATTTCGTTTATCTTCTCTTCGCTTTTTAAGATTGCTTGTAATCTGTCGATTAACTCTAATAATTCTCTTAATTCACTCTCGATTTTGTCTATCTCTAAGCCTGTTAGACGACGCAATCTCATCTCTAAAATCGCTTTTGCCTGTATCTCACTCAAATCGAAGCGACTCATTAAGTTTTCGCGAGCTTCTGTGTCATCTTTACTTGCTCTAATAATTTTAATCACTTCATCAATATTATCAACAGCAATCTTTAAACCCTCTAAAATATGAGCTCTTGCTCTTGCTTTCTCTAACTCATAAATTGTTCTTCTAATAATTACCGTTCTTCTATGTCTTAAGAAAATATCCAACATTTGTGGCAGATTCAGAACTTTTGGCTCTTTATTTACGATAGCAAGCATAATAATTCCAAAAGTAACCTGCATTTGAGTCGATTTATAGAGGTTATTTAGAATAATATCACTCATTGCATCACGCTTAAGCTCTATTACTACTCTAATACCGTCTCTATCAGATTCATCACGAATTTCGCTAATACCATCTACCTGTTTATCACGAACTAATTGAGCGATATTTTCGATTAACTTAGATTTATTTACTTGGTATGGAAGCTCATCTATAATAATAACTTCTCTATTTTTCTTCTGTTCAATATGTATTTTTGCTCTAACTTTTATTCTACCACGCCCGGTATTGTAAGCATCTACAATACCTTTTTTACCAAAAATAATACCACCTGTTGGGAAATCTGGACCTTGAACATATTCTGTTAAAGCGTCTGCTGTTACAGATGAATCATCAAGATAAACCAAAAGTGCATCTATCAATTCATCTAATCTATGCGGTGGAATATTCGTAGCCATACCAACAGCAATACCAGACGAACCATTTAGTAGCAAGTTTGGTATTCTACTTGGCAAGACATCAGGCTCTCGCATACTATCGTCATAGTTTGGTATAAAATCAACTGTATCTTTATCAATATCTTTTAGAAGTTCTTCAGCAATTTTTGTCATTCTAGCTTCGGTATAACGCATAGCGGCTGCATTATCGCCATCGATAGAACCAAAGTTTCCTTGCCCATCGATTAGTGGCTCTCGCATAGAAAACTCTTGAGCCATACGAACCAAAGCATCGTAAACAGCTGTATCACCGTGGGGGTGGTACTTACCTATAACATCACCAACAATTCTTGCCGACTTTTTATAAGAAGCTCTATGTGTTAAGTTAAGCTCATTCATCGCATACAAAATACGACGATGTACAGGTTTAAGCCCATCTCTTGCATCTGGCAAGGCACGCCCTACTATAACACTCATAGAGTAGTCTAAATAACTGCCTTTTATACTCTCTTCAATGTTGATATCTTCAACTAAATTACTCTCGAACAAATCGCTCATACACTTCCTTTATACGATAAACTTCTTGTAACATTATGTTATAATAAGTTCAGTACCAAAATAGACATTATTATACCCAAATATACTTATAAGTAACTACTTGACTTACTCCCCCAATAATTCCATACCAAATTAGACAACAAGCCAACTTGCTCTATAATTAGGTACTTCAAAGCGAAAAAGTCACACTTCAAACTTTCACCTATTGGGTGCGACTTTTTCAACTAAGGATGGATA
>JALVTE010000064.1 GCA_027024155.1 Campylobacteraceae bacterium
TAACCAATGACAGCGACCTCTTTTATCTTCCTCTTTCTACTTTAGCACCCCTTAGTTTAACATGTTTTTTACATTGTCAAACTTTTTATTTCTTTGGGGTTTTGTATTATACGATGACGGCGATGGTAAATATTTTTATTATTCTAGGCTTTGAGCTTTAAGCCAAAAAATAGATATAGAATTCTTAACTTAATGCCAATGCTTTTGCCCTTAACACTCCTCTTGTTACCATTTCGTTACCAACTTATTCTACAATTCCAAAAAAATTAAAGGCAATGTATGGTAGGTAGGTTTTTTAAAGAGTTCTCACTATTTTCTGCTGTTTTAATATTGATTATATTAGCTGGTATATTTGCTACGCTGTATATATATGCTAGTGATTCTATTCACCAGTTTGGATGGCACTTTTTAACAACAGATGTTTGGGAAGTTGGTGAAGATGACGAAGGTGGTGTGTTTGGTGGTTTAATTCCGATTGTTGGTACACTTTTGACTACTTTAATTGCAATGGTTATAGCTGTTCCTATTGCTATGGGGATTGCCGTCTTTTTAACAGAAGTTGCACACCCAATGCTTATAAAACCTGTATCGATTGCTATTGAACTTTTGGCTGCGATTCCTAGTATTATTTATGGTATGTGGGGACTATTCTATTTTGCTCCAATTATACAGCACCTCTTTGGTGGCAGTGGAGTAGGGCTTTTAACAGCTGGTATTGTACTAGCTATTATGATTGTGCCGTTTATGTCAGCAATTACAAAAGATGCAATGAATGTAGTACCTAGTGTATTAAAAGAGAGTGCTTACGCTATGGGGGCTACTAAATTTGAAGTTATAAAAGATGTTGTAATGCCTTACTCTAAAACTGCAATAATTGGTTCTGTAATTTTAGCACTAGGGCGTGCACTTGGTGAAACAATGGCTGTTGCATTCTTAATCGGCTCTATTATGAAGTTTCCAAAACATATTACAGACCCAACTACATCTATTCCTGTGCTATTGGCAAATAACTTCTCTGAAGCACAAGATTTAGAACTCTCTAGTATGTTCTATCTATCGCTTGTACTATTTGGTGTTAGTTTTATAATAATCTCTATCGCTAAATTCTACTTTTTAGGGAGAAAAAAATGAAAAAAAGATTAACAATTAATAAAATTATTTTAGCACTATCTACCCTTTCTGCCCTAATTGGTATGGGCTTTCTGTTTTGGATTTTGGGTACCTTAATGTATAAGGGTTTAGCTACAATGCATTGGGATATTTTTACTAAAGATTTGGTAAATGGTGGTATTAGAAACTTGCTTGTTGGGCAGTTTGTTATGGCTATTATTGCAACTGTTATCGCTGTGCCTTTGGGTGTAATGGCTGGTATATATTTGCGAGAGTATAATAGCGATGGTAAAATATCTTTTGTAATTAGAAATTTAAGCGATATTATGATGAGTGCACCATCTATTGTAATTGGTGTATTTGTTTACGCTTTGTATGTTGATAGAGTAGGACATTTTGGCGGTTGGGGTGGTATTATTGCACTTGCTATTATGATGCTTCCTATTATTGTATCTACTACCGATAATATGCTCTCTCTTGTGCCAAAAGAGCTTAGAGAAGCAGGAATTGCACTTGGTGGAAGTAAGCATAAAATTATTTTGCAAATTGTTTTAAAGGCGGCAAAAATTGGTTTGACAACTGGTATTTTACTATCGTTTGCAAGAATTGTTGGAGAGACAGCACCATTGCTGTTTACATCATCTAACAGTCAATTTTTTACACTAAATTTGAACGACCAGTTTCCATCTTTGACTGTAAGTATTTATAACTTGGCAACATATCCAGACCAAGCAAGTAAAGATTTGGCTTGGGCGGCTTCGTTTGTTTTAACTGTGGTGGTTTTGGTTATAAACCTTGGTGGAAGATATTTAACAAGAAATAGAAAAAAATAAGGATATTTATGAGTAACAATAAAGATATAATGAGAGCAGAAGATTTTAGTTTTACATATCCAGGGGCACCTGCACCTACACTAAAATCTATAAATCTACCGATAGAGAAGAATAAAATAACAGCACTTATTGGACCTAGTGGTTGTGGTAAATCGACTCTACTTAGAGCATTTAACCGTATTCACGATTTGTATCCAGGGTTAAAGTATGATGGTAAACTTTTACTACAAAAGCAAGATGGTACTATGGAGAATATTTTAGAGCTTAAAAGCGAGAGCGATTTGGTGCGTTTACGCCAAAGAGTTGGTATGATTTTTCAAAAACCTACACCATTCCCTATGAGTATTTATGAAAATGTAGCATATGGGCTTAAGCTTAGTGGTGTTAAATCTAAAAGCGAATTGGAAGGCAGAGTAGAAGAGGCACTAAAAGGTGCAGCTATTTGGGATGAAGTAAAAGATAGAATGAAAGATTCTGCAATGGGTATGTCTGGTGGTCAGCAACAAAGACTCTGTATCGCAAGAGCAGTTGCACTAAAACCTGATGTATTGCTGTTTGACGAACCAACAAGTGCACTAGACCCAATATCTACTGGTGCTATCGAAGAGTTGGTTGCAGAGTTAAAAAGCGAAGTATCTATTGCAATCGTAACACACAATATGCAACAGGCAAGTCGTCTAAGCGACTATACAGCTTTTATGTATTTAGGGGATTTAATAGAGTATAATAAGACTAAAAAAATATTTATGAACCCAGATGAGAAACTGACAGAAGATTATATTACAGGAAGGTTTGGATAATGTTACCAAAGTATCAAGAGGCGTTAGATAAATTAGTAAACGAGAGTTACGAGTTGGCTCATTGTGCAAAAGAGGCGTTTGAAATTGTAGTAGAGGTGTTAGAGAGTAAAGATTTAGAGCGATTAAAAGAGGCTAAAGCTTTAGTAAAGGGTAGCACAAAAAGAGAAGCTAAAATAGATATGCGAGCTATCGAGACTTTGGCTCTCTATTCACCAGAAGCCAGCGATTTAAGAAAAGTTGCTACAATTATTAAAATGAGTGGCGAATTTAGCAGAATTTGCGACTATGTTAAAGCACAAGCAAATACACTTATGCAAGAGATAATTAATGAAGATTTAGTTGATAACGATGGCACTAGATTAGCATTTTATAAAAGTACTCTAACAGCTTTGAGTCTGTCGGTAGAGTTGGTAAAAGCGGACGATAGTGTACTAAACGATTTAATAAGAGGCATAAGCATAGAAGAGAGCAAGTGCGATGACTTTGTATCTATTTTAGAAAAAAGTATAATATCTACTTTGTGCGATAACAAAGAGGATGTAGATTATGTAGCTAAACGCTTAAACTCTGTAAGAAAATTAGAGCGTATTTCAGATAGGTGTGTTAATATTGCCAAATTAAAAAAGTTTGCAATAGAGGGTGGAAAACTTAAACTGTGAATGAGACAATTTTAATTATTGAAGATAACGAAGATATTTTAGAGTTAGAAGAGTTGCACTTAAGCAAAGCCGGCTTTGATGTTTTGGGCTTTATGGATACCAAAGGGGTTATGCAAGCTTTGGAAGAAGAGAGTGTATCTTTAATGATTGTCGATAGAAACTTGCCAAATGTAGAGGGTAGCGAATTTGTAAAAGAGCTTAGAAGTTTAGGTTATGATATGCCTGTAATATTTGTTACCGCCAAAGATAGCGATGATAATGTGCAAGAGGGTTTTTTAAGAGGTGGCGATGACTATATAAAGAAGCCATTTAATATGAATGAGTTGGTTTTAAGAGTTAAAGCCCATATAGCTAGATATGTTGGTGTAAGTAATAGGGTTAAATATAAAGAGTTACTGCTAGATAAAGATAGCAACACTGCCCTGCTAAATGGTAAAGCTTTAAAACTTACAAATTTAGAGTTTAAACTTATAGAGTATTTAATTAAAAACAGAAACCGCGTAGTACCAAGAGATGAGCTTTTAGAAGAGCTTTGGCAAGAAGATGTGGGTTATAAAAGCGTAAATATGGCAGTATCGAGACTAAAATCTAAATTAGAGCAGAGCGATTCGTATATAGAAGCTGTGCGTGGGGTAGGCTATAAAATATGCTAAAGTTGCATCAATATTTTCTGCGAAGTACACTGTGGGTTGTTATTGTATCGTTTTTGGTAACAGCTCTTTTTGCTTTCTATTTTGCAAAGCAGAGCGAGATAGATACAACTAAACAGACTCTAAAAAATATATTGAATGTTGCTACTATTGAAAAGAATTTAAATAACAGTTATCTTGATAAATTGGGTAAAAATAGTAGAGTCAGAGTAACTTATATTGATAAAAACGGCAAAGTGCTTTTTGATAATGAACACAATTCTCAAGAGATGGAAAATCATTTAAAAAGACCAGAGATAGTAGAGGCAAAACTTAAAGGTTTTGGAGCTAGTGTTAGATATTCTCATACTATAAAAAAAGATTTAATTTATGTTGCCAAACATTTAAATAGTGGCTACTTAAGGTTGGCACTTGCTCAGAAATCTATCTATTCTAAAGTTATAGATATGATGGCTAAAATTTTGATATATTTTCTTATTTTAGTTGGAGTGTTGCTATATTTTAGTAGTAAGATAAATAGTAAAATATCTAGCGATAGTCAAAAGATAGATGATGCATTAGAAGCTATGCTGAATAAAGATTTCTCTATATATTTAGGGGATGTTGGCTGTTGTTTAGAGTTTAAAAAGATTGCTAAAAAAATTACCAAAGTGGCAAAAAAGCTTAAAAAACGCCAGAAACAGAAAGAGAAATATACTAATAGATTAAAAGAGATTACAAAACGCCAAGGCGATATAATTTCGGCAATCAGCCATGAGTTTAAAAATCCAGTAGCTGCGATTGTTGGTTATGCCCAAACTATAAATGAAACACCAGATTTAAACGAGGGGTTAAAGCATAAGTTTATATCTAAAATTGAGAGTAATGCAAATAAAATATCTACTATGATAGATACATTAGCACTATCTATAAAGTTAGAAAATGACTCTATTGCTCTTAATAAGAGTGTTTTTAACTTAAAAGATGTTGCAATCTCTACAAAAGAGATGTTAGAGCAAAAGTATAGAGGCAGAGAGATAATTTTAGAGTGTGAAGATATACAAGTGCATGCCGATAGAAATATGCTAGAGAATGTTTTTATAAACTTAATAGAGAATGCACTTAAATATTCTGAAGATGAGGTTATAGTAAAGTGTAGCAATGACAGAGTAGAAATTATAGACAGAGGTGTTGGTATAAGCAGTGCTGATATTAAGAAGATAAAAGATAAATTCTACCGTGTCGATGGTATTAGCTGGAATAACTCTATCGGAGTAGGGCTCTATATAGTAGATTATATTTTGAAATTGCATAATATGGAACTTGAGATAAAAAGTGACGATGGCATAGGCTCAGTGTTTAGTTTTGATATAAAATCTATTTTACATACTTAATGATACAACAAATAATCTATAATTAATAATAAACAGCTATAATTCCGGCTGTTTAGCTTGGCTGCATAATTTTTACTTTCTACTGCGTTAAAACCTTCAAGATTTTTTCATAGATTTGCAAAGAGAGTTTTTTTGGGATTAGTCCATATTTGTGCATCTATTGCAAACATAATTTAATAAATGACATCCATATATAATATATTAAGATGTTTAGAAAGAAGAAACATGAAATTTGAAGATTTTAATTTTAAACCAGAGTTGGCAAGTGCTATTAGTAAAGCAGGTTTTAGAGAGCCTAGCCCTATACAAAAAGAGGCGATTCCTTTAATTTTAGAAGGGCATGATTTAATTGGTCAAGCACATACTGGTACAGGAAAAACAGCTGCATTTGCACTACCAATTTTAAATAACTTAGATTTAAACAAAGGTGTAGAAGCATTAGTTATTGCACCAACTAGAGAACTTGCTGTTCAAGTAAGTGACGAAATATTTAGATTTGGTAAAGAGCTTGGCATCAAGAGTGCAACAGTATATGGTGGTACACCTTATAATAGACAAATTGAGCATGTTAAAAATGCTAATGTTGTTGTTGCAACTCCGGGAAGACTAATAGACCTATTAAATAGTAAAAAGATAAAACTAAATCCATCTGTTGTAGTACTTGATGAAGCAGATGAGATGCTAGATATGGGCTTTTTAGATGATATTAAAGAGATTTTAAGCATTATTGGAGATGAACATCAAACATTGCTCTTTTCTGCTACTATGTCTAAAGAGATTAGAGCACTTGCAAATAAGATTTTAAAAGAGCCTAAAACAGTTTCTATTACTAAAAGCGAAGTTACAAACTCACATATATCACAAGAGTTTTATGTTGTAAATGAAAACGAGAAAGATGATGCGTTAATTAGATTAATCGACTTTTACAACCCAAATAAGAGTATTATATTCTGTCGTATGAGAAGAGAGGTGGATAGACTCTCTACATTCTTAAATGCACAAGGTTACACTTGTAAAGGGCTTCATGGAGATATGAGCCAACGCGAAAGAGAAACAACTATAAAAGAGTTTAAAAAAGATAATTTAGAGATACTAATAGCAACAGATGTTGCGGCTCGTGGGCTTGATGTTAATGATGTAAGCCATGTATTTAACTACCATATTCCTTTTGATTCTCAGAGTTATGTACATAGAATTGGTAGAACTGGTCGTGCTGGTAAAGATGGTATGGCAATATCTATTGTAACACCTAGCGAATTTAGAGCACTGCAAAAAATTCAAAAGAGTGTTGGTAGTGCAATAGAGGCTAAAGCTGTTCCTAGAATTAGTGATGTCGAAAGCAAAAAGAGTGTTGAAATTGTAGAGTTAATTACAGACACAGAAGTTTTAACTGGAGCCGTTGATTTAGTAGAGTATTTAAAAGGCGAATTCGACATAGACACTATTGCTTATAAATTAGCCTCTATTGTTTTAGGACAAAACGAAGTTAAAGGTCGTGACAAAATAGGTAAGAGTGAAGAAGAGATAGCAAAACTTGCTACACAAAGCAAAAACGACAGAGGTGGCGACAGAAGAGGTCGTGGTAGAAGAAACGGCGGAAGAAGAAATGACCGTAGAAGAGGCGGAAGTGACAGAGGTAGATCAGAGAGATCTGGTGGTGGCAGAAGAAGAGAGAGTAGAAAAAGAGACAGATAATAAAAGCTAAGAGTGGAGGGCTTAGAGCTTAGAGCTAATAAGGTAGCTTCGCTTTTTTTTAATTATCCAACGCTGTTATTTTTGCTAACGCGGGAATCCATGGTTAAATTGCAGTAAAATTTAATTACAATTTATTATTAGAGATATCCATTATTGCCATTAAGTTAAGAGTTTTATATCGGTGAAATGGTATACCATAAAACAATGCCATCGCCGTCATTCTGAGCGGATGCGAAGAATCTAGTTTAAACAGCTGTAAAGCTAAGAGTTTATATCGGCTTTTTGAGTTAGATTCTTCGCTCCACTCAGAATGTTCTGTCTTAAAACTCTCTTAAATTATAAACAAATTCCCTTAAGCTCTTACATAATTTTCACAAAATTCTCTTTTATGTTTTACTACTGCAAATATTATTCTAAGTAGCTTATTCATA
>JALVTE010000065.1 GCA_027024155.1 Campylobacteraceae bacterium
TTTATTAATGCATTGTATTTTGCTTCGTTTGTTAGCAAGTTTAAGTCGCTACCAATGTTGTGAAAACGCACATTCTCTTTTTTGTTTGCATTGTAAAATTTAATAACTGTATGCTCTCTATCTAAATGGTCTTTAAATATTATTTTTTCTACATTTACACCAAAGAACTCCTCTTCTGTAGTCTCTACCTCTTTAACTAGTTTTTCATTTGCAAGGCGGTACTCTACAATATCAGATATATATACAATCTTTAAGTCGTGCTCTTTCTTAAACTCTTCTAAATCGTCGCGTCTTGCCATTGTGCCATCATCTTTAATAATTTCGCAAATAACAGCCACAGGTGATAGACCAGCTAACATACACAAATCTACAGAGCCCTCTGTATGTCCAGTTCTAACAAGCACTCCACCTTTTTTTGCAATAAGTGGAAATATATGCCCAGGGCGAACAAAATCATTAGCCTTACTAAGTGGAGAAGCAAGTTTTTTTATACAGTCGTTTCTTTCAAAAGCAGATATACCAGTTTTAGCGTTTGCACTATCTACCGAAACAGTAAAAGCAGTTTCATGCATAGAGTCGTTATTGCTAACCATAGGTGTAAGCTCTAACTTGTTTGCAATCTCTTGTGTCATAGGTGTACATATAAGCCCACGAGCCTCTTTTGCCATAAAGTTTACCATATCAGGTGTGCTAAATGTAGCGGCATAGACTAAGTCGCCTTCATTCTCTCTATCTTCGTCATCCATCATAATGACCATTTTCCCTCTTTTAATCTCATCTATTGCAACTTCTACACGTTTAATAGCACTGCTCATTTTTCATCCTATTTTCTTGATTTTTATAATTATACACAATTTTTTTGTTTTTTTTATAAAAACTCTTGACAAGCCTAAAATTATTTGCTATAATTCCGTCACTTAAAAAGTTGGGGTATCGCCAAGCGGTAAGGCAGTGGCTTTTGGTGCCACCATTCGGGGGTTCGAATCCCTCTACCCCATCCACCTTTTAAGTACTTTTCAATCGCGGAGTAGAGCAGCTAGGTAGCTCGTCGGGCTCATAACCCGAAGGTCGTTGGTTCAAATCCAGCCTCCGCAACCAATCATAACTTTTCATTTTATTTTAATCACTACAACTTACGCACTAGATAATTTTCACAATTTTATTATATGTTCTAATCTAAATACTCTTCTATAAATGGTATAATTATTCTAATAATAATTAAAAGGTATATATTTTGACTAAGAAAGAGTTAAAACGAGAATCTATTATACAAGCATCTCTTAAATTGTTCTCTTCTAATGGGTTTCATAAGACTACTATTCCTGATATTGCTAAAGTTTTGGGTATGAGTGTTGGGAATTTGTATAACTATTTTAAATCTAAAGATATTTTAGCAAAAGAGATTATTAAATATACTTCTGAAATATTAGGACAGGAGATAAAAAAAGTTAATATACTAGATATTAGTTCTGAAGAAAAAATAAAAAAGATTGTAGAGTTATATTTTAAAATGGCAGAAGAGAAACCTGAGATGATAGAGTATTTTTTACGGGTTTATCTATCGCATAGAGAGGTTTTTAGCGATGGTTGTGAGGGTATGCTTTGTGTCTCTGGTTTTGTAACAGAGATTATGATATTTTTTGATGATGGTGTAGAGAGGGGAGAACTTAGAGACCAAGATTTTTTCTCAGCATTTGGGCTATTTATGGGCTATTTGGGTGGTATGGTATTTTTAAAAGGTGAAAATATTCTACCAAAAGAGTTACATGAATATATAGATGATATTTCTAAAAATATTTATAATGCTCTTAAAGTATAGGAACTGTTATGAGCAAAAAGCCTAAACTTCTTTGGCTACAGTCTCTTACTTGTAATGGAAATAGCCACTCTTTTTTTAACCATAGTGACCTTTTTTCTATACTTTCACATTTTGAGCTTATACACTTTCCTTTGATAGATACAAAATATACACTTGAAGATGTTTTAAATAAAAGAGTTAATTGTGATATATTAATTATAGAAGGTTCTATAAAGCATGGTTTAGAAAAGTGTGGTGTGGATATAGCTACTTTAATTGATTATTATGCTAATGAAGCAAAATATATTATAACTGCAGGAACTTGTGCAACTTTTGGTGGTATGTTTAAAGAGTATGATAGTGATAATATTAATGGGTTTGCCTTTGATAGAGATAAAGCTATTGATAATTTTTCTAAATTTAGGAAAAAACTCATCTCTTTGCCTGGTTGTCCAATTCATCCTAAATGGCTTTCGTATGTATTGTTAATGATAGCAAATAAAAAAAATATACCGTTAGATGATAAAAATAGACCACAAGAACTTTATAGTATTACAGTACACACTGGATGTGTTAGAAATGAGTATTTTGAGTGGAAAATAGATACTCATGGTTTTGGGCATAAAGAGGGATGCTCTTTTTATGAAAATGGCTGTCAAGGACCATTTACTAGAGGTAGTTGTAATAAAATTTTATGGAATGACGTTAGTTCTAAAACTATTATAGGGACTCCATGTTTTGGTTGCACAGAACCAGACTTTCCAAAAGAGAGACTATTTTTTACAAAAACAAATATGGGTATTCCGCAAAAGATGCCATTAGAAGTTCCTAAAAGAGCATATTTAACTATTACAGGTGTTGCAAAAAGTTTTAATATAAAAAGATTAGAAAGAAAATTGATAGAGTATAATAATGATAATTAAAAAACTTATAGAAAAAGTAGAGGGAGAAGCTAATTTAAGCTTTGAATTTAAAGATGGCAAAATAAGTAATGTAGATATTATTTTTAATATCTATAGAGGAATAGAAGAGATATTAAAGGGTAAGCCTACTCGTGATGCCTTGGTAATAACACCTAGAGTTTGTGGTATCTGTAATCATGCACATCTTATTGCTTCTGTTAGGGCTATAGAAGATGGTTTAAAAAATAATTCTTTGGAGTTTACATTAACACAGAAAGCTAAAGATATAAGAGAGTTTACGCTTGCTTGTGAGCTTATACAAAATCATATAAAGTGGCTTTATTTAACTATCTATCCATACCTTGAGAGACTTTTAAAGATAGAAAGAAGTGATAATCATACACTAAAAGCCTCTTATATAGCTAATACAATTACTAAAGCAATGGCTATATTTGCTGGGCAGTGGCCACACTCTAGTTATGCTGTAGTAGGTGGAGTAACATGTGACCCTACCTATCTTGATACTATACAATCATTAAGTCATATAGAAGATGCTATTAGATTTTATGAAAAGGTAGTAATAGGTATGAATTTAGATGATTATCTAGCTATCGAATCTATATCTAACTTAGATAAATTAGGTGGAGATTTTGCAAAATTGCTTTATCTATTAGGTAAAAATGAGTTTGCTAAAATAGGTAAGAGTTTTGATAGGTTTATATCTTTTAGTGATAGTCATATATCTAAAAAAGCTAAATCTATTATTACGACAGTATCGGCTGTAGAGTTGAAATTTGTTAAAGAGTATAAACAAAAAGATAGTTTTGCTAAGGGAGTTAAGTATAAAAATAGATACTTCGAAGTTGGTCCTCTTGCAAGAGCTATGATAAATAAAGAGCCTATTGTAAAAAGTCTTCATAAAAAATATAAAGATGCTACTCTGACTAGGGTATATGCAAGAGTACACGAAGTTGCACTCCTTTTAAAACAGACAAAAGAGATATTACAAAATTTAGATGTAACACAAGAGAGTTGTGTACTAGATTCTAAAATTGATATAAATAACATAACAGGTATTGGTACAGTAGAAGCTGCAAGAGGCTCTTTAATTCATAAATTAGAGGTAGAGAATTCACTTATTAAAAGTTATGATATTATTACACCAACTCAGTGGAATTTATCTAACAATGCAGTTGCAGCTAAGGCAATGATTGGTTTGGATAGTGAAGATATCGCTTCTTTTGTATTTAGAACATTTGATGTCTGTTCTGTATGTACTACGCATTAGAATTAAGGGTTAAGAATTGTTTTGCATTTAATCCTAATTATGTTTAATTTAACTGTTTCGTTCTTACACAAGTTTACTTATACTTATTTGTAATTATATAAATGAATAGTTATTCATAATATATTAAAGGAGGCTATTATACAATAATGAATGAATATTCAATTAACAGTACCTTATTGTTAGAGGTACCATTAAGATTTAGTTAAAAAAGGAGAAGTAATGGCAGGTGACAAAATAGAGTCCGTAAAGAGTCTTTTTACAGCTAAAAGTGCTAAAGTCGAGACAAATAAGGGTGAAGAGTATTATCAAAATTTATATGCTCAGTGTAGGGAAAGATTAGATAATTTAAAAAAAATTGTTCCAGTAAGTAATAATATTAAAATAAAAGAAGCAATAGAAGAAGAGGGTGTAAGTAGAAGAGACTTCTTAAAGTGGGCATCTGCTACAACAGCTATGCTTATGTTACCTGCTTCATTTACTCCACTTGTTGCAGAAGCTGCAACTTTAATGAATAGAGTACCAGTAGTTTGGATTGAGTTACAAGATTGTGCTGGAAACTCAGAAGCACTTCTTAGAAGTGATGGACCAACTGTTGATGAGATAATTTTAGATATTATCTCTTTAGAATTTCATGAAACATTAATGGCGGCTGCTGGGCATCAAGCAGAAAAACAATTAGAAGATGCTATTGAAACTTTTAAAGGCAAGTATTTACTATTTGTTGAAGGTTCTGTTCCTATGGGTATAAATGGACAATATGGAACATTAGGTGCAAAAGGTGAAACATTTATAGACCATTTACATAGAGTTGCAAAAGATGCTGCTGCAATTATTGCTGTGGGGTCATGTGCGACATTTGGTGGTATTCCTGCAGCTGCTCCAAATCCGACAGATGCTAAAGGTGTTATGGATGTTGTAAATGGAAAAACTATAGTTAATATTCCAGCTTGTCCAGCAAATCCTTCTAATATGGTTGGTGTAATACTACACTATGTTTTAACAGGTCAATTACCAGAGTTAGACTCTCTACTTAGACCTAAATTTGCATTTGGATATAGAATTCATGATAATTGCGAAAGAAGAGCACACTTTGATGCTGGTGAATATGTAGAAGAGTGGGGTGATGAAGGGGCTAAAAATAACTTCTGTCTATATAAAATGGGATGTAAAGGTCCTATGACATTTAATAACTGTTCAATCGTTCGCTATAACGAGGGGGTAAACTGGCCAGTAGGTGTAGGGCGTGGTTGTATTGGTTGTTCTGAGCCTGATTTTTGGGATAAATATGCATATGAGCGACCAATGGCAAATGCAAACATTAAAGCTCCTACAGGTGGTGTAGAAAAGAGTGTAGATGAGTTTGGTTTAGGCTTACTTACAGCAGCAGGTATAGGTATAGGAATTCACGCAGCAGCTAGTGCTATTGCAGGTAAAAAAGATAATCAAGGAGAGGCGTAATGGCTAAAAAACATATTATTGTAGACCCCATAACAAGGATTGAAGGTCACTTAAGAATAGAAGCAATTATTGATGAGAATAATAAAATTGTAGATGCATATTCATCTTCTACTATGTTTAGAGGTATGGAGACAATTATGAAGGGTCGTGACCCTAGAGATTGTGGTTTAATGGCTATGAGAATTTGTGGTGTTTGTACAGGTACACACTATCAAAGAAGTATCGAAGCTGTAGAAGATGCATTTAAAATAACTATTCCTAAAAATGCAAGACTTGTTAGAAACCTTATTCAAGGTGCTTTGTTTATGCATGACCATTTAGTTCACTTTTATCATTTGCATGCATTAGATTTTGTAGATGTAGTATCAGCAACAAAAGCAGACCCAGAATTAGCAGCCAAAGAAGCAGAAAAATGGGCAAAGATTGCTGGACATAAGCCATATATATCTGGTGCACCAGATTTTAAAGCTGTTCAAGATAGAATTATCAAATTTGTTAAAGAGGGTCGTTTAGGTATATTTGGTAACGGTTATTGGGGTAATCCTCATTACAAATTAACACCAGAGCAAAACTTAGTTGGTGTTGCACACTATCTTAAAGCTCTTGATATTCAAAGAGATTTAGCTAAAATGCAAGCAATTTTTGGTGGTAAGAATCCACATCCACAATCTATTGTTGTTGGAGGTGTTACTTGTGTTCAAGATATACAAAATCCAGCTAGAACAGCACTATTTAAAACTTTACTCAAAGAGGGGCGTGAGTTTATAAAAGGTGCTTATCTTCCAGATATTTATATGGCAGGAACTATGTACAAAGATGAGGCTGTTGATAAAGATGCTACATATAAAGGAGAAGGCGGTACCGGTGGTGGACTGTTAAGTTATATGGCATATGGTGGATTTAGATTAGATGATACAGGTTTTTATAAATCAGCTTCGCTATTTCCTGGTGGATTAGTCTTAGATGGAGATTTAACAAAAATACATAAAGTAGATACAGATAAGATAGCAGAAGATGTTACACATGCATGGTATAAAGGTACAGGTAAGCCCGAACATCCTTATAATGGAACAACAATTCCAGAATATACAGGGTTAGAGAAAAAAGAAGATGGCTACGCATATCTTAAAACAAAAGAGAAATACTCTTGGATTAAATCACCAAGATATGATGGTAAAGCTGTAGAAGTTGGTCCACTTGCTCGTATGGTTGTTGGATATGTAGGTGGAGATAAAAGAATTAAAAAATATGTAGATAATTTCTTAAAGCGTTCAGGACTTCCTATTGAAGTTTTATTCTCAACTATTGGTAGAACAGCTGCAAGAGCTATTGAATCTGAATTAATCTCAGATGTAATGATGGAGTGGGTAGATGAGTTGGCTGTAAATGCTGCAAGTGGAGATTTAAGTACTTGGACAGAATTTGATTTTGATAAAGTATCTGTAGATACTAAAGGTGCAGGATTAGAAGAGGCACCACGAGGAGCACTAGGGCACTGGATGAAAATCAAAGATGGTAAAGTAACAAATTATCAAGCCATTGTACCTTCTACTTGGAATGCAGGTCCAAGAGATGCCAAAGGCGATTTAGGTGCTTACGAAGCGGCATTAATAGGTACAAAAGTAGCTGACCCAGAACAACCATTAGAAATTATTAGAACAGTTCACAGTTTCGACCCTTGTATTGCATGTGCAGTGCATGTTGTTGATACAAAAGGTAAGGAGTTAGCAGTTTATAAAGTTGATCCTACCTGTGCATTCTAAGGAGTATGCTATGAAAAAAGGATACAAAAAAGTAGAAAGAATGACCTCAGCGATGAGAATTATTCACTGGATAAATTTCTTTTCGATGATTGTAGCAATAGCAACAGGATTATATATTGCTGCACCATATTATCAAACATTAATTGCTGAACCAGCAGTAGATAAGTATGTAATGGCTTGGAATAGATGGGGACACTTTATGGTGGCAATTATATTTGATGTAACATCTATAGTTGTAGCTTATCTTTACTTTTTTTCGAGATTTGAGAAGCCTTATAAAAAGGTGTTGCCAACAGCTAAAAATATAAAAGAGTTTTTTGCTGTATTAGTTAATTTGATTACACTAAATAGAAGTAAAAAGTTTGATTCTAGTCATAGTGATAGCTTTAATACTGTATATTTTACAATTTTTCATCTGCTTTTATTGTTGATGTTATTTACTGGTTTACAGCTATATGTAGAAGGTTTAGAGAGTGGATTAAGCTCTATAGGAACATGGTGGCCATCTATGTTACATATTGCTACTGATTGGACTATACCTTTTAGTCATTTCTTGGTTGGTAGTTCAGTACAAGATGCAACAATTATGGATGTAAGAATTGTACATCATAGATTTATGTGGCTTATTATTGTTTGGGTAGTATTTCATATATATTACCAAGTATGGAGAACAATCTTCTGGCAAGAGGGTGATATAGCAATCGCATTTGGTGGAAGCAAATATGTAAAAGAAGATAAAAAAGCTGAAAACTGATACCACAAAGCTAATTGTGTGGCTGTCACTTTTATTAAGAGGCTTTAAGCTTTGTGCTTAGAGCTTTTCATAAGGAAAATAATTGAAAATAGCATTAATAGGTATGGGAAATATTATGTTTTGCGACGAGGGGCTTGGTACCTATTTAGCAAAATATATAGAAGAGAATTATGAAATACCTGATAGTTTAGAAATTGTTGATGGTGGCTTACTCGGATTTGGACTAATGAGCTATTATCAAGAGTTTGATAAACTTTTGATTGTTAGTATTACATCAAAAGACGGAAAATCTGGAGAGATTTTTAGATACAGTGCAGACGATATGCTTCGCCTTGGTAAAACACGCCAAAGTGCAAATGAAGTTGAAGTTGCAATGATGATAGAGATATGCTCTTTTAAAGAGGATATGGCAGAGATAGAATTTTTAACAATGGTACCAGAAAATATAGAAGATGTTAAAAATGGCTTAAGCCAGAAAGTGCTTGAGAATATGCCTATATTAGCCCAAAAAACTTTAGATATTTTAAAAGAGTACGGTATTAATCTACAGCAAAAAGATAGTGTAAGTTTTAGTGATATTATTGACAGAGTTGCAAACCCAAGTAATATTAGAACTTTTTAGCCTATAGCCAGATAATTTTCTAAAAAACAGATTAGCATCTTTTCTAAGTATTTGGCTATAGACTATAGAGTTTATATTGAGGTGGCCTTCAATGCCATCGTATAATAAGGATTTTATATCGGTATAATGGTATGCTATAAAATAATGCAATCGTCGTCATTCTGAGCGGATGCGAAGAATCTAGTTTAAACGGCTGTAAAGCTAATAGTTTATCTCGGCTTTTTAAGTTAGATTCTTCGCATCCGCTCAGAATGACTGCAATGGTAAATATTTTCATCTCTTCTGGCTTTAAACTTAAAGCCAATAAATGGATATAGGGAATCCTTAACTTAATGGCAATGAAGGTGCCTTTCATTGTTATTAAGTTAAGGATTCCCTATATAATTTTACAAATATTCTATCATAAAAGGAAACTTCAAAATGTATTTCATCTTCGAAATAGAGTTTAAATCACAAAAAAGTTATATTAAAAATTTAATTCAAAGTTATATTGAACAAATAGGTATAGAGGCAGAGGTTATACAATCTTCTAAAAAGATATATATAACAATAGATAAAGATAATTCACAAATAGAGAGTTTTTTACTAGGTTTAGAGGCAGTTTTACCAGCTTCTATATTTATGGGGCAGAGTAAACACTATTTTATCGATGATAAACCAAATGTTACTGATATAGAAGATTATAACTTACCATTAAATATATCTATGTGTCCTAATTGTCAAAAAGAGATGTTTGATATTAGCTCTAATAGATACTACTACCCATTTACATCTTGTAATAGTTGTGGAGGGCAGTTGCCATTTGTGCAAAAGTATCCATTTAATAGAAAAAATAGCTCATTTAAATTTTTAAATCCATGCCCTAGTTGTCAAGAGGAGTTAAAAAATAATCCATTTAGAAAAGATTATCAGCTAATCTCTTGCTTAGAGTGTGGAGTAAATTTAAAAATGAACGATGGTAAGTCTGAACGCTATGCCAACGATAAAGGAAGCTACAGAAAACTTTTTGAAGTTGCTTCTAAAGCTATTAGCAAAGATAAAACTATTTTAGTAAAAACCTTAAATGGCTATAGAAAATTCTTTGCCCCTAAAGTTGGTGATAATTTAGATAAAGCTATACTACTTTTTTGTGACTCTAGCTCTTTAAATTCTAAATTAATGTTAATTCCACAAGAGTTTAATACACTACTAAGTATAGAGAGACCAATTCTTAGAATTTCGACTAAATCAGATGACTTAAAAGAGCTCTTTGGGAGTAGTGCATATGTAAAATATCCAGATGATGGCATAACAATACTTTTAGCAAAAGAGCTTTTAACTTTAGGTATTAAATATGTTTGTTATGAAGAAGTCGAAGCAGACGAGAATGCAGATTTTTTAATAGATTTCGATTTACCAATAGAACCCCAAAAAGATACTAAACTTTTTATTAATCAAGACAAAACTCTTTTTGTAAGTGGTGAAAGAATTGTTTATCCGGTAGTGGCAGATAATCCTAAAAAAGTTTTAACAATAGCGAATGGCTTAGTTGCCTCTATTGTTGATGATACTACTATAATAGACGCTATGGAGAGATTCGAGAGTGTAGATGTTAGAGAGGTTAGGGTACTAGAAAATGAACCAATCGAGACAGGGCATAGAAGAGAGCGACGCTTTAAATTAAGAGAGGCTTCTATGCTCTCTGTTTTAAAAGAGCACAATTTAATCGGACAAAAAGCAGTAGGTGTGCATTTTGATAGCAATTTATATTTTTTATACTATAATGGTGCAAAAGTTGTAGATGTTATAAAACCAATAGAGTTTAATAATAGTAATCTATGGGAAGAGATAGCAAAACTTCGTGATGGTTCAGATAGATTGGTTAAAAATTATAAAAATAAGTTTCCTAAAACTTATGATGAGTTAGAGAATTTAAATGGTGAAATAGATATTTTTATAATCGCCTCTAAAATAATTGGTTTAAGTAGTGTTGGAATAGATGCAATCTCAAAAGAGGCACTAAACTTTTATGGTAAAGGTGGTATCGCTATCGATACAAGAATAAAAGATGAACGCTTCGATAATTATGCATTTTTGGCAAGTATTATAAGTTATAAATTAGCAGATGTAGAGCCTGCCATGTTATGCTATAGCATTTACGAATCGTTTGGTGACTATATAGGAGAGATTATCCCACAAATGAGTAAAAGCCTAGAGACTAGAAATATTATACTAAGTGGTGCAAGCTTCGCTAATCAAGCTTTATACGCAAGAGTAGAAAAGAATATAGGAATATATAAGCCACTTACCAATATAAACTTACCTATTGGTAAAGAGAATGCAGTATTTGGAGCTTTGTATCTATAGATGAAAACATATAAAATAGTAGTAAAAGGCATAGTTCAAGGGGTTGGGTTTCGACCTTTTGTTTACCAGTTGGCTACTAAGTATAAGCTTTTGGGAGAAGTTTTAAATGACTCTTTGGGTGTAGATATTACTATAAATGCTACTAATGAAGAGTTGAGGCAATTTATAGATGATTTAAAAAGTAATTTGCCGGTTCTTGCTAAAATAGATACTCTTGAAATTAAAGAGATTGATTTTAGAGAGTTTAGCGATTTTAAAATAGTTCAAACTCAAGAGAGTAGTACCAAAACGGCTCTGTTGCCTCCTGATATTTCTATCTGTAAAGAGTGTGAAAAAGAACTTTTTGATAAGATTAATCGCCGTTATCTCTACCCATTTATTACTTGTACAAATTGTGGGGTTCGTTACTCTATAATAGAGAATTTGCCATATGATAGGGTAAATACCTCTATGAGATTTTTTAAAATGTGTAAAGCTTGTGAAAAAGAGTATAGTAATCCACTTGATAGAAGGTATCATGCTCAGCCTATTGGGTGTTGGGAATGTGGACCAACTTTGGAATTAAGAATTAAGAGTGAAGAGTTAAGAGTTAGTGGGTTGGAGGCTATTGGTGGGGCTGTTGAGCTTTTAAGGAGTGGTGGTATTTTAGCTGTTAAAGGGGTTGGTGGGTATCATTTGGTTTGTGATGCTACTAATTCTGAAGCAATAGCTAAACTTAGGGAGCGTAAAAGACGACCTACTAAGCCGTTTGCTTTAATGGTTAAAGACATAGAGATGGCTAAAGGGGTAGCCAATATTTCTAAAAAAGAGGAGGAGCTTTTAACTTCAAAAGAGCGACCTATTGTTATTCTTAACTCGTCACTCTCAACTCTTCATTCTTCTATTGCTCCAAATATTAGTAAGATTGGTTTGTTTTTACCTTATACGCCTTTGCATCTGCTTATTTTAAAAGAGTTAAACCGTCCAATAGTTGCTACAAGTGCTAATGTTACAGATGAGCCAATTTGTACTAATATAAAGAGTTTAGAGAAGTTACAAAATGTTTATGACGGAGTGCTCGAACACAATCGAGAGATAGTAAATGGTTGTGATGATTCAGTGCTTATGGTTGTTAAAGATAGGGTTATAACGCTAAGAAGAGCCAGAGGTTATACACCTATTAGTGTTAAATTGCCATTTAAATTAGAGCAAAAAACTTTAGCACTTGGGGCAAACCAAAAAAGTACAGTTGCTATTGGCTTTGATAGAGAGGTTATACTATCGCCACATATTGGAGATTTAGACTCTATTGGTTCAGTTGAGTATTATAAAAAGAATATCGAAACACTCTTTAGGATTTATGGGTTTAAGCCAGAGGTAGTCGCCCATGATTTGCACCCAAATTATGAAAGTACCAAGCTAGCCAAAGAGTTTGAAGGCGTAGAGTTAAGAGAGGTACAGCACCACTTTGCACACATTTTAGGGGTAATGGTAGAGTATAAATTAAAGGGTAAAGTGTTTGGAGTTGCGTTTGATGGTACTGGACTTGGAGACGATGGCAACTTATGGGGTGGAGAGTTTTTAATATGTGACTATAAAGGTTTTGAGAGGGTTGCTCATATTGAGTATTTTAAGCTACTCGGTGGAGAAAAGGCGATAAAAGAGCCAAGGCGAGTAGCCCTGAGCCTGCTTTTTGAGTGCTTCGGTAAAAATGCAATAAATTTAAATATACCAACAATAAAAGCATTTAGCCAAACAGAGTTAAATGCACTCTATATTGCATGGCAAAAAGGACTTAATGCACCGCTAAGTTCTTCTGCTGGGCGACTATTTGATGCAATAGCTTCTCTTGTTGGGGTTAATCAAGTTGTAAGTTACGAGGGAGAGAGTGGATTAATGTTAGAAGAGTTATATAACAGAGATGAAAAATCTAGCTACCCATTTGAATATACAGATGGCAAAATAGATATACACCTACTTGTAAAAGCTATAATAAAAGAAGATAGCAAAAGCAAAGCAGTATCGAAATTTTTTAATACTCTCATTGAAATTATCGCTACAGTTTACAAAGACTACTCTCATCTACCATTAGTAGCAAGCGGAGGAGTATTCCAAAATAGAGTTTTACTAGAACTATTACTAGAGCGTTTCCCAAATGCCTATATACCAAGCCAAATTCCACCAAACGACGGTGGAATTGCCTTGGGGCAAACAGCGTCATTAAATTAAGAATTAAGAGTTAAGAATTTTTTGGTGTGGTAAGGGTACCATACCCTTGTATAATAAAATCATTGCGAAGCAATGTCTCCAAAACTATTCACTTATATATGCGACAAGGTCGTACCTACAATTCTTAACTCTTAATTCTTAACTCTTAATTCAAAATTAAACCTCCACTCTGCCTCTTTAAGATAGTAGATAAAGTTTTCGCTATTTACTCCTTTGTATTGCAAGATAAACTCTTCGAAGTAGTCCCAAAATTTTGTTATGGTGTTTTGGGCAGTGGAGATTTTGGATACTCTGTTAAATTGCAGGTATTTAAGTAATAGCTTGTCTGGATTTGAGCCATATTTTTTGATTGAGGGCATCATAATATTATAAACTTTATTATCATAAGAGAGTGTTAAGAAGTGTTGTAGTTTATTTATATTTGCTTCTACTTTTAAACTTTTTGGTAGATACAAATATTCGTCGTATCCTGTTACTTTATGGGCATTTTGATTGTACTCTTTATCTGCTTTTAGTGCTAACTCTATTCTAAAGTTCATAAAATATTTTAGTACTGTTGCTATGTGCATTTTTTGGCTCTTAGCACAATTAGTAGCATTTACACCTTTTTCAAAGCATTCCCACAAAAGCTCTTTTTGTATTATCTTTTTAGCAGAGAATTTACGCCTGCATCTAGCACACTTCTTTTGATTGTTAGCAAGGTTATAAATTTTTGTGTTGTTACAATATGGGCAATTCATAAAATATTATACAGTTTGGTTCCTAAATTATAGTAGAAATAGAATTTTTAACTTAAAATTAAAAGAAAAGTAATACAATAATGAATATTCATTCAAAAAGGTATATTATGCATATTCCAGATGGTTATTTATCGCCAACAGTTGTAATTGCTACTTATGCAGTTGCTCTACCACTATGGGTATATGGATTTAAAAAATTAAAAAGCAGTTTAAATGAAGAAACTCTACCTCTTATTGGCGTGTTGAGTGCAATGAGTTTTATTATTATGATGTTAAATATTCCAATACCTGGAGGAACAAGTGGTCACGCAGTAGGTGCTGTATTGATAGCTATACTTTTTAATCCTTGGATAGCATATATCTCTATCTCTATTGTTCTTTTAATTCAGGCAATTATTTTTGGAGATGGTGGAATTAGCACTTTTGCAACAAATTCTCTTACTATGGGCTTTGTAGGGGCTTTTGTTGGATATTATGTTTTTGAAGCTTTAAAAAAGTATAAGTTTGCCCCATATCTTGCAGGATGGAGTGGAATAGTTGCTTCTTCTTTGTTGGTTGCAATATTATTAGGAATAGAACCCATTTTTTGGACCAAAAATGGAATGCCACTATATTTTCCTTTTGGATTAAAAACAACGATTCCTGCTTTGGTGGGGGCTCATATGCTATTTTTTGGAGTAGTTGAAGCAATTTTTACAGGATTAATTTATAATTATGTTAAAAATAAAAATTTGGAGTTTATAAAGTGAAAAAAAGGGTTTATATAGTTCTTATAGTTTTAACTGCTCTTATTCCACTTGGTCTCTTAACCAATGCACCGGCATGGGGAGAGTGGGGTAAAGAGTATTATAAAAATAGCCTTGGTTTTATTCCGAAGGGAATTGAGAGTACAAAAGAACTTAATTCTCCCATAAAAGATTACACTATTGCATCTTTAGGTGATATTAGTAGTTACTATTTAAGTGCAATAATTGGTATTATTATGATTTTTATAATTTTCTATATTTTAACAAAGGTTTTTAATGCTAAGAATTCATAGAGTTCTATTTATTATTACTCTTTTTGTAATATTAAGTTTGCATAATATTGTTTATATAGCATTGATTTTACTAATTTGTTTCTGTGCTGATTTAAGAAATATAAAAAGCATAAATAGAAAAGTTTTAAAATCTATATTCATTTTTAATTTTGCTATTACAATATCTTACAGTATAATGTATTTTTTTAGAGAAGATTTAAATCTTTGGTATTTGTTATATATAAATTTAAAAGTTTATACTATTACCTATTTTGTAACTCTCTTTTTTAGAAAAGTGGATATGGTACAATTTTTTGCATTTAGCAAAGATTTAAGTTTTCTTTTAATAGTGACTTTATCACAAATAATATCTTATAAAAAGAGTTTTTATGATTTAAAGACAGCTTTTCAAGCAAGAGTAATTAAAAAACTAAGAGAAAGAGAAAAAGGGTTTATTATAAGAGTATTTGAATTCTTTTTTACTAAAGCTATGAAAGATTCTAAAGAGAGGGCTTTAGCAATGAAAGCAAGGGGACTTTTTGATTAAATTAAATAACATCTCTTACTATTTTGAAGATAAAAAAGTATTAGATTCTATTAGCTTTAATGTTGCAAAAGGAGAAAAAGTTGCACTTTTAGGGTGTAATGGCAGTGGTAAATCTACTCTTTTGCGTATTATTGCAGGATTATATTTTACAAAAGAGGGTAGTATTTATATTAATAATAGAGAAATTTCTAAAAAAAATATTAACAAAGGTTTTAGAAAGAGTATTGGTATTTTATTTCAAAACCCAGAGAGTATGATTTTTAACCCAACTGTAAGAGATGAAATTGCCTTTAGCTTAAAAGAGTTTAATATGGACAGTATTAGCTCTAGGGTCGAAAGTATCTCGAAGAGTTTTGAGATAGAGTATATGCTTAATAGTAATCCACTAAATTTAAGTGGTGGTGAAAAACAGAAGCTTATGCTTGCGTCAATTTTAGCTTATGAGCCAGAATTACTTTTACTAGATGAACCAACAGCTTCAGTTGATCCAAGAACAAGTGGATGGATAATTGATATGCTTTTAGAAATTGATAAAACAGTTATAGTAGCTACACACGATTTATCTTTTGCTTATGAAGTTAGTGATAGAGCTATAGTATTAGATGAGAATCATCAAATAATTTTTGATGGAGAGATGGATAGACTTTTTGAAGATTTAGAGTTGTTAATTAGAGCTAATCTAATTCATAAGCATAAACATAAACATAAAAATTTTATCCATTCACATTACCATAAACATTTTTAAAGGAGAATAATATGTGTACAGATTGCGGATGTAGTATAGGTGGAGCAGAAGGGGCAGGGCATAGTCATCATCATGACCATAGTCACGAGCATCAAGCTACCCATGAGACTTTGCATCATAACCCACAACTTAATGATGAAAAGACAATTTCGGTTATAAAGAAAATTTTGGATAAAAATGACCATGAGGCATCTCATAACAGAAGCCATTTAGAGAGTAGTGGAGTGCTTGGTATTAATCTTATGAGTAGCCCAGGCAGTGGTAAAACTACGCTTTTAGAGTATTTGGCAGATGTTGCAGATTTCAGTTTTGCAGTTGTAGAGGGTGATTTAGAGACAAACAAAGATGCTGATAGACTTAAAAGCAAAGGCATTAATGCAGTTCAAATACAAACAGGAAGTGCATGCCATTTAGATGCATTTATGGTTCATAAAGGATTGCACGATATTGATTTAAACGAAATAGATGTACTCTTTGTTGAAAATGTAGGTAACTTAGTCTGCCCTGCAAGTTATGATGTTGGAACACATTTAAATATTGTGCTTGTCTCTGTACCAGAGGGCGAAGATAAAATTGCTAAATACCCTGTAATGTTTAGACAAGCAGATTTGATTTTAATAACAAAAACAGACCTTTTACCTCATTTTAAATACGATATAGAATCAGAAAAAAAAGAGGCTAGAAAACTAAAACCAAATGTAGATATTTTAGAGGTAAATATAAACGATATAGAGAGTATTAAAGCTGTTGCGGATTGGATAGAGTTTAAAAGAAAAATGCGATAAGTTTGTTGATGGTTAATAGTTAATGGTTGATGGTTGTATCAATACTATCAACCATTAACAATCCACTATCAACTTTTCGACTGAAAGGAGAAGTTGTGTGTTTATCAATTCCAAGTAAAGTAGTAAAAATTAGTGAAGATAAGAGTATCTGTACTGTCGATACAATGGGTGTACAGAGAGAGGCTAGCTTAATGATGATGGGCGAAGATGATGTAAAAATTGGTGATTATGTACTTTTACACATTGGCTTTGTGATGAATAAAATAGATGAAGAGGAAGCCTTAGCCTCCATAGATACCTATAAAGAGATATTAGAATTAATGGATGAAGAGGAGAGAAGGCAAGCTATTTTAGATGATGATGCGTGCGAAAACCGCACAGTTAATGGTTTATAGCTGATAGTTTATGGTTATTTGTAGGTGCGACCGTGTCGCACAAATAAGTGAATAGTTAAAAGTGAATAGTGAATAGTTTTAAAAACTTCGCTTCGCAATTATTTTATTATAATTGTAGGGTGTGGTGCCCTTACCACACAAAGGCTCAAATAAAGGTAAGAAATGAAAAGTTTAGAGTTAAAAAATCTATATGACGATTTTAGAGATAGTAAAACTATTAAAGCGTATGCATCTTTAATTGAGCAAGAGGCTAAAAAGATAGATAGGTCTATTAATATTATGGAAGTGTGTGGTGGGCATACGCATACAATTATGAAGTATGGCTTGCCGCAATTAATGCCTGATAATGTAAAGTTTATACATGGTCCTGGCTGTCCTGTCTGTATTATGCCAAAACATAGAATTGACCACGCTTATATTTTAGCAATGCAAGAAGATGTTATATTGGTAACTCTTGGCGATATGATAAAAGTACCAGGCAGTAAAGGGAGTTTACAAAATGCCAGAGCTAAAGGGGCTGATGTTCGGTTTGTATATTCACCAATGGAATGTATAAAAATTGCAAGTGATAACCCAGATAAAAAGATAATATTCTTTGCAATAGGTTTTGAGACAACAACCCCAATGACAGCAGTTTTAATAGATACTGTAATAAAGAAGAATATAAATAATATCTACTTTCATATAAACCATGTAACAGTGCCAGAAGTTATGGAAGAGCTTATAAATAGTCGAGATGAACATATAGATAGCTACAATAACCAAATAGATGCCTTTTTGGGTCCAAGCCATGTAAGTGTAATTGCAGGCTCTAAAATTTACGAGAAATTCCCAAAAGAGTATAAGCGTCCGGTAGTAGTAACAGGTTTTGAACCAGTAGATATGATGGAAGGTGTGCTAAAGATACTCAAGCAATTTAGCGAAAATAGATGTGAAAATGAGATACAGTATAAAAGAGTAGTTAGTTTTGAAGGCAATATTAAAGCTCAACAATTAATAGATACTTACTTTAATAAAGCCTCTTTATTTAAGTGGCGTGGGCTTGGCAATGTACCAAATAGTGGACTAAAGCTAAAAAAGGAGTATGCTAATTTAGATGCAGAAATTATCTATAAAGATGTACTACCAATAGAAGAGGTAGAAGACCATAAATTATGTATTTGTGGAGATATACTGCGTGGTATGGCACACCCAACAGAGTGTACAATTTTTGGTACCGCTTGTAAGCCAAATAGTCCTGTAGGTAGCTGTATGGTAAGTAGTGAGGGGGCTTGTGCGGCTTATTATAAGTATGGAAACCTGCTTTGAAATTAAGAATTAAGAGTTAAGAGTTAAGAGTTGTAGGTGCGACTGTGTCGCACGAATAAGTGAATAGTTTTGGAAACATTGCTTTGCAATGATTTTATTATTGTATTGGCGGTGCTATCACTGCATAAAACCAATTTAAATATTTTGGAGGTAGTATGAAAAAGAGTGTTCCTTTATCGGCTGGTAATGGTGGCGAAGAGAATAATGAGCTAATTAGCAAAGTTTTTTATAAAGCATTTAAAAACGATATTTTATTAAAAAGCGAAGATGCTGCTGTGTTAGAGTTAGATGCCAATAAAATAGCAATGAGTACCGACAGTTTTACTGTTACACCTCTCTTTTTCCCTGGTGGAGATATTGGTAAATTAGCAGTTTGTGGTACTTGTAACGATATAGCAATGATGGGAGCAAAACCAAAATATATAACTGTAGGCTTTATTATCGAAGAGGGTTTTGATTTAAGAGAGTTAGAAAAAATTGCCCGCTCTATGAAAAAGGAGTTAGAGGTAAATGGTGCAATGGTTGTTAGTGGCGATACCAAAGTAATGCCAAAAGGCACAATCGATAAGCTCATAATTAACACTTCCGGAATTGGAGAGCTAGAGTACGAGGGCATTAGCTCTAACAATATAAGTAAAGACGATACAATATTAGTTAGTCGAGACATAGGAGCACATGGGGCAACTATCTTTACAGCACGAGAGGGTATAGAGTTACAGAGTAATTTACAATCTGATTGTAACTCTTTATACCCAACAGTAAAAGCTCTAATAGATGCAGGTATAAAAATAACAGCCCTAAGAGATGCCACAAGAGGCGGAGTATCTGCCGTACTTAACGAGTGGGCAAAACAGAGTGATATATGTATAGAGGTAGAAGAAGACTCTATTCCAGTATCTCCTGAAGTTTTTGGGGTATGCGAAATGCTAGGCTTCGAGCCAACAATGCTAGCAAACGAAGGCACATTCTGCTTAGCAATAAAAAACGAAGATGCAAGTAGAGCTTTAGAGATACTAAAACAATTTAGCCAAAATGCCACAATTATTGGTAAAGTTACAGACACCCACAAACAAAGAGTAATACTAAACAGCAGTTATGGCACAAAACGCTTTTTAGACACCCCAACAGGCGAATTACTGCCAAGGATTTGCTAGTGCATAAAACTAAAATTAATTATAATTTAATTATAACCACGCTAAAATATAAAATATTAATAAAATAGTAGGGTTATAATGTATATAAATAGATTTTTAGAGCAAAAAATAGAAAAATATCTTGATAAACCAGAAATTATTGCTATTTTTGGCCCAAGACAGGTTGGTAAGACTACACTTTTAAAAGAGTTTTATAAAAAAAGCAAAAATCCAATATTTTTAACATTTGAAGATATTGAGCTAAAAATACTTTTCCAAGAAGATATAAAAAGTTTTATTAAGCTCTATATAGAGCCTTATGATACCATATTTATAGATGAGTTTCAATACGCAAAAACAGGTGGTAAAAACTTAAAATTTATCTACGATACTGTAGATAATAAAAAGATATTTATAAGTGGTTCATCAGCAGTAGAGCTCTCTATAAATGCAGTAAAATATTTAGCTGGGCGTATTTTTGTCTTTAATTTATACTCATTCTCATTTGGAGAGTATTTATCTTATAAAGATAACAATTTATATAGATTAATCAGTACAGAAACAAACCCCTCTTCGATTATCATTGATAAAGTAAACAGCTATCTTGATGAGTATATTACATATGGCGGTTACCCACGAGTAGTATTAGCAAATGATGAAGATGAGAAAAAAGAGGTACTGAAAAACTTGCTAAATATCTATCTGTTGCGAGATATAAAATATGTTGCAGGAATTGTAGATGAAGCTAAAATGTATAAACTGCTAAAGGCACTCTCTTTACAAATTGAGAATGTGATAGTCTATAATGAGCTTGCAAATCTTGTTGGTGTTAATACAATTAAGCTAAAAGAGTATCTTGATATTTTAGAAAAAGTTTTTCTTGTTAAAAAAATAGTGCCATTTTTTACTAATAAAAGAGTAGAGTTAGTTAAAAACCCAGAAGTTTTCTTTTTCGATTTAGGTTTAAGAAATGTAATAATAAATAATTTTCTAAAGCTAGAAGATAGAGGTGATAGCGGAGCAATGCTAGAGAATTTTGTCTTTAGAGAGTTAGTAGATAACGATTTAAAATACTACCGTACCAAAAACGGTGCAGAGGTAGATTTTATACTAAACGATACTACGCCTATAGAAGTAAAATCAAATTTAAGTGATTTTAAAATTAGTAAATCGTTTCACTACTTTTTAGAAAACTATAAACCGCTAAAGGGGTATTTGCTAAATTTAAACAGAGTTGGCAAAAAAGAGATAAAAGGTATTAAAGTAGAGTTTTTGCCTCTTTTTATGGCTAAAAATGTTACTAATTAAGGAGCTTTTATGTCTGTAGAGTTAAGTTTTAATTTTGATGAAGAGATGGGTATAAGTGAAGAAGAGGTAATAAAAATAGCTCTTAAAGTGTATGAGAAAGAAAGAGAAAAAGCTAAAGAAGAGATTAATAAAACAAGGTTAAAATAATGGGAAATAATATATTCAATTATGCACCAAAAGAGTTAGTAATGGATGCTTTTTTTGCTTGGCTATTTGAAGAGTTAAAAACTGATAACTTATCTAAGTATAAGGCTGATTTTTTAGACAATTTAAACATTAAAGGATTTTCTAATAGTTCAGTAATAAGAAAAATAGAAAAGCAAAAATTTAATACAGATCTACTGATTACCATGGATAATGATAAGAAGATTTTATTTGAAAATAAAACTACTTCAACTATTCACTCTAATCAACTAAAAGTATATAAAGAGAAAATACCTGATTGTTATAAGTATATCTATATGAAATTATCTTTCATTGATTACAAAGAAAGATTGGAAGCTGGCGATAATGGTTATACAGTCGTTGGAGCAGAAGATATACAAAAAGCATTATTTCCTTTTAAAAATTGTTGTCAAATAGTAGAACAGTATTACGATTATATTGAGGAAAATTATATTCATAAATTTAAACAAATAAAATACAAAGTTAAAAATAGTGACCCTAAAATTTATTCTAAAATAGATGCACAAAGATTTTTTTTAAGTTTATTACATGAAAAGCTTGAAGAAAAAGTAGAAGAATTAAAATTCAACTATAAGGCAAATAAAGGTGGTAATCCTTGGACACAGTTAACTATTATACAAAAACCTAAAATGTATGGAGAAAAAAAAGAATCAATTTTTTGGAGAATTGACAAAAATAAAAAGGGGTATTATATTAGGTTAACCCAATATGCCAAAATATCTAAAGAATATAAAAAAGATAAAATGAAAAGACTAAAAAAATTAAGAAAAATCATGAATAATATTTTTGAAAGTGAAACAAATATAAAAAAAGGTGAAGTAGGAGATAGAGGTTTATATGCCTCAGAAATTACTATTTTTTACTTTTTTGAAAATAAATATGAAGATCTGTTACCAACTTTAGAAAATATATCAATTAAATTTTGTAAAGAATATAGTGAATTATGAAAATAACCCTACTAATAAGCACCTTTAACTCTCTTTCTCAAATGGCATATACCAAGTTTAAAGATTTGGGGCATAGTGTAGATGTGGTTTATGCTATTAATAATGAGCAAATGATTAGTGAGGTGGAGGCTTTTAGCCCAGATATTGTTGTATGCCCGTTTTTAAAAAAGTTTGTACCTAAAGAAGTTTTTTGTAAGTATCATACTTTTATTGTTCATCCTGGTATTGCGGGAGATAAGGGAGCATATGCACTTGATAATGCTATTAGAGAGGGCGTAAAGAAATGGGGTGTTACTATTTTAAGGGCGAATGAAGAGTTTGATGGTGGTGATGTTTATGCAGAAGTTTGTTTTGCTATGAGAGATAGCTATAAGGCTAGTATCTATAGAAGAGAGGTTTTAAATAGTGCCTCTAGGGCTTTGGATTTGCTTTTAGAGAGGATTGTTAGTAGCGAGTTTGTGCCTGCTAAACAGCCAGATACTCTTATGCATCAGTATTTAACTCAGCAAGATAGAGCCATTGATTGGGAGAGAGATACTACTGATGAGATTGTTAAAAAGATATATATGAGCGATAGCCATCCAGGTGTACTTGATGAAATTTTAGGGGTTAAGTGTTATCTATTTGGTGTGCATAGAGAAGATAAGTTTAGAGGAGAGCCTAAAGAGATTTTAGCTAAAAGAGATGGGGCTATTTGTGTAGCAACTAGTGATGGGGCGGTTTGGATTAGCCATTTAAAAGAGGTTGGTGCTTTTAAACTGCCTGCTACTTATGTGTTAAAGAGTAGGCTAAAGGGTATTAAAGAGCATAGGCTTCCTTTAATATTTGATAAGAGTTATAACACTTTTTATGAGATTAGTTGCGATATAAAGGGCGAAATTGCTTACTTACATTTTAACTTCCATAATGGGGCATTTAGGGCAGAGCAGTGTATGCGGTTAAAGTATGCTTTTGAGTATATAAAAGAGCAGGTTAAAGTGGTTGTTTTAATGGGTGGTGAGGATTTCTTTAGTAATGGCATTAATTTAAATATATTAGAAGATAGTGCTAAAAGTGGAGAGGATGGATGGAGTAATATTAATGCAATAAACGACTTGGTTCGCTCTGTTATTTTTGCTGAAGATGTAATTACGGTTGCAAGTTTACATAGGAATGCTGGAGCTGGTGGTGTATTTTTAGCAACTGCTTGCGATTATGTGGTAGCCCATAAAAATAGTGTGCTGAATCCTCATTATAAGACATTGGGGTTAAGTGGTAGTGAATACCATACTTACACTCTGCCTAAAAGGGTAGGTAAAGAGTTATCTAATAAGTTACTGCAAGAGTGTTTGCCAATTAGTGCAACATATGCACAAAATATAGGCTTAGTAGATGAAGTTTATGAAGAGAACTATTTTGATAACTTAGAGAACTTTTGTAACGATTTGATTGCCGACGAAGATGCTTTTGAGGATTTTTTATGGGATAAAGAGGATTACTTGCAAAAAAACGAAGCCTACATAGATAGATGTAAAGAGGATGAGATAAAGATAATGCACCCAGAGTTTTGGGATGAGAATAGCGAGTTTCATAAACTGCGATATGATTTTGTCTATAAAGTCTGTCCACTAAAAACACCAGAGAGGTTAAAGAATGCATGAATATAGCGTAGTACAAGCTTTAATAAACCAATGCGAAGAGGTTGCCGAGCAAAATGGAGCAAAAGAGATTAGCAAAGTTATTTGCAAAATTGGAGTAATGAGTGGTATAGAGATACACTTACTGAAAATCGCATTCGATACCTTTAAAGAGGGGACAATGTGTGAAAATGCCGAACTTGTTATAAATGAGCAAAAATTAAAACTGGAATGCCGAGACTGCTATAAGGTTTTTGAAGTAGATGAAGTTAGATATTACTGTCCATACTGTGAAAGTTTAAGGGTTAAGGTGCTTGATGGGGAAGATATGTATTTAATGAGCGTTGAAATGAGTTAAGAATTAAGAGTTAGTTATTGGTTATTGGTGTATTTGTTATTGGTAGATAGTAATAAACCAATAACTAATATACAAATATACTATATTATTAATTCAAACGACGAAGGAGTGCACAGTGCAAGAGTATTGGGAAATTTATATGAAGAGTTTAGAGGGTAAGCCGGCTTCTATTTTATTTAATGCGGGTATTTCGATGGATGTTGAGAATTTTAAATACATCTATCCAACTATTGCTTATATTAAAGTTAAGCTAAAAGAGCCTAAAGAGAATGGGCTTTTAAGTATAGAAGAAGAGCCTGAGATTATGTTTTTAGAAGATAAGCTAGAGGCTTCTTTAATTAAATTTAGAATTGGTAAGTATGTGGGGCGTATTATAAATGATGGATATGTAACATTTCTTTATTATTTGCAATTTACCTATAATTGGCAAGACTTTTTAGAGTATGCTTTAGATGAACATACTGAGTATGAGATTTCAACAGGCTTCCAAGAAGATAGTGAGTGGAATTATTATAAGAATTTGCTATTTCCAAATGCTAAAGAGTGGCAAATTATCCAAAATCATAAAGTTTGCGATGCCTTAAAAGCTAAGGGTGATACGCTAGAGCTTTCAAGAATTATAGAGCATAAAATATATTTTACAAACTCTACACAAGAGCAGAGAGAAGAGCTTTTAAATGTGCTAAAAGAGGATAAATTTGAAAAACTCGAAGATATAAAGAGTGAAAATGGCGTAGAAGGAGTAGTTATTTTTAGAGATGACAAACCATTTTATACCGATATTGATGAACTTACACTAAAACTTATTGATATTTGTGAAGAGTATGGTGCTAGTTATGATGGGTGGGAAACGAGAGTTTAATTAAAAATTAAGAGTTAAGAATTAAGAATTGTAGGTGTGGCTGTGCCACACAATTAGAGATATTACAAATTATCCTGTTACGATTTTAGTGCATTGGTGTATTAGTTATTGGTGTATTGGAGGAGTGTTATATAATTTCTAATATACCAATGACCAATTAACCAATATACTTAGATTTCTAATTTCGCAGAAATGACGGAAAGTTAAGCTTTAAGCATTTTATAATGGTTATACTCTTTTTACTTCGTTAATAATCTCTTCGAGAGTTGTTGTTTTCTCTTTTTGGGTGGCTTTTATTCCGTTTTTTTCTAGGTAGTTTAGGGCGGTTTTTATGTAGTTCTCAAAGCTGTTTTTTAATGTGTCGCTTAGGGATATATCGAATGTTATATGTTGAGGTATAATTCCTAGTATTGTAGCTTTTGGTGTTTTTTTGCCTTGGAGTTCTAGCATATCTATGCATTGTAATACACCAATTTCATGTGCAGCGCCACTGTTTAAGCCATGTCCGCTTAACTCATAAGAGGGGATTAGGTATATAGAAGCTGGTTCATCTTTTAATTCTATTGAGTCCAATATCAATATATGCTCGTTTTGTTCAAAAATAGAGTATAGATTTATACCCTCTACACCACCATTTATAATTTCAACATTTTCAGAGAAGTCATAGTTTTGTTTTAAATATGTAGAAGCATAAACTCCTATTCCGTCATCTTTTTGTAATATATTACCTATTCCTAATATAAGCAAAATAGACTCCTTTAAATTTACGCTATTTGCAAGCATCAATAACTTTTATATTTTTTGTAATTAGTAATTTTTTATAAAATTTATGTTTGTTATTATGATACTCGAATATTCTTATATCTTTTATATAGCTATCTATTAATTTGTTGTTTTTATACCAGCTATATTCGAATTCGTATTTTCCTTTTAAAATATTTGTTATTTTTGTAAGTAAATAGTGTCCTGCTTTTAAGTTTATTGTTTTGAATTTATCTTTTGTAATATCTTTATTGTATGGATTATAGATATTTTTTATTTTTAAAGAACATATTGTTGATGGGTTTTTTGCGTATAGGGTAATGTTTACATTGGTTTTTTTGCCTATATTTAAGCCTGTTAGTTTATTTAGAGCCATTATAATAGGTAAGTTTGCTTCTGTAGAGTTGCTCTCATTCTGGGCAAATAGAATTGTGCTTGTAACTATGAGTATAAATATTCTTTTCATAATACAATGTTATCTAAAAAAAATAATATATGCAATTATTTTTAGATATAATTTGTTATGGATATAAAATATAAAATAGAAGAGAACAATGGTACTACTTATGTATATTGTTATGGTGTATGGCTAGTTAGTACAATAGACAAAGTAGAGAAAAGTTTAGATAAATTATCTTTTTTTACAAAGAGTATTGTTATAGATTTAAGCAGTGTAATAGAGTTAGATAGTAGTGGAGCTTTGTTGCTATTTATATTAAAAAATAAAATAATAAGTAATGGTTTACAAGTTGATATAAAGTATGCAAATGAGAGATATAAAAGACTTTTTGATTTAATAGAGAAGAGTTACAATAAAGAACCAAAAATTTTAATAAGAAAAGATAATTTTATAGAAAATCTTGGTAAACAATTTATAGAAGCGTATAGATATATCCTTAGTTTTTTATCATTTTTTGGGGAACTTTTTATTAAATCTTTATATATTATTAAGAAGCCTTCTAATTTTAGATTTAAAGAGACTATATATTTTATTAATACAGCTGGTATAAATGCTCTGCCAATTATTGGTATGACATCTTTTTTGGTCGGTGTTGTGATTGCATACCAAACTATTGTTCAACTTAGTAAATTTGGAGCAGATATTTTTGTTGTAGATGCAAGTGCTATATCGATTGCAAGAGAGCTTGGACCTATGATTACAGCCATTGTAGTTGCTGGTAGGACAGCCTCATCTTATACGGCAGAGATAGGTGCTATGAAATTAACGGAAGAGATAAATGCAATGAAGACAATGGGTTTTATGCCTTTTTATTTTTTAGTAATACCTAGAGTTGTTGCACTTATTATTGCTTTGCCTATTTTAATCTTTTTTTCTGATGTTATAGGTATTTTTGGTTCAATGGTTGCAACAAAGGCACAAATTGGACTCTCGTTTGATATATTTTTAAATAGAGTTTATGAAGTTTTATCTTTAAAGAATTATCTTATTGGTATAGTTAAGGGACCATTTTTTGCTTTTATTATCGCAATTATTGGTGTTTTTCATGGGTTAAGAGTTAGCCAAAATACTGAAAGTATTGGAAAAGAGACAACAAAAAGTGTTGTTAATGCTATATTTTTTGTAATTGTTTGTGATGCAATTTTTTCAGTAATTTTTACGGAGCTTGGAATATGAAAAGTGTAGTAAAAATAGAGAATATAGTAACAAAGTTTGGCTCTAAGGTTGTACATGATGGAATAAATTTAGAAGTAGAACAAAATGAGATATATGGGATACTTGGAGAGAGTGGGGCTGGTAAATCGGTATTACTAAAAGAGATGACAATGTTACTACAACCAACAAGTGGTAATATCTATATATTTGGAAAGAATATTAATAATTTAAGTAATAAAGAGATAATAGAATTAAAGAAAAATTGGGGTGTATTGTTTCAGTTTGGTGCACTGTTTACTTCTTTATCAGTTGCTAATAATATTGCTATTTTATTAAAAGAGTATACCAATATTTCAAAAAAAATGGTAAACTACATTATTGATGAAAAGTTAGAAATGGTGGGCTTAGATGCAAGTGTTAAATATCTATATCCACATGAATTAAGTGGTGGTATGGTAAAAAGAGCAGCACTTGCTAGAACTTTGGCACTTGACCCTAAACTTCTGTTTTTAGATGAGCCAACAAGTGGTTTAGACCCAGTCGGTGCTAGAGGATTTGATGAGTTAATAGTGAGTTTGCGTGATATTTTGGACTTGACTATTGTAATGATTACGCACGATTTAGATACAATACACAATATTGTAGATAAGTTATCTATTTTAGCAGATAAAAAAGTAGTAGCAAGTGGTACTTTAGAAGAGGTATTAAAGTCAAATCATCCATTTGTAAAGAAATTTTTTAAAAATGAGTATAAAAGTGAGAGTATTTAAATGTATGAAAAGATAAATTATAAATTGGTAGGACTTTTTGTTATTATATTTAGTGCTTTAGCTATTTATACAGCTTTTTGGCTTGCTAAAAGTGGATTAAGTAATAAAAACTATAACAATTATATAGCTTATTTTAGTGAATCAGTAGATGGTTTAAATAAAGATTCTGCGGTTAAATTAAATGGTGTAAATGTAGGTAGAGTTGTTAAAATTTCTATAAGCAATAAGTATCCATCTAAAGTAAGAGTAGATATGGCTATTGCTAAAGATATTAAAATTACAAAAGATATGTATGCTGTTTTAAAAAGTCAAGGTTTAACAGGTTTAAGATATATAAATGTAGAGGGTGGCACAAGTAGCGAATATATTAAACCTAATAGTAAAAATTCTATAATAAAAACTAAAATATCAATGCTTGCTAATGTCTCTAATACCTTGCCTCAAACTTTAGATAAATTGCTAATTTTTAGTAATAAATTAGATAAACTATTAAGTAATCAAAATTTAAATAACTTTTCTAAAATCTTAGTAAATGGTACTAAAGTTACAAATAAAGCTATCGATATAGAGGATAAATTAAATAATATATTAAAAGATATTAATGCTAGTGGTGGTGGCTCTTTAAAGCAGTTTGTTACGATAGCTCGTGATATAAATAAATCTATTGTAACAACACTTAGCGAGTATAAGAAGTTAGCTAAAAAAGGAAATATTACATTAAATAATATTAATAAAAAACTACCAAAGCTTTTAAAAGATTTAGATGTAACTATGCTTAGCGTATCTAAAACTTCTAATATGATAGATAGAACAGTAAAACGAGGAGACTACAATTTTAAAAGAATTTTAAGACCTACTATTGTAGATTTAAAAGAGTTATCTGTTGAATATAAAGATTTGGCAAATGAATTAAAAGCTTTAGCACAAAATCCTGCTGGTGCAATATTTAATGGAAAATCTCGACCTAAAGGACCAGGAGAATGAAAAAAACTATTTTATTAACTACAATACTATTAATAACAGGATGCTCTGTAAAAACAACTACTCTAAAGAGTTATGATTTATCTAGTAATGTTAATATAGCATCTTTAAAAGTGCATAATAATAGAGTTTTAATGGTTAATTATCCAGTATCTTTAGATGCTCTTGGAAGTAGTAAAATATTTTATAAAAGAGCTGGTATAACAAGTTATTATCTATATAGCCAATGGAGCTCTCCATTGAATCGATTAATATATAGTCAATTAATTAAAAACCTTACTAATGCTCATATTTTTAAAAGTGTTATAGGTTATAACTCAGAGGCTAATTCTGATGTAATATTAGAGACACAAATTATAGATTTTTACCATATAATAGATGGGGATAAATCTTATGCTGACATATCTATAAAAGCTAGATTAATAAATGCAAAAAATTCAAATATTATCAAAGAGAAGTTATTTCATTATAGATTAAATGTAGATAAACTTAATGCAAAAAGTTTTATAGCTACCGCCAAAAAGGCTATAGCGGAGTTTAATAAAGATTTGATTAACTTTATATTACGGTAATGAGCGTCCAATTCTATTTAAAACTCTTTTTGAGCTATAGTTACAAGCTCTATGTTGTTTTGTAGCTATTTTCCAGCCATTGCTATTTTGAATTAAGTTATAAGTGTTTCTTGAACATACTGTTTTGCCATTTCGCAATGAATAAACAATTTCTGCTTCTACTTTATTTATACTTATAAGTTTTGTTTTTCTTACATATATATGTTTTAAACTAGTACTTAACCATCCTTGGTAGCTACTATCGTTTAATGCAACTTCATTATTAAAAACAACTCCATTATTTGCGTTAAGAACAGAGTTTACTTTATTTATATAGCGTTTTACATACTCTACTTGCGTTATTCCATATTGCTTCTGATTTCTGGCTACTTTTTGTCTGTATGTTGGTGCATTTCTTTTGTAATATCTACTTTTATTGCTATTAGAAGCTATAAAATTAACTGTTGGTAATCCTCTTCTTATTCTAAGTAATCTTCTATCTCTTCTTGTTGTCCAATGCATACTGGTATATTTTGTTTGAAACATTTCTGTTATTATCTGTCGTGGAGCTTGAACATAGTCTGCATAACTTAAAACACTAGCTAAATCTTTTTGCATAGTTGATAATTTTACTTGATTGCTATTTCTATAATAAAATGAGTGGAAACCTAATTTTGAATTTTTAGGAAGTATCATTAATTTTCTATTATACTTATCTCTTCCTCCTAAAAATGCTAGAGCACAGCTACTTGCACAAATACCATTTCTATTTACTGCACTACCTATATGATTTGCTCTTAAAAACTCACCAATTCTTAAGCCTTCGTTTAACTCTCCACCAGCACTATTAAAAACTAATATTGTCTGTTTATTATTATTAATTCTACTGTATTCTCTTTGTAATTTATATAAATCTCCATATCTAATTTTACCTGATGCATATATTAAATTATAATTTAAAAAATTCTTACTCGTAGAGTAGTTTAATGCACTTAAATGTAATGTAAAACTTATTAAAAAGATAAAAGTTAATGATAAAATGTTATGTTTCTTTTTCATTGCTACTCTCTTTAGTGTTGAATATTTGTTTACAATTATTTTGTAAACAATGTAATTATGCCGTAAATTCGATTTAACTAAGTTTAAAGAACATAAAAATCACATAAAAAATAATATTTTTTACACAAAAAAAATAAATTATTATATATACTCTTAAATAAATAATAATTTTTGTATAATAAGCTTCTTGCATAATATAAAATTTGTAAGGACAATACTTAAGAAAAGAGATAAATTAATATGAATTTTGATATATTTGATTCAAAAATTTTTAAAGATATAAGTAGTACAAAGTTTGGTGCTTCTTTTATTTTTGGATTTACTATAGGTTATTTGTTAAAAAAAAGTATAAAGTTAATGTTTATTGTTTTAATTGTTGCAATTATAGCTCTTTTTTGGTTAGATAATAGTAGAATAGAAGAGATTAAAAATATTGACTTTTCAAGTAGTTTAGATAGAATTATAGAATTACTTAAAATGTTTGGAAATTTTATATATGAAAAAATAGGTAATATAGACCAATCTTCAGGGGTTGGACTTATTGCAGGTTTTTTGGTAGGCTTAAAAATTGGATAAGGAGAAAAAATGTTTCAAAAATATGCACCATTAATTATTTTAGTACTATTTGCTATAGGTTCTTACTTTATGATACAAGGTATGGAGCATGCTACTGCACTTGGACACCCTGTGAAATAGTTAATAGTTAATAGTTAATAGTTAATAGTTGATTGTTGATTGTGTGTGTTTAGGTTAGAAGTTTAGCTCTAACCTTTCCAAAATCTGTTTAACTTTAGCAGATGGATTTTCACTTTTGTAAATTGGGCGACCTACTACTATAAAATCTACTAAGTTTTTATTTGCTAACTCTATTGTTGCAACTCTTTGTTGGTCGTTTGCATCTTCACCAAATGGTCTAATGCCTGGGGTTAGTGTTAAAAACTCTTTGCTTGTACTCTTTTTAATATCTAAACTCTCAAATGCACTACATACTACACCATCAATTCCAGCCTCACATGCATCTTTTGCAAATTTTGTTGCTGTTGGGGCTAAATCTTGACTGTAAACATCTTTAAACTCTTCGTTGCTAAAAGAGGTTAGGGCGGTTACTGCTAATACTATCGGGCGTTTCTCTAGCTTGGATAGACGCTCCATTACAGTTTGCATTGCCACTTTTCCGCTACTTGCGTGAACGTTAAACATATCTACACCTAAGTTTGCTATCTCTTCGCTAGCATCTGCCATTGTGTTTGGAATGTCGTATAATTTTAAATCTAAAAATATCTTAAAAGTTGGGTTTATCTCTTTTATCTTTTTTAAAAACTCTTTGCCATCTCTAATGTAGCTTCTAAAACCTACCTTTATCCATAGGTTGTTGTGCTCTTTAATACTCTCTAATAGTTGTAAATTTTGCTCAATATTGGGTAAATCTAGTGCGATACAAAGCTCCATGGTGCATAACTCCAATTTTTTTGGTATAATCATACCCAAAAAACTATTAGGAGCGATTATGTTCGGCAAAAAAAAGACAAAAGAGTATAATTTAAGCGAAGAAGAACTAAACAAGTTGCAGTATGCAATTATAGATACAAACAAGGGTAAGATAGTAGTAAAACTATACCCTAAAGATGCACCAAATACAGTAGCAAACTTTGCACACTTGGCAAATAGCGGTTTTTACGATGGCTTAAAATTCCACAGAGTAATTCCAGGATTTATGGCACAAGGTGGTTGCCCATACTCTAAAACAAACCCAACTCTAGCAGGAACAGGCGGACCAGACTGGGCGATTGCTTGTGAGACAGATAACGGCGTAAGACATAAAAGAGGAGCCCTATCTATGGCACACGCAGGTAAAGATACAGGTGGAAGCCAATTCTTTATTACATTTGTTGATACTCCACACTTAGATGGTGTACATACAGTATTTGGTGGAATCGACGAAGATGACATAGAGAGCTTTAAAAATTTAGATAGCATTACACAAAATGATGATATTAACTCTATTAGAGTGGTTGAGAAGTTAGACTAAGCTAATAAAGGTGCAGTGATGGCACTGCATACTACAGTAAAAACTCAATTCTATCGTAGGGTGTGGTACCCTTACCACACCAAAAAGTTTTTAATTGCATTACCTTTATTGGTTACATAAAACTTTTGCAACACTTTTTGCACTTCCATATTTTAAATACTCTCTTAACTCTTTTGAATTTTCTAAAAACTTCTCTTTATCGTAAGATATATAAGCATTGTATAGATTTTGGGCTGTAACATCCTCTTGTATTAACTCTGGATGCATAGGTTCTTTGCCCGATTGTTCAAAAAAGATATTTGCTAAACCTATATAGTTTAGTTTTATTAATTTAGAGCCTATAAAGTAATCTATTGGTTTGGCTTTATAAACTAATATAAAAGGTGTACCAATAATAGAGGCTTCTAGTGTAGCTGTTCCGCTACATATAAAGGCAAAATCTGCCTTTTTTAATGCCTCTTTTGCATCATATGTTATATTAAAGGCTGATGTGTCACCATACAAGCTAGCGTTATCTTTTAAGTGTTTTGGAACAACTAAAATTAAATTTTTGTTTTGTAATTTAGAGCTAAACTCTCTAAAAATTGGCATTAGTTTACTAATTTCTCCTCTTCTACTACCTGGCATAAAGACAATGTTTTTATCTTTGTTAGATAAACTTGTTTTATACTCACTAATTTGGTCTAGTAGTGGATGCCCTACATACTCTATATTGGCATTTGGTGGGTAGTATTTTTGTTCAAATGGTAGTATGCTTAAGAGTCTATCTATATTTTTAGCTAATGTAAATACTCTTTTTCTCTTCCATGCCCAAGCTTGTGGTAAAATGTAGTAAATTATCTCTTTATTTGGGTATTTTTTCTTTATCCTTTTTGCAAGGGGTAAGTTAAAACCAGAGCTATCTATTAAAAGTATTTTATCTGCATCTTTTGCTAAGTTTGTCATCTCTTTTGCTAGCTTTAAAAAGAATGGAAGCTTTTTTATAGCATCGCTAAAGCCCATAATTGCCTCTTTTTGCATATCGACTATTGGGTTACCTAACTCTTCGCTAAATATACCTTGCAGTTCATAATCGCAATTTAATTCTTTTAAAACAGACTTTAAATGCACATTTGCCGAGTGCTCCAAGGCACTTACCAAAAGCTTCATAGCTACCCCTAACTTTTACTCAGATAGTAAATCTTTTGCAAATTATTATGTATAATCTGAGTTTCTTTTAGTATAATTATAACCAAATAATTTAAGGCTATAGA